>NZ_JAQRFK010000135.1 GCF_028598745.1 Xenorhabdus sp. IM139775
CCCGCCGATTGCACTTAATATGTTAATTCAGCTTCTAATTGATTAAATACGCAGGGTTTTAAATGTTTCTTTCTCTGAAAATGAGACCGGAAATCCCATGTTATTCTATTTAATCCCGGGATAAGACTGTGTGAGATAGTCACAATATATCAATTAACGGATAAGCATTAACAGATAAGGTAGCAATCTTATGGCAGCATTTCAATGTAACGTAGTTCGCTTGGTGTTTAATCATTATCCTGAACGATATCAAAAGGCGCTATTGATGATAAGAGCATTACTATTTGACATCGCATCAAAAACCGAAGGCGTCGGTGCCATTACCGAGATGCTGAAATGGGGGCAACCCAGTTATCTTACTCTTGAAACTGGATCGGGAACAACAATCCGTCTGGATCGTTTCGGTGATTCGCATGTGGCTATCTTTTTTCACTGCCAGACCACATTAATTGATACGTTCAGAACACTTTTCCCTGAACTGAATTATTCAAAAAATCGGGCAATTGTTTTTGATCCCAAAAACGATTTGCCCACAGATGAGTTGAGTATATGTATTGAAATGGCTCTCAGTTATAAATTGAAGAAAAAGAGATAAGGCCTTCATTGGTAAACAAGTGGCCTGATACTCATCCCTTTAAGCATACTGAGCCACGCGAAAAACAAGATCCCCATCAGAATGATGAATAATGATTGAGGTGGCAGCTTGGTAAGCACAACACCACTTAACACCGGATTAAAAGCACCGCCTAATAATCCCAATGCCTGAGCCGAAAAATAGCTGGATTTCATCCCTTCCGGCGCGATATTGTCAATAAGCATATATTCTCCCGGCGCATAGATGAGTTCACCCAGAGTGAAAATAACGGCTGCCAGCCCCCAAAGGTAAAGGTTTTTGTCCGCTATCATAAAGACGGCTAATCCCATTAAGAAAAAGAAGCTGCCTAATGTCATGAGTTTCTTAAGATTTTCCGGACGTATGCGTTTACCTACCGCATATTGTAAAGTGACAACCACAGCAGCATTCACCGGCAATACAACACCGATAACCGCTTCAGCCAAGGCACTGTCAGCTACTGTCAGGACATATTGTGAGATCCAGATGGTAAAAGAGCCGAACACCAATGAGCCAAGAAAAGTTGACAGAACAAACCAGGGCAGTGCGCGATCACGTAACATGGCTGTCGGCTCCCACACGGTTGCTGATTTATCACTGTTTGCGGCAACGCGGACGCTTTGAACATAGCGCTGAATAAAAATAATTGAAACGGAAGCGGAAACGGCTGCCAACCAGAACGGAAGGTTGATGCTGTACATCAAAAGCCATGTACCGACTGGCGGGCCGACAGTCCAACCTATATTAATAAAGGTGTAGTTTAGCGAAAAAACTTTCGCTTTCGTTGGCGTTGGCAGTGTATCAGCAAGATAACCTTTCAGTACCGTCGAAAAGACAGAATAGGAACAATTTATCAACGAGATAAAAACCACAACCAAGCCTGCGTGATTGATCAGGGGAATCGCAATAAAACCACAGATAAACCCAATAACAGCCAACAGCATATAGCGTTTTTTATCGAATTTATCCGCCAGAATCCCAAACCCTATACTGAAGAGTACGCCAATACTGAAAGCAACAGAGATAGCAAGCCCGACCATATCAACAGGCATCTGATACTGACGGGTCAGGTAGATAGCCATAAAGGGAATAGTGGCTCCACGCCCTATGGTCAAAAGCAGAGACGAGAACAGTAATGCACTGGTTGAGATATTTGATTTGGAAAACATTCACCCACGTCCTGAAACATTTTTTGTTATACAATTGTTATCTAATTAATAACTAAATTACAGAAATTTTCAGTAGTAAGAAATGCCACGGGCAGGCCAAAACAGTGGGAAGAGCAAAAACGGCATTTTATATCACGCTTGCTTGCTATGTTCTCGCACCTTGATATTGATTTAGTAAAATCTGTTTTTCAACTCTGTTTACTTAACGGTAACAATATTGTTTTTAATATTTTTCTTTATTTTTGATTGTAAAAATAAAGGTCTTTAACCATAAGATAATGACTTCAATGAAAGAGGATTCATTATGGCCTTGCTAAGACTGGATCATATTCAACTCGCTATGCCTAAAGGCAAAGAAGAAATTGCGCGTAAATTTTATGCAGATACGCTTGGATTAACTGAAATACAAAAACCAGCACATCTTGCAAAACGTGGAGGATGTTGGTTTAAAGGTGGTGATGTTCAAGTGCATTTAGGCGTACAAGAAGATTTTCAGCCTGCAACCAAGGCTCATCCTGCATTTTTAGTTGATAATCTTGATGAATTACGTGTTTTGCTCGTTAATGCTGGTTACAGATGCAAGGACGATGAACCACTTGAAGGATTCAACAGATTTCATGTTTATGATCCTTTTGGAAACAGAATTGAATTAATGGAGATCTCTTAATTAGTTTTATTAAGAGACAAGTGTCTACGGGGAACACTTCATCATCCTCGTCGGTTTATCCCCGTACTCACGGGGAACACGTACTGCAACCACAATGGATCGCATTCCAAAACGGTTTATCCCCGTACTCACGGGGAGCACTTTTTCTTGTTTCCCCCGCTACAGCACATCGCCGGTTTATCTCCGTACTCACGGGGAACACCTGTTTAGTGGTTAATGTGTTCATTTGATAAACGGTTTATCCCCGTACTCACGGGGAACACAGCATTTCAGTATTCGACCAGCCTGAAACTTCCGGTTTATCCCCGTACTCACGGGGAACACTTTCTTCCCGCCCGAAGAAGATAAACTTTTACCGGTTTATCCCTGTACTCACGGGGAACACTGCGCTGGATTTAAGTGCAAAAACGTGGATCCCGGTTTATCCCCGTACTCACGGGGAACACGCGCCTGCGCTACCGTTCCCGCCAATACCATCCGGTTTATCCCCGTACTCACGGGGAACACATTATACACGTGTATAATGGGGTATTTTGATACGGTTTATCCCCGTACTCACGGGGAACACAAGCGGTGATGCTGTTCATTGTGGCGGCTTCGCGGTTTATCCCCGTACTCACGGGGAACACTCTGTTTGCAAATGGGTTTAAATATGATGAGTCGGTTTATCCCCGTACTCACGGGGAACACTTTCTGGCATGAGCAACACCCTGTCTGATTTCCGGTTTATCCCCGTACTCACGGGGAACACAAATCTAGCCTTAAGTAGTTTTCTTTTTCGTACGGTTTATCCCCGTACTCACGGGGAACACTGCTCGTTCAGTAGGGCAACCGTCTGTTGTTGCGGTTTATCCCCGTACTCACGGGGAACACAAAGTACGGGCAAGTTCGCCACCGATCTTGTCCGGTTTATCCCCGTACTCACGGGGAACACATTGAATCAGCAATGCTATTCAAATAATTTGTCGGTTTATCCCCGTACTCACGGGGAACACGCTACCGTTGACGATAAACCCGTGTATATAGCCGGTTTATCCCCGTACTCACGGGGAACACGGTCGTTTATTTAGTGGCCTATGGTGAGCAAACGGTTTATCCCCGTACTCACGGGGAACACATACTAA
>NZ_JAQRFK010000136.1 GCF_028598745.1 Xenorhabdus sp. IM139775
TGTAAGGTGCCGGACGTGGTGCGGCCTAACAGGTTCATGTGATCATGTTCATAAAGTGCCAAAACATCAGTACCCGCCGTTAGACTGGCACGAAAGGCATTCGGGGCGAACTGTTCGACAAACTCATCCCACAAGAGACGGGATCGGCTGTTCCACCGGATCGCGTAGCCGACCAGCTTTTTATCTGACGCTGACAAGGAAGCGGTGCGGATTTCAAAATCGTTATTCATCTATGGACTCCAAGACTGAAAAGGGGCGTTGTGCCCCTCTTGCTTATTTGCCGGCTTTCAGTTCCAGCACCTTGATCGCGTTGGAGTCCACCAAGCCCCCGCCCAGATACTTATCGGTATGTACCTTATAAAATCCCGGTTCGGTAATATTGTCGGGACGGGTGCGGGTGCCTGTTTCATGGTCAACAATGAAGTAACCGCGCTTGAAGTCACCCAGACCGATAACGTTATCCGGCATAAATTCAAGATAGTGGACAGGTAAGCCCAGCAGCATATCCGGATCACCGGCTTGCAAACGTTCCCGCCAGATGTAATCGCCATTGCCGTTTTTCAGCTTCTGCACCTTGGCGGCGGTCGTGGAGTTCATCACCCAGACGGCATTCTTGCGGTACTTGTGCTTAAGCAAAAACTTAAGGTCAATCAGGCTGTCGGCCTCAAGACTGGCAACTTCCAGCTTTTGCAGGGTACCGAAAGCGCGTGTTTTGTCGGCTTGGGTATCACGGGGATAAGACAGGAAGCCTTTCGCCTTTTTGCTGCCGTCACCACTGACAAGATCCGTTTCTTCGGTATCGACGAAGGTGTCTGCAATTTCAGCGGTCAGCCAGCCCAAGATATCCACGTCGCTAAAGTCGATGATTTCTTGCGTGGTTTTAGGGTAAGCGTAAACTGGGAACAGCTTAATGCTGACTTCCTCCATCTTCGGTGTGGTTGTCTCTCCGCGTGCCTTGCCCTCTTCACCATGGGCTACCGCTGCGCCACCGACCGAAACTAACTGCTTGTATTCGTTGCTGCGTGTGGTCTTGAGGGTACAGATCCGGCGCATGACCGACTCATCAGCCAATTGCTGCATGATTTGTTTGTTCAGTTCGGGAATAACGGTATAGCCACCCTCGGACGGCACGCCCGTAGACAAGGTGCGGGTTTCTCCGGTCAGGATATAGTGGCGCAGTTCGTCATTACTGAGTTTTTCGCTGGTTGGCTGGGCTTTTGCCTGACTGCACTCTTCATCAGACAGCGCCTCATAACGGGCAATTTCGGCATTCAGGGCATCGGACTGGCTGCGCAGTTCGTCGAATTGTTTGGCTTCCTCTTCGGTCAGGGAACGTTTTTCAGTTTCGGCTTTGGTGAGCAGGGTGCGCATTTGTTCGGTAAGGGTTGCCTTTTGCTGGCGTAGTTCGAGGAGTTTTTTCATGAAATGGTTTCCGTAAACAAGAATGTCAAGACGTGAAACCAGCTCCAAAAGGGGTAGGCCGAATAATCTTTTTCTGCGTCTCGCAGGCTACTTCTCGCAGCTTGATTAAACGGCCTGATGGCGGCTCACGTCTGAGTGCCATTTCTTAATATATCTATGAAAAATAGAATAAAAAGCCCTCGATATAGGAGGGCTAAACTTGCGGAAACATGAGGACGGAATATTTACAAAAATTTTCAATTACATAACTTAATGTCTTTAACATAAGTAGTCGGTGACATCCATGAAATTTTTTCACAAACCAAGTAGCCATCATTTTTCAGTTGATAACCTACAAAAAAAGATATCGGAAAACCGATAATTAATGAAATAAACATTAACTTGCTCAAATATTTCACTATACATTCATTATATTTTGGCAATCTATTAAATATGAAAAAAAAAGCAGACCCTGCCATAGAATAAAATATTAGTGGAAATGATAAAAAGTACATCACAACCGCACCAGAAAACACTATCAAATCTTTCATAAGCACTAAAGAAATAATGTATTCGCTAACAGGAATCATAACGCTTGTAACTACAATAAGCATTATCAAAGAGCCTAATAATTTAATGTATTTATTCTTCATCTAATATTACCTAATCCATTAAATATTTGTTGCAGGTTAGCCTCTGGTGTTCTTTTCTTTCTATCAATCTCATTTTTAATATATTTTATAACTTTATCACTTATTTGATATTGTTTATCAAGATAATCCAATCCTATAGCTACCCCTATCCCAACGAGGAATACAATACCTGCTACGGCAACAACACTTCCCCCTACAAGCGCAGTAGCTGTTAATAATGAACCTACAGCCCAAGAGGAAGCAGCAATAATAGCAGTTTTAGCCATATCCATTGTTATATTGCCAATAAAATCAGCCAATGTATATTCATCTTTAAATATACCTTCAATAATTCGATAACCAATAGAAAAAATAATACAAAACCTAACTCCACCAATGACACTTGAATTAAGACCTTGCTGTCCTATTCCCATCATTAACATTTGAGGATGATTGGCACAATATCGCGTTCCTTGGATAATACGTCTAAGACCTGCATGCCCTGATATATGAATATACCTTCTTCCATTTTCTCCTATATGCTCTGTAGCTGTAATGCCCAATCTCTTAAATTCTCGAATAACATCATATAAGCTACGTGAATCATAGATATTTCCAGCATAGGTAGAAATAGGATCTGTGACAGAAAACACATATGACATAGGACTTTTTTTATTGTTATCTACTTCCATACCTCTTGCAAAGGCTTCTCCGTAACTTGGATTTTCTGCTTCCGTACCTCTTGCAAAGGCTTCTCCATGACTTGGATTTTGTGGACGGCGGGGACTGATATCCTCAATAATACTTTTGGCTTCTGATAATGAAAGAACGATGTGATATTGGGTATTATCACTCAATACTTTTTCTAACCCAATGGCATCAAAAAATTCATGCTGGGGTTTTAGCTGATTAATTCCCACATTACCCCTTAAAACATCGCCCATATAACCATCCCAAGTGGGATTATATTTCTTATGTGTCATTCCTCAATTCTCCATAATATCCGTTATAAATAATTTCATTAGTTACTATTAAGTAATGTAACAATCAAGTGATTTGTGCCACGACTCCCATATAGCATCAATTAAACAGGATATAACAGCAATTCTTATCTATTCCAGCATGAATAAAAGATCACCAGCAAAATTGTGATTAACCTCTCTTCTTAAATAAAATCAGATAATTACCTGATTTAAATTTCAGATAGCACCCTAATAAAAAAACAAATTGATGCACTAAATTTATCTTCTTAGATTCATCCGGCTTTTATTTGCCTGCCAGAAGATACCCCCTAAAAATCTTTTTCACCCTCTCAGTTATGCACCCTCTGCACAATCCCCTGAAAGCCTTGCTACATCAGGGTTTGATGCAATTAATATGATATTCACTGACTGTATCATCTGTTCACCCATTTTTTACCCTAATGAAGAGAATGTACAGTTGATGTATAGTTAAAAAATAACTATACATCTATTATTTTCTTTT
>NZ_JAQRFK010000137.1 GCF_028598745.1 Xenorhabdus sp. IM139775
AATGGAATGTCTAATTTCACAAAAAGTTGTTGAACGATGAGTTCTTGCAATATCACGATATATCCGTCATTCAACAACGATCTGCATGAATTATGTTTGGGGCATTGATGTCTCATGAAGATGACGCCAGATAACACGTCCCTCATGATCTAATTCGAATACGACAGTTGAAAATCGCAACGTAGAACTTTGCTCAGGGATAATTTGACATTCCTGATAAGTGACTGTTGCGCCCTTGTCACTTTCAGCGATCACTTGCATATATTCAATTTCAATTTGTAGTCCTGCTTTTGCACCGCATTGAGTACGGAAGAAAGTATTCAATGTCGTATAGTCGAGCAGAGCGCCGCTGGGTGTCACCATGGAATAAGCTGGGCTAAAACGTGCAAGCAGATTTTCGCACACATCAGGGTGAGTTGATGAATCACCCAACCAGCAGCGAATAAGCTCATGCGCATCTAATACTTCCTGAAAATAACGATTCATTGTTTCTCCTGATTGAGGGTAAGGATTACGCTCCGGTTGGCTATGCGAAGGCAAAATAAAATTGGAATAACAACACTACAGGCTGCTAACACAAAGCAAAGGCGATAAGCTTGGTTTGTCACCAGTCCTGAGTTAAGCAGTATATTGAGCAGTAAGCTGATGAGTGTGACACCAAAGCAAAAACTGAGCTGACGGTTGATATTCCACAGCGCGCTGGCATCTGCCAATTCATTGTCGGCAATCTGAATAAAAGCGGAACTTTGGGCCGTGCTGCTGCACAGACTTCCGCCGAACCCCATAAAAGCAAAAGCGAACACAGTTATGCTGATGTTTTCCGCATGACCGATCATAGCCAGTAATCCAATCCCTAGGCCTTGTACCAGACATCCGGCAATAAATAGAGGACGAGGTCCCAATTGATTAAACTTTTTACCGGTCAAATTGATTGCAGCAAAAGACGCTAAGGCCCAGGGAAGCATCATTGATCCTACCAATGTAGCATGCATTCCCAATTGGTTTTGTAGGTAAAACATTGCTACTAGGCTGATGCCGGTGAAAATACCGGGGATGAATTGATATATCAGCATCGCTGTTTGTAATAAAGGATCTTGGACCAATCGCAGGTTGAGCAACGGCTTCGTTTTGCGTAAGGCACTCCGGACGTACAAAGCCAATAGAATCATGCCTGCGAGCAATAAAACCGATCCCTGACGAAGGTAGTGGGCTTCTCCCATATAAGTCAGTCCCAGTAGTATAAGTGTTAATGCCGAGCAGCCACTGACTAGACCGCCGAGATCAAGTCGTACATTGGCCTCCGTTTTAGCATCCGATTTCAGCCAGCATCCAGCAAGAATCAACGCCACTATTGCCAACGGCAGACTCACCAGGAACACCCAACGCCAGTTTACATTATCAACCAGCACCCCACCGATGGCAGGGGACAGAGCCGGTGCCAGCAAAGCGACTAACATGACCGCTGACGACAACTTCGCCCTCTCATGAGTGCGGTAAAGGGAATACGTCATCGTCTGCCCAAGTGGTATCAACAACCCTCCACCCATTCCCTGCACCCATCTCCAGCCAATGAGTTGCGATACAGATGAAGCACTACCCACTCCACAGGTGCCGATAATGAAAATGACCAGCGATAAGATAAACAGGCGCTTTGGTCCAACACGGTTCGCCAGCCAACCGCTAAGCGGTATCACCAATGTGAGACCCAAAATATAGGCGTTGCTCACCCAGGCTAATTGGCTAACTGGTGCACCAAAATGCCTGCCGATATCGGGATAAGCAACATTGGCAATAAACATGTTAATCAGATCTATAAAGAATCCCAGCAGATAAACACTGGCGACGCGTAACCGATAAGTCATAGTTTTCTCATGAACAACTACATAGTGGGTGTAGTATAAGAGCAGATTACATAAGGATAAATTCTACCTTGGCAGTTATACTGTCAAAATAATTTTGACAATCACACCATAAAAGTGGACTAAAATATGTTTAACATGCATCGACTTGAAATCTTCGTAGCAGTGGTGGAAGCCGGGAGTTTCACGAGTGCTGCTCAGACGCTAGGGCTAACCAAGGCGGTAGTCAGCTTTAACATTAAGCAGCTGGAAGAAAAACTAGGTGTATCGTTGCTGGCTCGCAGTACCCGTCAGGTCGCAGTTACCGACGCCGGTGAACGTTTTTATTATCAATGTCAGCAGCTACTCCAAGAAACTGAACGCGTACTGAACGATGTTCGAAGCGAACATTCAGGATTGAGCGGCTTAATTCGCATCACTACAACCCCCGAGTATGGTGCACATATTGTCGTACCGGCAATTGCTGCTTTTGGTACTCAACATTCCCAACTTCGCATTCAGCATGTTTCATCGTCAAAAAATGATGACCTAATATCAGGTCGTTTTGATGTTGCCATTCGACTTGGTCAGTTATCCGACTCGACTCACCATGCGAAGCTAATTGACCAGTTCGAAATTATACCTGTCGCTTCGTATGAATATTTCAGAAATTACGCTGACAAAAATATCAATAATTTAAAACAACTTGCTGATGCGCACTGGATTGCCAACAGTTGTCTCGCTGCACCTCTGAGCTGGCAAGTTTTAACGCCAGAAGGCAATCTCGTTCTTTTTCGGGCAAACCATACGCCAATGGTAATGGCTGATAGCGCCGCTTCGTTATTGGCATTTGCAAAAAGAGGAGCCGGTGTTGCCTTACTGCCCGCTTGGCTCGTTCAAGATGAGATAGCTGAGGGGAACCTTAAGCAATTACTACCCAATTATCGCTTTCCCAGACAGGGCATTTATGCGCTCTACCCCAACACCCGCCATGTATCTGAGAAAGTCCGAACGTTTATAGATTTCCTTCAAAAATGGATTTCAAAAACACACACAAACTCATTAAAAAATATAAACATATGATTTTTTTAGCACAGTTTTCTGAACAATGCTGAGATAAACTTCTCCCTCCATAGAACATACTTCAAAAAACATGAATTAAAACGTCCATAAATTCGGCTGAATTAATGTTAAAAAAATAAGATGCTCCTTAGCTTAATTTTTAACATTAATTCAGTCCGAACTAATTTGCACCAACAACCCAATATGAATTTCGTTTGGTTTTTGTACACCCCCATTCCTGATAAGTCATGGAATAGAATTTAACTTCATAATTTTCAACCGATTGAAATTATTTATTTGAAGTTGTCTTTTCTCAATAAAAGAACCACCAAATGCGATTTTAGGTTGCTTGACAGATACAAAACTATTGAATTCACAAATCGCATTGGCTACTCACAAAAGATAATTCTTGAATTTAATTTACATTTCAGTTGAAATAGAAACTAATTACAAAGATGCTATATACAATTTTTTAAAGATATGCCAGGCACATAAGTATATTTTTTCTTATGTTTTATGGGATT
>NZ_JAQRFK010000138.1 GCF_028598745.1 Xenorhabdus sp. IM139775
ATATTTGTATCTTACAGCCTTTAACCCTGATTTTCATGGTAATCCACAGATTAAGAAATTACTTGAGGCAGGAGATAATCCAGAGCAACAGTATGAGGATTTTTTGAGGGTAACTGACAATTTATTGAAAAGGAGAAATTGATATGCCAGTTATTGCTTTGCCTGCCATTTTGGGGGCAGCCGAATATGCGGCATCAGCGCTTGCCGGAATACTGCTTGGCGTTGGTGTGGGTATTGGTGTCGATGAATTAACAAAAGATAAAGAAGATGAAAAAGATAAAGCTGAATCGGACACGAAAGTTATTACTTCATCTCGTACTGAATGTGAAAAATGTCCTGCTATTGGTAAAGTCGTGATGGTTTGGGAAAGTACCAATGGACGTTCAGCTTCAGCAATTACTTATCAGGCGGCTATAGCTAAAACAATTTATGACGCAAATTTGTCGAGAATTGAGTCATGGGATTGTTTAGGTGTGAATTTTGATGGCTGGCAGCCATATAGCTGCTTATTTCTTGAAGCTAAAGCTAAATATGATAATTTCTTTAAAAATGGCAGACCTATGGATTGGTGGGCTAATGGACATCTATCTATGATATCTCAGGCAGAAAGACAGCAGATGGTATGTTCCTCGTTAAATAGTATCCCAAATTCCCATTGGCACTTTCTGCAACCTGTGAGTTTTGCTTACTACGCAAGAGCACTCTCTAAATTCCCAAATATCAAAGTGTTTAACACTCCCTTATAAATTAACAGGAAAAGATAGATGACTACCTTATCATTAGAAATAAGACTGTATTTTGACTGGAAAGAACCGCTCACTCCCAAAATAGCGCTTGCGGATTTACATAAAATCACGCAACAAATAAATACACTTTTTGTTGATCATCATAAAACGTGGTATTTACCTGGAAACACCCGTCAAGAAGCTTTACTTCATATTGCTTTTGATACACAAGGAGCAACAGAAAAAGCTATAAAAGAATTTGAAAAGGACTATACAGAGAACGATCCTATGGTCATAAAAGGGATCTGGGATGGGGAAGATGATGGGCACTCATGTTCAATCTATTACCAGAATTACCGCCGTGACCAGTTAGGGCAAACAGAAATAACACTTAATATAAGTATTGGTGAAAAAGAGTTTCAATTATCACGTTTAATAGAGTTTATTAAAGATTTAATTTCAAGTCGTAATTTACCTTATATATTAGTTGAAGCCAACGGGTATTCCCTGTATGGAAAACAGGTATTTCCAGATAGATTAAGTGCTGGGTGGATGTTATATTTACCTACCGAAATAGATTCGGCGTTACTTACAATGGCAGAAGAAATAATATTTGTTTCTGATAAGAATGATAAAAAAGGCTCATTGATTATCACCACAAAAGATATCTTTGATATAGAAAATCAAGAGCATATCAATAAAGCCAATGATATTGAAATCTGCCTACGGGATTTACAGCTACTACCATTAATTAGTGAGATATAAATTATGGCAGGTAAAGCAGTTATCCGATTAAACGACATGACAGATCATGGTGGTAAGGTTATTACCGCGATTGATGGTTATGTTTATCAAGGTATAGCTATTGCGGCTAAAGGTGATTTAGTAGCCTGTCCAAAATGCAAAGGAACTTTTTCGATTATAGAAGGAAGCAGTGATTTAAAATATCAAGGAAAAAATATTGCATTGGATGGAATGCAAACCGCCTGTGGTGCAAAGCTGATTGCCAGCCAGAAAGATTTTCTTGCGTGATGGTTAGACAATCATTTTCAGGGTATCACTGACGCGCTGCGCTTGTCTTCTCCGTGTTACCGGGCTAATAAATTACCCCGGTAACACGGAGAACCTAAAAAAACACCTGCCAGAAAAGGAATTAACGCCTCATGCTTCCTCATCTTTCTCCTCACTTTTTACTTTCCTCACTGCAAAAACAGGTGAGGAATTTGGATTTATTTATCCTTAAAAATCAATACCTTTATTGCTCCTCACTTTTTCTGTATATATGCGAGAAAAGTGAGGAATAGGGTGAGTCGTAAAATTACTCTCCTCACTACGCCTCACTTTTCTACTCACTTTTTAATCCCCGTTGCTCTGGTTAACAATGGTGAGTTCCTGCCCGTTCCGGGTAATGAGTCCGTCATGCTCTAACTTGGTTAACCAGCGGCTGAAATTCTTCACATTCACCCCCATCGCTTTTAAATCATCACGAACAAGGGCAATGGAGCAAGGTTCTTTCAGGGCAGTGCGCGACCGTAACGGATTTTGCCACCAGTGCTGCCACTTTTTCGGCAATCGGCCGTGTTGTGTAAGTGGTTTCTCTGGCTGGCTTGGGGTCGGGCAAAGGCAATACCAGTGTATCTGCAACGATTTTTGCCGCCTCAGTAATCGAGATCCCTTGGGTTCTTGCCACTAAATCCAGCCCATCATCATAGTTTGGGGCGTCACACTGCCGACAATGCCAGTTACCATGATGATGATGATCGTCAATAAAGTGGAAACGGTCAGTGCCGCCGGAAATAGGGCAAGAGCCATGTTTACCCCTTGCTGGAATATCAATACCACAGGTAGGCAGCAGATTTGCCCATGAATACATAACTCTGAGAGCTGAAAGATTACCTGCCAGAAAAACCATTGTTATTTCATCCCCTCCCTATTACAGAATTATGGGTAAAACTGTTCACCCTGTTCACCTTTAAATATTTTTATTTAAATTCATATTGTTAAAGGGTGATGAGTTGAAATCAGACTCATCACCACTCTTCACCCAACCCTTCACCGTCAAACCAGAAAAAGGTGAACAGGGGTGAAGACTTGTGAACAGTTTAGAAATAACTATTCACCCTATAATACTTTGATATATCTGATTTAAATTACAGAGTGAACAGTGGTGAACACTTTTTATATTTTTTAGGAAATCTTTATCTGTGTGAAAAAATTATTCTTCTGGCAGGTTATCCCTTGTCAGTTTCGGCAACCATTCGATGGCCGTGTCGATATTCAGGTTCAGATTGCTGCGAATGCCCTGTTTGCTTTTCTTACGCAGGTAATGCTGGCTGTACTCGGACAGCGCGCCCGGCATATCCATACCGAATCGGGTCATGGAAACCGGTTTATTCAGGTTGTTGCCTTTCATATAAGCAAGGTAGGCGTGATAAAGGTATTTACGGGGATTGAACGGCACAATCTCTGCATTACCGATTAACAGACCATCAGCTTCATGAGAAGCGACCAGATAGCCGCAAAAATCGACCAGTGGATCTGTACCCCGTTTGATATCTAACGCTTCTTCGGATTTTTGTTGCTCTGCCAGTAAACGCCTTGCAGTTTGTGGATCAGCAAATTGATGAAGCAATTGCCGGATAATAACAGGCAATTCTGCCGCGATTTTGTCCCGCAGGAGTGG
>NZ_JAQRFK010000139.1 GCF_028598745.1 Xenorhabdus sp. IM139775
CCTTCCTGTATTCAGTGGCGGGTCAGCGGTATTTGCTACTGGCTGTTTTGTTCCTGGCATGGCTGCACGGTAAAAACCTCTGTCAAGGTGACGCATTATCTGCCTGAAGCTGTGGTGTCCACCTATCATGCCCCCGGCGGTAATCCGTGGTCAGAAATGGCAAGGCTCAGCCCCCTATCCGGTGGCGTGGAAAATGCCGTTACCAGTGCATTATCGCATCTGACGTCGGGAGGGGGTGATCATCTGGTGAAAATCGCGGGACAACGCCGTACCAGCCTGCGTTTCAAATATGCTGATGCCATTGGCCATCCCGCGACCCAGCTGATTGGCGGACAAATTCCCGGCTATTCCTGCCGCAGTGCGGCCACACCCTTGATGCCCTATTTTCTGAGCATACTGGATACGCTCGCGTGGCGTACCGGTTTGCCGGAATCGTTCTACCCCGAAGCGCTTATCCCCGGCCAGCGGGAGCTGGGAAGTCAGATGGCCGGCAATATGTGGGGAAATATTTACCCACGCTCAGGCTTTGTGAATCAGGCCGATGATGACAAAGCCTCTGCCGTGGTGGCACAACGGGTGGCTGACATTATCACCCGTGCCGGGCAGCCGCATGTTTATCAGGTCCTGAAAGGTCAGCGTACTGACGGTTATTGGCCGCCTGAAGTCGTGAAAGAAAATACCGGCACGAAAAACCATCAATGGCAGCGGTTATCGCCGCAGTTAAGTCAATCCTGTGCCGTATTTCCTGACGGAGAGCATACGGCTGCCAGCAAGGGCAATCAGGCATATGCCCTGTGGCAACCCTACAGTTGCTGTCAGCGCCGGGGACAGCGTTTTCTTGGCAGTACGGATATCTGAATAAGGGTGAATAATGACCAGAATACGCGTTTTGTTGTTGATATTAAGCGGGCTGGCAACGGCTTCTGCACAAGGCAATACGTCAGTTGTATCCCTTTCATTACCGCAGGTGAATCACAGTGCACTGGGTTATGGGGCGGATGTCAGCGGTGCTGTCTCCGATACGCTGTTTTATACCCTTGGCGGCGGCTCGGTGATCTCACAACCGGCGACCCGCAGTTCCCCGACCAAACTGGGCGGACTGGAACTCGGCTGGAGTTCGGATTTTATGTGCGGCAACTTCGATTTAAAAACCACGGTCGGCAATCAGCTGAACGGCATTACCGAGGGGTTGAAGAACCTGATGAGTGAAGTGATCCAGGGTGCCACCGGCGCGGTAGCCAGTCTGCCTGCGATGGTTATCCAGCGTGCCAATCCCGGTCTGTATGACATGCTGACCAATGGCGTTTTGCAGGCCAATGTGGCGTTCGACAAAGCCCAGTTTAATTGCCAGAACATGGCCAAACGGATGATGGATTTTGCGCAAAACAATAAATGGACGCAGTCTGCCGCGATGCAGGAATACAAAACGCTGGTCAACAGCGGGGATGGTGATGCAGTGAGGATCAATAATGCCGGCAGCAAAGCCACCGGTACGGGCGGACATCCGTGGATTGGCGGCAAAAAGCAGGGCGGCAGGGGACAGAACGCCATCCGGCCCACGCGGGATTTAGCCGGTGCGGGGTTTAATATGATGAACAACCAACCCGTGCTGAGCCAGTCTGCTGTTCGCCCGCAACATTGTGATGGCGGTGCCTGCCGCAAATTCCAGAATGCGCGCGAGGCGGCAGACGCCGTGGTGAAAGTGCTGGGCGACCGGGCTATCCGTACCTGTGCCAATGCCGCGGAATGCACCAGTGGCGGAGAAAACCAACAACCGGGTGCCACGGTGGCCGGCACGGGTTTTTCGCCGATGCTGGAAGCACACACCCAGGCCAATATTGAGCAACTGGTAAAACTGGTCAATGGCACGGAAAAACCGACGGCAGCGAATCTGGCCAAACTGAAAACCGGCAGTCTGGCGGTGACCAAAGGGGTGATCCAGGCGTTGCAGCGTGATCCGGACAGGGCCGCGCTGACAGCACGTTTAGCGGGTGAGCTGGCCATGGCAGAAACGACTGAAACGGCGTTGTTGATGCGGCGGATGCTTATCACCGGCATGTCAGAACCGAATGCCGCTGCTCAGCCGGAAGCGCTGAGTGAGGGTGAGCGGCGGGTTGAGGCGCTGGACCGGGAAATCACCGCGCTGAAAAATGAAATGCAACTGAAACAGGAACTGGCCCGCAATTCTATTCTGACCATTATCGAACGGGAAAATGTTCGCATCCAGGCTCATCCACAAAAACAGGTGCCGGACAGTAGCGATACGCGTTTTTACCAGCTGGAAATGCCCGGCAATCACAGTCGGTCAGGTCGGTGATGGCAGAAACAACAAAATCGCAGGTGATTCCGTTAGTGAAAAAAGGCATCAGGACAGCCCTGATTATCACTGCGGTCACCATTATCACGTTGGTGATGGGCGGGTCAGGACTTAATCATGCCGAAAAACTCACTGACCTTTATCATTGGATTGCAAAAACAAAACCGTTTTGGCTGGTCTGGCGGCTGGAAAATCTGGCAGGCAGCCAAACGCCGGCCGGAATGCCGTGCGGCGTTGCTGCGTATGATGGCAGTCAGCCTGCTGTTTATCCTGCTGGGTGAATATGCCCTGTCAGGCTATTATTGAGGGAACGCCATGACCACAAACAGCTATCTGGAATATTTTCTGACCTTACTCGGTTGGATCGTCAACAATGGCCTGTGGCAGATCCTGATTGCCACGGGGTTGTTTACGCTCCCTTTGGTGATAAAGGTGATAGCTGTCTGGCTGAAAGTCAGGGAAAGCGGCGAAGAGGAGGGCAATGGCGGATTACAGTCGCTGGCCCGTATTGAAAACACCTTGTACAGCGCCTTTTTTGTCATGATGATCTGCTGTGTGCCGCTGGTGAATGTCAGCCTCAGCACCCTCCAGTATGACCCGTCGCGAGCCAAAAGCTGCGGCACCTGGACACCGAAAGCGCCCAGCGACAGCAGTTATGCACCGGTGATGTCCAGCCTCAATCATCAGACCGCTGCCGTGCCGCTCTGGTGGGCAGTCGTGCACCGCTTGTCAAAAGGCCTGACGCAAGCGGCGGTTGCCACCATTCCCTGCCGGCCTGATTTGCGGCAACTGCGCTTTGACGTGCAGCACACCCGTATCGCCAACGCCGCACTGGCGGCGGAATTGCAGGATTTTACCAATGACTGCTACGCGTTAGCGTTGTATCAGTGGCAACAACGGGATCAGGGGCAAACCACAGATCCGGCCACACTGCATGATATCGACTGGCTGGGCAGCCGCACGTTTTTAGCCGGTG
>NZ_JAQRFK010000014.1 GCF_028598745.1 Xenorhabdus sp. IM139775
GGTACTGTCTGGTTTGTTTATGCATATCAGGCCATGATTTCAGGTGTGAGAGCCATGAAATGTATCACAGTTGACTCACTCCTTTTAATACCCCGCCGATTGCACTTAATATGTTAATTCAGCGTTGGAGTGATCCTGCTCTAATCAGGAAAAGAGTATTTTCATATTTTCCTATTTCTACCTCGTCAGGGGAGATTAATGTTTTTTTTGTTGATGATGAACCTGGACATCACTTTTTTATTCGTTCAATGTGGTCACTTGAAAATGATCAATGGATTAATAGTAACATCACACCCGGGAAACCTGAAGCCATAAAAGAGTTTACTTCTTATAGTACCGAGTTATACGTGAAAGATAAAGCAGGATTCCCACTGGTTAATGAGCCTGTAGAGATATCATCATCTGCTCAAACTCAGCTGGTAGTGAATGGTAATATCTATTTCATTGATGAAGATGAAAGAATATCAATCGAAACGAATATGCGAGGGAGTTTTACGATTGTACAACCCGCTGAAAATTTGGGTGTAGCAGCACTATCGTTTACATTACCTCAACGTGATTTTTCTCCTGTTGCAATTCGTCAATACGCTGATATAAAAAATCGTCTATCTAAATTAACGGGTAAGGAGTTAGAAAATGCCAAAGATAGTGATGGAAACCCGTTATTAGATAATATTTCTCCAGATGCTGCTGATCATATAGCGAAAAGCGTAAGACGATGTATAGAAATTGCTGATACTGCACCTAAGTTACGAAGTACATTGAAAAAAGAACCTCATGTTGGAAAATATACAACTGAAACATTACGTCAGCTAGAGACATTGCAGGTATCTAAGCAGTATCAACCATGGATGCTTGATTTAAGTAAGAATACACCAATTTATCGCGAACTAAGTGAAGAAGAGCTTCAAGAAAAAATAGCTAATTTATTTGGCCTGTCAGAGTGGATTAGCAGTATAGGGGATTTTATTTTAAATGTAAAAAATGAAATTTTTAAAATTATTGATATTACCACGAGCGTCATCAGTGATGGGGTTGAAGTTATATTTAAATTTATTGAAAATAGAGCGGAAAAATTTTTTAATGCAGTGGTAAAATCTGTTCAGGATGCTTTGGATATAGCATCGTCAATATTTGATTATATCAAGCTGACAACTGAAAAAATCTTTGAGTGGATTGGGTTTGTTTTTGATTGGAATGATATTCTGAGAACTAAGGAAGCTGTTTCTCATGTTTTATCTCTGCAAAAAGAATTTTTTATAGGAGCCACTGAAAAAGCGAGGCATACTGTTGACCAAGGCTTGGAGTATATTAAAGATGGGATTGATAATTCTTTCGATAAACTTATAGGTCAATATAAGGATAAAAATGTGGGTTATTATTATTCTCAAGTTGAATCATTTAAGAATAAAAATAGTAAGTTATCTGAAAATATGGATAGTGCTTTTTCTAATAATTTTTTGTTAGATCACGTTCTTAATTATAATGTTAACAATGATTTTGAATCAGCATTAAATGTCAATCAATTTCATCTTGAGGTTAATTATGATGGTGATGAATCAATAGAAAATTGGAAAAATCAGGCTGAAAAATATAGTAATGGTTTTTCAAATTCTGATGCTGTTGGGTCTTTGAGTGAAAAATTGGCCAAGTATGGAGATATTGATTCTATTTTCTCAATGACAATGAAAGATGTGTTGGAAATTTTAAAGCTGCTAATAGATGCAGCAATGAGAGGGATAACTGAACTATTTGACTCAACTATGAAAATAATCTCAACTCTTATTGAGAAATATTCTGATTTTATGGAGGAACCCTTTGATATTCCTTTTGTGTCAATGTTTTTCAAACTTATTACTAAAGCTGAAAAAAATCCAAGCATAAATGATTTAATATCATTAATTATTGCTATGCCAATAACTATACTGTCAAAAAATATATTAAATAAAAAATTATTGCCTGATGAAGACAGTGTGTTGCAGGGCGAGAGCACGAACGTTTTTCGACCTTAATTTGTATGCAACACAGTCAATTATAGGGCGAATATCACTCAATTCGGTCTTGTTAAAGTATCAATCAGTGTTTTATTTGCACGGATCGTTCAAAAAACAGGCTTTCATGCTCTCGCCCTGAGTGTGTTGCAGTTCAAAAAAGAAGTTAATTTAACCAGATTGCTCGACATTATAAATTCAAAGGATAATAACCCCACTGGGCTAATAAAACATATTGGGGAGGTACAGAGTAAAAAAAACACCAAGACTGACGAACCTTACATAATAGTATTAAAAATTATTAGTGCAGGTTGCACTACATTATCAGGATTCATTGAAGGCGCTCGTGTGACAACTTCGCTGTTTGAATGGGGTGGCAACCCACATTCCAGCGATATTCTTACAAAAATTAATAATATTATAAACTACTTTAGTATTGTAATAGCCACTATTAATATAATTTGCCTTGCTTTTTATTCCTACAATGATTTTTTTTCAATAATAATGTGGACATTTAGTTTATTTTTGGTTATTATTCTAGTCAGTATTACTGTTTGTAAAATTATTGATCCATCACCTACTGTTATTGGTAAAATACCTATTGAAAATCGAATTATTATTGTATGCAGTACAGTATTTGGAGTAATAATATTTCTTTTTTCTTTAATTTATGGATTGATTACCAAACAAAATTGGACCGATATTGTATTGGGCTGTCTATTTGGATTGTGGTCATTTCTTGATGTAGTTGCTTTGATTAAACTTCCTTTTCCTTGGCCTGTATTTAGTGTGGCTGTTCAAGGGATTGCAGGACTGTCTGCTGGTGCCATTAAAATATATAAACTTACTGCCTGATGGATTTTACATTTGTATACAGCACAAATGAAAACAGATGCACGCAAGCCCACGACTGAGCAACAAGGTAGAAAAGAGAAAAAACTGGCATGATTTGTTCATGCCAGTTTGTAAAGGGCGTTATTACATCCGTTCTACCGTCTGGATACCCAACGTATCCAGACCTTGCTTCAGGGTTTTTGCAGTCAACAGTGCCAATTTCAGGCGGCTTTGGCGGAGTTCTTCGCTATCCGCACTCAGGATTGGGCAATGTTCGTAAAAACCAGAGAACAGGCCGGCCAGATCATAGAGGTAAGCACACATCACATGCGGAGTGCCTTCACGGGCAACGGTGGTGATCGTTTCTTCAAATTGCAACAGGCGGGTCGCCAGTGCCTGTTCGCGTTCTTCGTTCAGCAGGATAGGGTGTGTCAGGCTGCTTTCATCAATTTCTGCCCGTTTGAAGATAGAGTTCACGCGGGTATAGGCATACTGCATATAAGGTGCGGTATTACCTTCAAAAGCGAGCATGTTATCCCAGTCAAAGACATAATCGGTCGTGCGGTTTTTGGAAAGATCCGCATATTTCACCGAACCAATGCCAACGGCATTGACGACTTTTTTCAGCTCATCTTCCGGCATATCCGGGTTTTTCTCGCGGATCAGGGCGTCTGCGCGCTCGATGGCTTCGTCCAACAAATCAGACAACCTGACGGTACCACCCGCACGGGTTTTGAATGGCTTGCCATCTTTGCCCAGCATCATGCCGAACATGTGGTGTTCGAGTGAGAGGGATGCAGGGATGTAACCGGCCTTGCGGACGATTGTCCAAGCCTGCATCAGGTGCTGGTGTTGGCGTGAATCGATGTAGTAAAGCACGCGGTCAGCATGCAGGACTTCATGACGGTATTTGGCACACGCGATATCCGTGGTGGTGTAAAGATAGCCCCCGTCTTTTTTCTGGATGATAACCCCCATCGGTTCGCCTTCTTTGTTCTTATACTCATCAAGGTAAACCACGGTAGCGCCATCACTTTCAACGGCAAGCCCTTGCTGTTTCAAATCCGCAACGATGCCCGGCAGCATATCGTTATACAGGCTTTCCCCCATGACATCGTCTTTTGTCAGTGTGACATTCAGGCGATCATAGGTTTCCTGATTCTGTGACATGGTGATATCAACCAGTTTGCGCCACATGGCACGGCAATATTCATCACCACCTTGCAGTTTTACGACGTAGTTACGGGCACGAACCGCAAACGCTTCATCTTCGTCATACGTTTTCTTCGCTTCACGATAGAAGGCTTCCAAATCCGCCAATGCCATGTCACTGGCATCTTCATTCTGGATTTTTTCCAGATAGGCGATCAGCATCCCGAACTGGGTGCCCCAGTCACCAACGTGATTGGCCCGGATGACTTTGTGTCCCAAAAATTCAAGGGTACGTGCTGCGGCGTCACCAATAATGGTGGAGCGAATGTGCCCAATGTGCATTTGTTTGGCAACATTGGGGGCAGAATAGTCGATAACGATGGTTTGGGGTTCTATCGGGTTGATGCCCAGTTTTTCATCTTTCAGTGCAATTTCGATATTGGCAGCAATCCACGCTTTATCCAGGAAAATATTGATAAAACCAGGGCCTGCGATCTCAATTTTGCTGGCGATCCCTTGCAGATCCAGCAAACTGATGACTTTTTCTGCTAATTGTCGGGGGGGCATACCCACTTTTTTAGCTGCTGCCATGACACCATTTGCTTGGTAATCACCAAACTGAGCTTTTGCCGATTGACGAACGTGCGCTTCGCTGTCAGCCGGAGCGCCCGCAACAATCAGCGCATGGCTGATTTTTTCTGAAAGAATTGCCTGAATATTCACCGCATTACCTTAAGTTACGCACAAAAGCCCCTGCATTTAAACGATGCAAAGAGTTTCAAGCGTGTGGATTATGAGAAAATGACTGGTTTTATATCATATTCAGCATCCTGCATGCTACCATCAGCCGCCGCGGGTGGCAGGACTTTTGGTTTTCAGCTCGTCTTTCAGCCGATTATTCGGCGTCTTGGTGAAAGTGATCATCAAAAGTGAGGCATAGTCGGCAAAAATGACTTTTTTCTTATGCAGATTTAGCAAAAAACTCTAACCTTGTGATTTCCAACAAACTATCAAAGCGAATTAGTTGCCATAGTTAATAAGTTCACTAATAAATATTTTAGGAACTGATAGATCTTATAAATTTCAAGTTGCCGCTCGCAAGGTGAATGCGGCTTATCTTCTCCCCGTGTCGCAGGAAGAGGGGATAAAGGCATCTTGAAGTACGACAACTATAAAAGATGATTGAAAGTTTATATCCGAGAGGCTTTGAATGATAAAGCTGGAAATTTGCTGTTATAGCATAAGTTGTGCTTTAGTTGCACAAAAGGCGGGAGCTGATCGCATTGAATTGTGTGCAAGCCCGTCGGAAGGCGGGGTGACACCTAGCTTCGGGGCATTGCAGCATGCACGACAGTGTTTATCCATTCCTGTGCATCCCATTGTACGTCCAAGGGGGGGAGACTTCTGTTACAGCAACACGGATTTCGACGTGATGAAAAATGATGTTGCACGTATCCGTGATATGGGTTTTTCTGGGGTTGTTTTCGGTGTGTTAAACGAAGACGGTCACATTGACAGGCTTCGCATGAGGCAATTAATGTCCTTGTCAGGGAGTATGCAAGTCACTTTTCATCGCGCGTTTGATATGTGCTTCAACCCTCATGTTGCGTTGGCTCAACTGACAGAGCTTGGTGTACAGCGTATTTTAACGTCGGGTCAGCAACAAAATGCTGAGTTGGGGCTGCCCCTGTTAAAAGAGCTGTTACAGGCTAGCCAAGGGCCGATTATTATGCCGGGGGCCGGGGTCAGGATAAGCAATATCAGTAAGTTTCTGGAAATGGGTGTAACGGAAGTTCACAGTTCAGCAAGCAGGATTGTGCCTTCTTCCATGAAATACCGGAAAGCCGGCATGACGATGAGTTCTGACGATAGTGATGTGGATGAATATGCTTACCACTGTGTTGATGGGCAATTGGTTGAATCAATGAAGGGTGTGATTAGTTTGGTTCGACGGAAAGAATGAAATATTGCATATCAACACCAAAGGCTCGCTTCCCCCGGACACATCGTTAACGGTGTGTCCGGGGGCGTATAAAGGCTAGGGTTTGCGGGCAATAAGAACCGCCCGCAGTGGTGCCGGATAACCTTCTATCGTTTTACTGTGATCGTTTGGATCGAGAAAATCGGCCAATGACTCCGTTTTCATCCATGCTGTCTGGCGCTGTTCATCCAGTGTTGTGACCGCATGATCAACAATGATGACATCAACAAAACCACATTTTTCCAGCCAAACTTTCAGCATCTTGGCTGAGGGAAGGAAGTAGACATTGCGCATTTGTGCATAACGCTCACCGGGCATCAGGCATTGATGTTCATCACCTTCAATCACCAAACTTTCCAAAACTAACTCGCCACCGGAAACCAGTTGGTTTTTCAACTGCCACAAATGGTCGAGGGGAGAGCGGCGATGATAAAGCACACCCATTGAAAATACCGTATCAAAGGCTTTGAGTTCGGGTAACTGTTCAATGCCCAAAGGCAGAAGGTGTGCACGTTGATCGTTGCCCAGTAATTTTCTGACCGCCTCAAATTGGCAAAGGAAAAGCTGCGTTGGATCAATCCCCACGACTAAATCAGCACCTTCGCCCACCATGCGCCACATGTGGTAACCGCTGCCACAGCCGACATCAAGGATGGTTCTGCCGGCTAAAGGGGAAATATGCGGAAGGACACGATCCCATTTCCAGTCAGAGCGCCACTCTGTATCAATCTCCACGCCATACAGCGAAAAAGGCCCTTTACGCCACGGCATCAACAGCTTCAGGATATTTTGAATACGGGCTTTTTCACCGTTTGGTAATGCCGGTTCATGGTTCGCAATCACGCCATTTTTCAGGTCAAGTTGGGTAGGATGAATTTCAGGCAGATTCTCCAGGATTTTTACCCATGAACTGAACTGACCATGCAGTGCGTCTTTCTGCCAATGGCTTAATTGTGCAGGCAGGCATTCTAACCAATGACTCAAGGCGTTCTTGGAGATCAATTGGTAAAAGTTACTGAAATCAATCATTATTCAGCTCCTTTTATCGCCAGTAATGATCCAAAGTTAAAACATTGGAACCAGACTTCAACCTGCTGGAAGCCGGCTTGTTTGAGACGTGTTTTATGGGTTTCAACAGAATCTGTCCGCATGACATTTTCCAGCATACTGCGTTTTTGGCTGATCTCCAGTTCGCTGTAACCGTTGGCGCGCTTAAAATCATAGTGCATATTGAACAGCAATTCGCCAATTTGACTATCTTCAAAATTGAATTTTTCAGACAGAACCAAAACCCCTCCGGGCTTTAAACCGGCATAGATTTTATCCAGCATTTTCTGGCGTTCATCGGGGTGCAGGAACTGTAAGGTAAAATTCAAAACGACCATTGAGGCATTTTGAATGTCGGTATCAAGAATGTTCTGTTCGATGACGTCAACGGGGATGCTGGCCTTGAAAGAATCAATATGACGGCGGCAGCGCTCGACCATTGCCGGTGAATTATCGACAGCAATAATACGGCAACCTTCTGTACGGGGGGGGGTATTGCTGTTTTCGGTACGATTTTTTTCGTCACTAATAGCACGGCGGATTGAGAGTGTGGCTGCCCCAAGGGAACAACCGAGATCATAAATTTGACTGTCTGGCGTGACAAAACGCTCGGCCAGCATACCTATCATGGCGATGATATTGGAATAACCGGGTATTGAACGTTTCACCATATCAGGGAAGACTTCGGCAACACGTTCATCGAAACTCCAGTCTCCTAAATTGGCAATTGGGGCAGAGAACAGGCTGTCCCGCTGATCATGAGATTCTTGATTTGACATAACAACATTGATTTTGGAAACAATAAGAAGCGGTTATTCTAACAGAATGCAGGAAAAGGCAGAAACCCCCAGGCGGTACTACACCGCCTTGGGTATAGGGAAAAGATTATGTATAGAGAGAAAAAATCTGCTCCCACGGTAAATAGTAGATATTATTAATAATCATTATCGCCATTGAAATATAGGTTGCGGCCATCCCCATACGTCGCCAGCGGATATCCCGATGATGTAAGCCAAAGTAGTGAAGTATTCTGCCTGCAAGTAAGACTAATCCACAAATGTGCAGCATCCAAACGGGAGCCCCGTTCATCTCCATCATAACCAATAACAGCATTGAAATTGGAATGTACTCAACCGCATTACCATGAACCCGTATGGCGGTTTGCAATTCATAAAAACCGCCATCGCCATAGGCAACCTGATACTGCGTTCTCAATTTGACTACATTCAGAGACAGTTTAATTAACAATAGTGCGCCCAGTACGATATAAAGCGAGCTAACCATTTTTTAACTCCATTGCCTAACCAAAAAACGGCCAAATGATGATAAACCTCAAAAAGAAAACTGTCGCTATAAATCATAGTATTTAATAATAAATTCTATGAATGTCATCGGATAGCAAAAAATTGTCTTGCCAAGAACGGTGTTATGGCCTTATCTCCGGTCAGAATTTCCAGTATAATGACAGCCTTTTTTGCAATTCTTCCTAAAAGAACAATGCCAAAATTTCCGCAGCAGAAAGCATAACGAGCTGAGTAAAAGGATAGTGTATGCGTACTAATTATTGTGGGCAGTTGAGCCTGGCCCATGAAGGCCAGAAAGTGACTCTTTGTGGGTGGGTAAATCGTCGCCGTGATTTGGGTGGATTGATCTTTATTGATATGCGAGATCGTGAGGGCATCGTTCAGGTATTTTTTGACCCAGGCCAGAAAGAAGTCTTTGCTCAGGCTTCTGAACTGCGTAATGAATTTTGTATTCAAATTACGGGGATCGTGCGAGCGCGCCCTGATAACCAAATTAATCGGGACATGGCGACCGGCGAAATTGAAGTTTTCGCAGAAAGCCTGATGATTTTCAACCGCTCAGAGCCATTGCCACTGGACAACAAACAAAATAACAGTGAAGAGCAGCGTCTGAAATTCCGCTATCTTGACCTGCGTCGTGCAGAGATGTCACAGCGCTTGAAAACACGCGCGAGAATCACCAGTTTTGTTCGTCGCTTTATGGATGAGGCGGGTTTCATCGACGTTGAAACCCCAATGCTAACGAAAGCAACGCCAGAAGGGGCGCGCGACTATTTAGTGCCAAGCCGTGTTCATAAAGGCGAATTTTATGCCCTGCCGCAATCCCCGCAGCTTTTCAAGCAATTGTTGATGATGTCCGGGTTTGACCGCTATTACCAGATTGTAAAATGCTTCCGCGATGAAGATTTGCGTGCAGATCGTCAGCCAGAATTCACTCAGATCGACGTTGAAACTTCGTTTATGACCGCTGAACAAGTGCGCGAAATCATGGAAAAAATGATCCGCGAACTGTGGTTGGCGGTGAAAGGTGTCGATCTGGGTAACTTCCCGATGATGACATTCGAAGAAGCCATGCGCCGCTTTGGTTCAGATAAACCAGACTTGCGCAACCCCCTGGAATTGGTGGATGTTGCTGATCTGGTTAAAGATGTGGAATTCTCTGTTTTTGCCGAGCCAGCCAATAATCCAAAAGGCCGTGTTGCGACACTCTGTGTTCCCGGTGGTGCAGAGTTAAGCCGCAAGCAAATTGATGAATACAGTAAATTTGTCGGCATCTATGGTGCGAAAGGCTTGGCGTGGATAAAAGTGAATAACCGCGCCGCTGGGCTGGAAGGGATACAAAGCCCGGTTGCCAAGTTCCTGTCCGCCGAGGTGGTTGAAGGCTTGCTGTCCCGTACCGATGCGCAGGATGGTGATATCCTGTTCTTCGGCGCTGACAAGAAAAATGTTGTCACTGATGCCATGGGGGCGCTGCGCCTGAAACTGGGCCGTGACCTGAACCTCACCGATCTGGCAAGCTGGAAACCACTTTGGGTGGTTGACTTCCCAATGTTTGAAGACAATGGCGCTGGTGGTTTAACGGCAATGCACCATCCATTTACCTCTCCGCGTAATCTGTCGGCCCCTGAGCTGGAAAGTGACCCGGAATCCGCTATCGCGAATGCTTATGACATGGTGATTAATGGCTATGAAGTGGGGGGGGGCTCTGTCCGTATCCATCGCAATGAAATGCAGCAAGCGGTATTCCGCATTCTGGGGATTAATGAGCAGGAACAGCAGGAGAAATTTGGCTTCTTGCTGACCGCCCTGAAATACGGCACACCTCCGCATGCAGGTCTGGCTTTCGGCTTGGATCGCCTCGTTATGTTGCTGACCGATACCGATAATATTCGTGATGTCATTGCGTTCCCGAAAACAACGGCAGCGGCATGTTTGATGACGGATGCACCAAGCCCGGCGAATTCAACGGCATTGGAAGAACTGGCTATTTCAGTGGTTAAAAAAGAGAACGAATAATGGCTTATAAGCGCCCTGAATCTGTACTGGTTATGATTTATGCCGTTGACAGCAAAAGGGTGCTGATGTTACAGCGACGGGATGATCCTGAGTTTTGGCAGTCTGTGACAGGTAGCCTTGAAAAGGACGAAAAACCGCGTGAGGCGGCGTTACGTGAAGTTCAGGAAGAGATAGGCATTCATATTCTCAATGAAAATCTTGAACTGATAGATTGTCAACGCTGTCTTTATTATGAGATTTTCTCGCATTTACGCCATCGATATGCTCCGGGGGTAACGCGGAATAAAGAGCACTGGTTCTCTTTGGCGTTACCTGAGGAGCGAGAGATCTTGCTGACTGAACATTTGGCTTATCAATGGTTGGCCGTGGAAGACGCGGCCAAATTGACGAAGTCATGGAGCAATCGGCAAGCAATTGAAGAATTTGTTATTTAGTCTACAAGACGTTTTACCGGAGATATTTTCATGGCAGGTCATAGTAAATGGGCCAATACGAAACACCGCAAAGCTGCACAGGATGCAAAACGCGGTAAAATTTTCACTAAAATTATCCGTGAATTGGTCACGGCTGCGCGATTAGGCGGTGGTGATCCCGATTCTAACCCACGTTTGCGAGCTGCCATCGATAAAGCGCTGTCCAACAACATGACGCGTGATACGTTGAATCGCGCGATTGCCCGTGGGGTTGGCAATGACGATTCAGATAACATGGAAACCATCATTTATGAAGGCTACGGCCCTGGTGGTACAGCGGTGATGGTTGAGTGCCTGAGTGATAACCGTAACCGTACCGTTTCTGATGTTCGTCATGCGTTCACCAAAACTGGCGGTAATCTGGGCACTGATGGCTCTGTTTCTTATCTGTTCACCAAAAAAGGGGTGATTTCCTACGCACCGGGTCTGGATGAAGATGCAGTGATGGAAGCCGCGTTGGAAGCAGGTGCTGACGATGTTGAAACTTATGATGATGGTGCGATTGACGTCTATACTACTCCAGAGTCCTTCGGGGATGTGAAAGACGCATTGGATGCCGCCGGCTTCAAGGCCGATTCCGCAGAAGTTGCGATGATCCCATCCACCAAAGCGGAACTGGATGCAGAAACTGCACCGAAATTACTTCGTCTGATTGACATGCTGGAAGATTCTGACGACGTGCAAGAAGTTTACCATAATGGTGAAATCTCTGATGAAGTTGCAGCATTGCTGTAATTAAGCATTAGGGGTCACAGCGTAGAGAAAGTGTTCCTCAATTCAGGGCACTTGCAATTCAGGGCACTTTCTCTAACGTTTTTATCCCATATCACAGACGAACCGATTTAAGCGAAATTTAACGAAATTTAAGCAAATAGTTCGATATGGCGATTATTCTTGGTATTGACCCTGGCTCTAGAGTCACGGGGTATGGCGTTATTCGCCAGCACGGACGGCAACTTATTTATCTCGGTAGCGGTTGTATTCGAACGAAAGTCGATGATTTACCCGGTCGTTTGCAAAAAATCTATGCCGGAATTACCGAAATTATTACTCAATTCCAGCCCGATGCTTTTGCCATAGAGCAAGTTTTCATGGCGAAAAATGCCGATTCTGCCTTGAAACTGGGGCAGGCGCGCGGCGTCGCGATTGTCGCTGCATCTAACCAGTTTATTCCTGTATTTGAATATGCCGCCCGTCAGGTTAAACAGACCGTGGTCGGTACGGGAGCGGCCGAAAAAAGTCAGGTTCAGCATATGGTTCGTTCGATGTTGAAATTATCGGCTAATCCGCAGGCCGATGCTGCCGATGCCTTGGCGATTGCTATTACGCATTGTCACCTCAGCCAAAATTTACTTCGGATCGGTGATGCGCGGTTAAATCTGACGCGAGGTCGTTTGAAATAGTCGGGGCTGGATATACGTCCAGTTTTTTTTGTGCTATAAGCTAAATAGTTTTCAATAACAGTGGTTCTCAATAACAGTGGTTCTCAATAATAGTCGTTTTCAATAGTAGTGAGAATTTGCAATCTTGCTCCGCGCGCCGTGCGGAACAAGATTAACTCCGATTAATTTTAAAACGCTATTTAGCGAATGATTTAATTTTTATTTTCAGGGGGTAAACAGTGATAGGGCGTTTGAGAGGAACTGTGTTGGAAAAACAGCCACCATTGGTTTTATTAGAAACGAATGGTGTCGGTTATGAAGTTCATATGCCAATGACCTGTTTTTATGAACTGCCTGAAATTGGTCAGGAAGCGATCTTGTTTACCCAGTTTATTGTGCGTGAAGATGCCCAGTTATTATACGGTTTTAATGATAAACAAGAACGGGCGCTTTTCCGCGAACTGATTAAAGTCAATGGCGTTGGGCCAAAATTAGCGCTGGCAATCCTGTCGGGCATGTCTGCCCAGCAATTTGTCACCGCCATCGAGCAGGAAGCCATCGCTTCACTGGTTAAATTGCCGGGAGTCGGTAAAAAAACGGCTGAAAGGCTGGTCGTAGAGATGAAAGACCGCTTTAAGGGGCTTAATGGCGATCTGTTTAACCAAAGTAGTGATATGAGTTTGCCGGTTGCCGCCAAACAAGCGAATGCTGCTGATATTGAAGCAGAAGCCGCAGCCGCACTGGTTTCCCTGGGATATAAACCGCAGGAAGCCAGCCGGATGGTGAGCAAAGTTGCTAAACCGGGTGCAGATTGTGAAACCCTTATTCGAGAAGCGCTTCGTGCGGCTCTGTAATCACAGGAGTTAAGTGATGATTGAAGCTGACCGTCTGGTTTCAGCAGAAGTTCTGCAAGATGATGAAACCATTGATCGTGCGATCCGGCCGAAATTTCTGTCTGAATATGTCGGGCAACCCCATGTTTGTGAGCAGATGGAAATTTTTATCCAAGCGGCACGTCAGCGTGGTGATGCTTTGGATCACTTACTGATTTTTGGCCCTCCCGGATTAGGTAAGACTACACTGGCAAATATTGTTGCCAATGAAATGGGGGTTAATCTTCGTACCACATCAGGGCCGGTATTGGAAAAGGCAGGGGATCTTGCTGCCATGCTCACTAATCTGGAACCGCATGATGTGTTATTTATTGATGAAATTCACCGTTTATCGCCGGTTGTGGAAGAGATCCTCTATCCCGCAATGGAAGATTACCAACTGGATATCATGATTGGCGAAGGGCCAGCCGCCCGATCCATCAAAATTGACCTCCCTCCATTTACGTTGATCGGTGCGACCACGCGAGCCGGTTCTTTAACTTCACCCTTGCGTGACCGCTTCGGTATCGTACAGCGCCTTGAGTTTTACAATGTTGATGATTTACAGAGTATCGTTTCCCGTAGTGCGCGCTATATGGGATTGGATATTTCCAATGACGGGGCACGACAAATCGCCATTCGTTCCCGTGGCACACCCCGTATCACGAATCGGTTATTGCGTCGGGTGCGGGACTTTGCTCAGGTGAAAGGTGATGGCTCCATTAATAACCATATTGCATCTCAAGCCCTTGATATGCTGAATGTGGATTCCGCCGGATTTGATTACCTTGATCGTAAGTTGCTACTGGCCATTATGGATAAATTTATGGGCGGCCCCGTTGGAGTGGATAACTTAGCCGCAGCGATTGGTGAAGAGCGGGAAACTATCGAAGATGTGCTGGAGCCTTTCCTGATCCAACAAGGATTTATCCAACGAACGCCCCGAGGACGAATTGCGACCCATCATGCTTATCGGCATTTTGGGTTGAGTAAGGAAAACGAATAATAGTCATTTGGCATAGAAAAGGGCTATAACTTATCTCAGTTATAACCCTTATTAGTCATATTTGAGTTGTCGCCAAAAGGCAGTAAATTGAAATGCGGAGGCGATAAATATTAGCTTCTTGCCTTACTGGTTAAACTCAATGCAAATAACACCGCCGAACAAAGCACAACAGAAGGCCCTGCCGGTGTGTTATAGAATGCCGATAACGTTAATCCTCCCGTCACAGAAAGCATACCGACAATAATGGCAAAAACGGCCATTTGCTCAGGAGTGCGGGAGAAACGACGTGAAGTCGCGGCAGGGATAATCAGCAGGGAAGTAATAATTAATGCACCAACGAATTTCATTGCCAGCCCAATCGTTAATGCGGTCACTAACATCAGCAGAACACGCAAACGTTGGATTTTTATGCCATCGACAAAAGCCAAATCCTGACTGACTGTCATGGATAACAGAGCACGCCATTGCCATGTCAGTAATCCGGCAACCATCGCGACACCTACCGCAATCAACCACAGATCTTCATAAGTCACAGACAGTAAATCGCCAAATAAATAAGCCATCATATCGACCCTGACACTGGTCATAAAACTGACGACGACCAAACCCAGCGACAGGGCACTGTGAGCCAAAATACCCAATAGGGTATCAACCGCTAATTGTGGCCGTTTTTCCAGCCAGACTAAAAGAATGGCCAAAATGAGTGTCACCGCAATCACGGTATAAAATGGATTAACATTCAGTAAGAAACCAAATGCAACACCCAGCAGTGAGGCGTGTGCCAACGTGTCACCAAAGTAGGACATTCTGCGCCAAACGACAAAAGAACCAAGAGGCCCTGCGGCAATAGCCAAAAAAATACCGGCCAGCCAGCCGGGCAACAATAATTCAATCACCGATGTGATCCCCCAACATTTTTCAAAATAACTTTCCCTTTAAGATCATGATGATGATTGTGGTGATGGCGGTAGACGGCCAGTTGCTCTGCACCATGACGCCCAAACATGGCAATAAATTCTGGGTGCATTGACACGACTTCAGGTGTGCCAGAGCAGCAAATGTGTTGATTAAGGCATAAAACTTCGTCTGTTTTTGCCATCACTAAGTGCAGGTCATGGGATACCATAAGTACAGCGCAATGAAGCTCGGTCCTGATTTGGTTGATTAAATCGTAAAGCGCCAACTGACCATTGACATCAACACCTTGTGTTGGTTCATCAAGGACTAAAAGCTGAGGGTGATTAAGCAAGGCTCTGGCGAGTAGCACTCGCTGAGTTTCTCCACCAGACAGCTTTTGCATCGGGTGTTCCAGTAAGTGTGCAGCGTTGACCCGATTTAATACCGGCAGGATATCTGCGGGTTTTACGTTGGGCCTTAGCATCATAAAACGCTTAACCGTCAAGGGCAGAGTGGGATCAAGGTTAAGTTTCTGCGGAACATAACCAATTCTCAATGCCGGGCTTTGCTCGATAGTACCCGAAGTAGGTTGTACTAAACCAAGGACGACGCGAACCAGAGTGGATTTCCCTGCGCCGTTTGGGCCGATCAGGGTCAGGATTTTCCCTTGTTTGAGATTGAATGAAATATTGTTTAATACCTTGCGGTGACCAAATTCAACCGTAATGTTTTTTAGGGTGATCATAGTTGACATGTTAAAAGTGTCTTGCAGAATCATTAAGATGTTATAATATAACATTACTCAGTTTTCTGCATGGAATATTCATATTATGTTACACAACTCACAGAAATACGCGCATAAATTTTTTCATAAGATCGCACTGACAACGGTATTGGTGGCAGGAGTTAATTGCGCTGCACAGGCAGATGTCATTACCTCCATCCGTCCATTGGGTTTTATTGCTGCTGCCATTGCTGATGGTGTAACAAAGACTCAGGTACTTCTGCCTGATGGCGCATCTCCACACGATTATGCGTTACGGCCCCTGGATGTACGGAAAATTAATCAAGCTGATTTGGTTGTCTGGGTGGGGCCAGATATGGAAACTTTTTTGGCTAAACCGATAGCTAAAATTGAAAGCAATAAACAACTGGCACTGGCTGAACTATCTACGATTAAGCCACTCTTATTGAAAAATAGTGAGGAATTGAAGAGTCGTGAGGACGGTAATAATTCGGGAGCTGAATCATATCAGTATAAACATGAGGAAAATCACGGACATCATCATCACGGCGAATATAATATGCATATCTGGCTTTCTCCAGAGATTGCCGAAGAAGCCGCTAAGGCAATATATAATCAGCTTGTTGAGCAGTATCCTCAACAAAAACAGCAATTAGAAGTAAACCTACGTAAATTCAATGGACAGCTTGCACAAACTGATAAGAATATTGCTCATGTTTTAAAGCCCATACGAAAACAGGGTTATTTCGTTTTTCATGACGCATATGGCTATTTTGAAAAACACTACCAATTAGCTCCGTTAGGGGTTTTCACGGTCAACCCTGAAATACAACCTGGTGCGCAGAGATTACACAAAATACGAACACAACTGGTTGAGCAAAAAGCGAGATGTATTTTTGCTGAACCTCAATTCAGGCCAGCCGTTATTCATGCCGTAGCAAAAGGTACTGATGTACGTATCGGAATACTTGACCCGTTAGGGAGCGGCATTGCATTGGACAGAGATAGCTACATGGAATTTATAACCCGGCTGTCAAAACAATACGCGAGCTGCCTGAATTAGTACAATTAAGGAATTTTATTAGTGCAGCAGATAGCGAAAACTATCGTTCTGGTATATAACAACCTGCCCAAACCGCACAAGATCATGCTTGGATCTTTAACGCTGGTCACTTTGGCTATCGCGATATGGCGGCCTGTTGTTTATCATGAACAAGAACGGACAGGTAGCATTATTCTCAGTACTCCCGATAGCATTCCGGATGCAACGGATGATGCTGCTGGGGATGCTGATGAACAACTCCCCAATGAAGGCATTGGGGATGATGACGGCAATGCTGCTGATACCGCAGCGAATGTGCCGCATCAGTATGTTGTTTCCAGTGGTGATACACTGAGTTCGATTTTAACTCAGTTCGGCATTGATTCCTCTGATGTTGCGTTGTTGGCAAACCAATATAAGGTATTGCGTAATTTAGGTATTGGTCAGTCATTGTCTTGGACTACTGACGATAATGGTAACTTAAAAACGCTCACGTGGGATATATCACGCCGTGAAACCCGAGTTTATACCCGTGAAGGGGATACTTTCAATGAAACGCAAGAATTCCAGAAGGGAGAATGGAAAAACAGTGTTATCACCGGTACCGTCGATGGTAGTTTCAATAATAGTGCCCTGATTGCTGGATTAACAAGCAGTGAAGCCAGAGAAGTGACAAAAGCGCTGCAATGGCAGATAGATTTCCGCAAATTGCGTAAAGGTGATCGTTTTTCTGTATTGATGTCCCGTGAACTGCTTGATGGGAGAAGTGAACAGAGCCAGTTGTTAGGCGTTCGCTTACAGAGTGGCGGCAATGATTATTATGCCTTCCGTGCCAATGATGGACGTTTTTATGACAGCAATGCTTCCGGTCTGGAGCGTGGCTTCCTGCGTTTTCCTACGACTAAACAATTCAGGGTATCCTCTTCTTTCAATCCGCATCGCTTAAATCCGGTCACCGGTAGAATTACAGCCCACAAAGGGGTTGACTTTGCCATGCCGGTAGGAACGCCGGTTCTGGCGGTGGGTGATGGTGAAATCGTTGTCGCCAAATTTGATGGTGCAGCGGGTAATTTCATCGCCATCCGGCATGGTCGTCAATATACTACGCGATACATGCACTTGAGGAAAATATTGGTAAAACCAGGCCAGAAAGTAAAACGGGGTGAACGTATTGCGCTATCAGGGAATACGGGGCGTTCAACCGGTCCACATTTGCACTTTGAATTCTGGGATAATCAGCGGCCGGTTAACCCGCTCACGGCAAAATTGCCGCGTTCTGGTGGGTTGAGTGGCAAAGAGCGCACGGAATATGTCGCAATGGTTAAGGAGATGAAACCGCAATTATTGCTAGATTAAATGCGCCAGTTTCAGATTATTGACAGACATAAAAGCGGATGATTGCTATCATCCGCTTTTATGTTTTTGTTGTAAACTTGCGCCTTGAGAGTAAATGTCGGGATCATCAGAGTCAGCCCATGAATAAAGAAAAAGACACAGATAGTAAATTGGGATATGTCCCTCGGTTTCATCGAGCTTATTTACACCCCCGTTATTGGGGGCTTTGGGCAGGCGTAGGCATATTGGCGGGATTATCCTATGTCCCTGTAAAATGGCGTGATCCATTTCTGGCTAAAATAGGCACTTGGGCGGGCAGAAAAGCAAAAAGTGCGCGTCGTAGGGCGAAAATCAATTTAATTTACTGTTTTCCTGAGTTAACGGCACAACAACGCGAAACGCTGATTGATCGTATGTTTGCGACTGCACCTCAATCATTTGTTATGCTGGCGGAGCTTTGCCTCAGGGGGACAAAATCGACTCTTGCACGAACCCAATGGCATGGTGAAGACATTATTCAAACCTTAAAAGCACAAGGCAAGAATGTGATTTTTATGGTTCCACATGGGTGGTCTGTTGATATTCCCGCTATGTTGCTGACAGCACGCGGTCAAAAAGTGTCAGCCATGTTTCATCATCAAAGTAATCCTGTCGCTGATTACTTATGGAATAAAGCACGTCATCATTTTGGCGGGCGTTTGCATTCCCGTGACGCAGGGATTAAACCCTTTATCGCTACAGTGCGTGAAGGTTTTTGGGGCTATTATTTGCCCGATCAGGATCATGGTGAAGAACATAGCGAATTTGTCGATTTTTTTGCCACTTATAAAGCGACACTGCCTGCACTTGGGCGTTTAATGAAAGTTTGCCGCGCCGCCATTGTTCCGTTATTTCCGGTTTATAACTGCCAAACACATAAGTTGGATATTTATATCCGTCCACCCATGGATGATATTGCCGGGCAGGATGATGATTATATGGCACGCCGCATGAACGAAGAATTAGAGGAATTGGTTAAACCTAATCCTGAGCAATACACGTGGATCTTAAAACTGCTTAAGACGCGGAAAGAAGGGGATATTGAACCTTATAAAAGGAAAGATCTTTGATTAGCGGCCTGTTAATTTTTGAGAACGTGAATTGATAATCAAAATATAGGGTAATGATGATAAGGGGCAGAATAGTGCCCCTTATCATTTGGTGTATCAGTAGATTATTATTCTACTTCAAGTACACGGCAGGTATTGGTGCTGCCAATAGTACCCATTTGGTCACCTTGAGTCACGAGTACGAGATCCCCAGAGATGAGATACCCTTTATCGCGCAGGCGATTCACCGCTTCGTTTGCCGCCGCGATCCCGTCAGTATGTGAACTACAATAAACGGGCGTCACACCACGATAAAGGGCGGTGCGGTTTAAGGTTGATTCATGGCGGGACATGGAGAAGATAGGCAGGCCGGAACTAATACGGGACATCATGCGGGCTGTGCGGCCAGATTCAGTCATGGCAATGATCGCTTTAACGCCTTTCAGATGGTTGGCCGCGTACATGGTGGACATTGAAATTGCTTCTTCAATGCTATCAAATGTCATATCCAAGCGATGTTTGGAGACATTAACGCTTGGCACTTTTTCCGCCCCAAGACAGACTTGTGCCATAGCAGCAACGGTTTCCGCAGGATATTGACCCGCCGCCGTTTCGGCAGAGAGCATCACCGCATCAGTCCCATCCAGTACCGCGTTGGCGACATCCATCACTTCAGCACGGGTTGGCATTGGGTTGGTGATCATGGATTCCATCATTTGCGTGGCCGTAATCACGACACGATTCAGTTGGCGGGCACGGCGGATCAGTTTTTTCTGCACACCAACCAGTTCAGGATCACCGATTTCAACACCGAGATCACCACGGGCGACCATCACAACATCGGACGCCAGAATGATTTCATCAATAATTTCGTCGCTGCTGACGGCTTCCGCCCGCTCAACTTTTGCGACGATTTGGGTTTCACAGCCGGCATCTCGTGCAAGACGGCGGGCATAATTCAAATCTTCACCTGAACGGGGGAAAGAAACAGCAAGGTAATCAACACCAATTTTGGCGGCTGTCATGATGTCTTCTTTATCTTTTGCCGTCAGCGCTTCGGCTGATAACCCGCCACCCAGTTTATTGATACCTTTATTGTTGGAAAGGGGGCCGCCGACAGTCACTTCCGTGAAGACTTTCATACCCTGAACATCCAGAACCTTCAATTGGACGCGGCCATCATCCAATAGCATGATGTCACCGGTCGTTACATCTGAAGGCAGGCCTTTATAGTCAATACCGACTTTTTCTTTATCTCCTTCTCCTTTACCCAGATTGGCATCCAGCAGGAATTTATCCCCAATATTCAGGAAAATCTTTCCTTCCTTAAACGTGGATACGCGTATTTTGGGGCCTTGGAGATCACCGAGGATAGCAACGTGGCTGCCTAAACGGGCAGCAATTTCGCGCACTTTATTCGCACGCTGGATATGATCTTCCGCAGTACCATGAGAGAAATTAAGGCGGACGACGTTGGCCCCCGCTTTGATAACATCTTCTAGATTGTTGTCACGATCTGTAGCCGGGCCAAGTGTAGTGACGATTTTTGTTCTTCTGAGCCGTTTGGACATGTATTACTCCGTTGACCTGTGAAGTATACCTTCCGTTTTTCAAGTTGCTTGCTGTAACTTAAAATCCATTGGGTATCTGAGTTTTCGATTACCGTAAGATAACCATTTAATTTATTGATTATTAACCCTGTACTGTGAATATGCAGTTGGGGAAAGTCTACATATGCTATCAGTCTGGGGAGTTGATAAATAGTGAACAAAAACACAGTCTATTTTCTGGTTTATTCATGCTTATCAAAGCGTGAATTGCGCAACGCTTCTTTGACTCTCTTCAAATTATCCCTGAATTTTGAGCCTCGGCGCAGTGTAAACCCTGTTGCCAGCACGTCAATGATGGTTAATTGGGCAATTCTTGAAACCATTGGCATATAAATATCGGTATCCTCGGGAACATCCAGCAGGATGGAGAGAGTCGCTTCGTGTGCTAATGGGGAACCGGTTGAGGTAATGGCGATCACGGTTGCATCATTTTCGCGGGCCAGTTTCGCAATTTCGACCAGGTTTTTTGTTCTTCCGGTATGGGAAATCAGGACGACAACATCGCCTTCGCTACTGTTAATGCAGCTCATTCGTTGCATCACAATATCGTCAAAGTAAGTTACTGGGATATTGAAGCGAAAAAATTTGTTCATGGCATCATGGGCGACAGCGGCTGATGCCCCTAAACCGAAAAAAGAGAGTTTTCTGGCTTGGGTTAGGAGATCAACAGCCCGGTTAATTGCCGCAATATCCAAATTACCCTTGACCGTCTCCAGATTTGCCATCACTGATTCGAAGATTTTGTTTGTATAAGAGGTGACACTGTCACTTTCTTCCACATTACGGTTCACATAAGGGGTACCATTGGCGAGGCTCTGTGCCAGATGCAATTTAAAGTCGGGAAACCCTTTGGTGTTGAGGCGGCGACAAAAGCGATTAACCGTCGGTTCACTCACATTCGCCATTTTAGCCAGAGTGGCAATACTTGAATGGATGGCAGTCTGTGGTGAAGCAAGGATAACCTGCGCCACCTTTTTCTCTGACTTACTCAAAACATCAAGACTATTTTGGAGCCGTTCCAGTGTATTCATAAGACGAAGTTCAACCTCGGTTTTAATGATTTCATTAACAGGAGAAATCGATGTCATTTTTATGAAAATATACTACTTGTTATTGCAAGCTGGCAGTGGCAACAACCGGATAACTCGGGATTTTTCATCAAAATATGACAAGTGTCTAACTTTCAACTTGGTAAGATTACTTCTTAATCGTTGTAAATTTTCAATTAACAGTCATCGGTCGGTATGAATTTTGACCATGCTGCTGGCGGATACAAAATGATAATCAGTATTTACTGCCTATAACCAAAAGAGTACATTACCCGCAGGTTCTGTAAAAAAATTACAATATCCCGTAATTGAGGAGATGCAACATGGCGGTGACGTCTACAGCTCAGGCTTGTAATTTGGTAATTTTTGGGGCGAAAGGAGACTTAGCCCGCCGGAAATTAATGCCTTCCCTTTACCAGTTGGAAAAAGCAGGTTATATCCATCCTGATACCCGAATTATCGGCGTCGGCCGAGCTGACTGGGATAAAAAAGCCTATACCAAAGTTGTTGAAGAAGCGTTAGCTACATTTATGTCTGAGAAATTGGACTCAGAATTGTGGAAGAAGCTGAGTTCGCGTCTGGAGTTTTGTAATTTGGACGTCAATGAAACGGAACATTTCACCGAATTGGCAAAAGTACTTAATCAGGATAACTTGCCAGCTATTCACTATTTTGCCATGCCGCCAAGTACGTTTGGCTCAGTATGTCATGGACTGGGTGCCGCAGGATTGAATACGGCACCCAATCGGGTCGTGATGGAAAAACCACTGGGAACCGATCTTGCTTCTTCCAAGGCGATTAATGATGAAGTTGCAAAATATTTCAATGAAGGACAAATTTACCGCATTGACCATTACTTGGGTAAAGAAACGGTATTGAATTTGTTGGCACTGCGTTTTGCCAACTCACTTTTCGTCAACAATTGGGATCATCGCACTATTGATCATGTGCAAATCACCGTGGCTGAAGAAGTGGGTATTGAAGGGCGTTGGGGTTATTTCGATCAGGCTGGGCAGATGCGCGATATGATCCAGAATCATCTTCTGCAAATCCTGACCATGATTGCCATGTCACCACCGTCTGATCTGACAGCCGATCGCATTCGTGATGAAAAAGTGAAAGTGTTGCGTTCATTGCGTCGAATTGATCAGACCAATGTCAGGGAAAAAACGGTTCGTGGGCAATATACCGCAGGTTTCGTGCATGGTAAGAAAGTGCCGGGTTATCTGGAAGAAGAAGGGGCGAATAAGGCCAGCAAAACGGAAACCTTCGTGTCGATTCGTGTCGATATTGATGACTGGCGTTGGTCAGGCGTGCCTTTCTACCTGAGAACCGGTAAGCGCTTGCCAGCTAAATGTTCTGAAGTTGTTGTCTATTTTAAAGAGCCGCCGCTGAATCTGTTTGCTGAATCCTACCAGCAGTTACCGCAGAATAAATTGACGATCCGTTTGCAGCCAGATGAAGGCATTGATATTGAAGTGCTGAATAAAGCGCCGGGACTGGATCATAAACACCGTTTGCAAACGACCAAACTGGATCTGAGTTTCTCTGAAACATTTAATCAGACGCATCTTGCCGATGCTTACGAAAGATTATTGTTGGAAGCGATGCGTGGTATTCAGGCATTGTTCGTCCGTCGTGACGAAGTGGAAGAAGCGTGGAAATGGGTTGATTCTATTATGGAGGCATGGGCGGCAGATAATGAGCCACCGAAGCCTTATCAGGCAGGGACTTGGGGACCCGTCGCGTCTATCGCCATGATTACGCGAGATGGCCGTTCATGGAATGAGTTTGAGTAACGAACGGTATTTTCTACGATTATTATCTGGCCGCGCGCCCTGCGGTCAGATCCCATTCAAATTCATAAAATGGGTAATTTAAAAATTCACCTGCCAGTTGTGTTTATTGTTTGGATATGCTAAAAGTAAAGATAATCAATTCCATAATGAGGGTTCGTAGTATATCACGCGGTAATTATTGTGTGATGAAAGAATAAAATATCATGAATAGCGCCAAAAGCGTCAACATTCAACATAGTAACAAGATCCAACGTTGTACCCATGTTTTTTTCCTCTCAACTATCTTATCCAGTGAGCACTACTGGTGCGGCGCCCTTTAGGGCCTTCTCCTGATAACCGGTTCTTCACCGGCAATTTTCGTTCGCCAAAATATTTCGCTAAAGAGTCAGTTTGATACTGGTATTGCGTAGTTGCATTTGTTGCCGCTCTTGTTGGCATTTATAGCTTGATATCTTGGCATGCTTATCAGTATGTTCAGGAGAAAAAAATGATTTATTGGATGTTTCTTGCACTGGCGATTATGGCAGAGGTAGTTGGTACTTTGTCAATGAAACAAGCCAGCGTTTCGGGTGATCTTACCGGTATGATCGTGATGTATACCATGATCACAACTTCTTATGTCTTGTTGGCAATTGCCGTGAAAAAAGTGGCATTAGGCGTCGCTTATGCACTTTGGGAAGGTATTGGCATTCTGTTTATTACCACTTTTAGTGTGATGTGGTTCAACGAATCACTGTCATTGATGAAAATAGGTGGGTTGGCATTGTTGATAGCAGGAATTGCCTTAATCAAGATAGGAACGAAAAAGCCCCAAGGCCATGATCAAAATAATATTTTGAACCAGCAAATTAAGGAAGCATGATATGCTAACTCAATTTGAATGGTGGCATGGGGCATTTCTGGTTCTGGCAGTGGTTTTGGAAATTTTAGCGAATATCTTATTGAAATTATCCAATGGTTTTCAGCGCTTCTGGCTCGGTATTTTATCCTTGGTTGCGGTGTTGGGCGCATTCAGTGCGCTGGCCCAGGCTGTGAAAGGAATTGAGCTTTCCATTGCTTATGCGTTATGGGGGGCATTCGGCATTATTGCTACAGTTGCTGCTGGCTGGATAATGTTTAATCAACGACTGAATTTTAAGGGATGGAGTGGTATTGTGCTGCTGTTGATTGGCATGATTATAATTAAGATGGCTTAATTTTTTGCGCTCCATACCTTAAATTTCATTTTGTAGATTCATTTCCAAAATGGCATTGAAGGGGTTATAGCTCCTTCAATGCCATGTTTGTTTGATGAATACAAATTATAAAGCGGCGATAATTTTAATTTCTACTTTATAGTTAGGGTTTATTAATTCTGCCTGAACAGTACAGCGGACGGGCGCGCTTCCGGCAACAACCCACGCATCCCAGGCGATGTTCATGCCTGCAAAATCAGCCTTATCCGCCAGAAAAATCGTCGCATCCAAAATTTTGCCCTTATCTGAACCAAGACGATGTAACAGGGTATCAATGGTTGCCAGAGTCTCGGCGGTTTGCTCCGTAATATCGCCATCCAGTTGTTCTGGCACACTGGTATAATAGATAGTGCCATTGTGAACGACCGCTTCTGACCAGCGGGTATCTGGATCAATGCGTTTAATAGTCATTAAATCTCCTGTTAATTTGTACAGTTTTTTGCTGAATTGGGTGGTTATTACCATTCAGTATTGGCATAATTCTGCCACATTTTATTGAAAGAGACGGCTTGTGTCAGACGATTTTGCGAAAAATGGCATACTTGCCAAAGCCATACCGGGTTTTAAGCCGCGAGATGCTCAGCGGGAAATGTCTTCGGCGATTACCGTTGCGATCAAAAAACAGCAACAATTGGTGGTGGAAGCAGGGACGGGAACTGGTAAGACGTTTGCTTATCTGGTGCCTGCTTTGCGCTCCGGTAAAAAAGTGATTATTTCTACAGGCTCTAAGGCGTTGCAAGATCAGCTCTACAAGCGGGATCTTCCCACCATCGTTAATGCTTTGGGTTTTACAGGCCACTTAGCGCTATTAAAAGGGCGTTCAAATTATTTATGCCTCGAACGCCTTGAACAACAGTCAGTCGGCCATTCCCAGCTTGAAGCTGAAATATTGGCGCAAGTTATCAAATTAAGGCATTGGTCATCCCATACAGAAGAAGGCGATATCAGCACCTGTCATCAAGTGGCGGAAGACAGTCCTGTTTGGCCGTTGGTCACCAGTACCAATGACAATTGCCTTGGCAGTGATTGCCCTCGCTATCAGGAATGTTTCGTTCTGAAAGCCCGCCGCAAAGCGATGGAAGCGGATGTGGTGATTGTTAACCATCATCTATTCATGGCGGATAGGGTGGTTAAGGATACCGGATTTGGTGAATTAATCCCGCAGGCCGATGTGGTGATTTTCGATGAGGCCCACCAGATCCCCGATATTGCCAGCCAATATTTTGGCCAGCAGTTAAGCAGCCGCCAATTGATGGATTTATCACGCGATATCATCATCGCTTACCGTACTGAAGTCCGAGATCAGGCGCAATTACAAAAAAGTGCCGATCGTCTCAGCCAAAGTGCGCAAGATTTTCGTTTGTCATTGGGTGAAAACAGCTATCGGGGCAATCTTCGAGAAGCCTTACAACAGCAACAGGTTCAGCGGGCATTCGTGCGTTTGGATGATGCCCTTGAGCTTTGTTATGATGTGATGAAGCTCTCTTTGGGGCGTTCAGCCATGTTGGATGCGGCTTTTGAACGGGCAACGGTTTACCGCAATCGTCTTAAGCGCCTGATTGATGTCAGCATACCCAATTACAGCTATTGGTTCGAAAGTTATGGGCGGCATTTTTTGCTGGCGCTGACACCATTATCTGTCTCCGATAAATTCAGTGAGATGATCCGTGAACAATCGGGTTGCTGGATTTTTACATCAGCAACACTGTCGGTCAATGAACAGCTAAACCATTTCACCGAACGCTTAGGGTTGAAACAAGCCCAAACATTACTTCTGCCCAGTCCATTTGATTATCAACGGCAAATGTTATTATGTGTCCCGCGTCATTTACCCTCACCTAACCAAAATGGTGGTGCAAAATGGCTGGCTCGCATGTTGAAACCATTGATTGAAAGCAACAAAGGGCGTTGTTTTTTCCTCTGCACTTCCCACCAAATGATGCGCGGTTTGGCCGAAGAGTTTCGTGCCAGTATGACATTGCCGGTATTGGTACAGGGGGAGACAAGTAAGACACAATTGCTGGCACAGTTTATCTCTGCGGGTAATGCATTACTGGTGGCAACAAGCAGCTTTTGGGAAGGGGTCGATGTCCGTGGCGATGCGTTGTCCTGTGTTATTATTGATAAATTACCGTTTACTGCGCCGGATGATCCCTTGCTCAAGGCACGCATCGAAGATTGTCAACTTAAGGGCGGAGATGCCTTTAATGAAGTTCAACTTCCCGATGCCGTGATTGACTTAAAGCAGGGCGTTGGACGGTTGATCCGTGATATTGATGATTATGGGGTTGTGGTGATTTGTGATAATCGTTTGGTGATGCGTCCATACGGTGAGGTTTTTCTGAATAGCTTGCCTCCTGCTCCCCGTACCCGTGATTTATCAAAAGCCATTGCGTTTTTGAAATCACGCCCACCGCGGTTTGAGTAAAATGCAGTTTGAATAAAATGACGGGGCGATGATGTTGGGGCTATGGTAGTATAGCCCCTTGTTTTTGATTCTATATCTTGCCGGAGTTAAGGCATGTCCACGCGAATTTTAGCTATTGATACTGCAACTGAAGCCTGTTCTGTTGCACTTTGGAATGAAGGGGCTGTCGAAGCACAGTTTGAAATTTCCCCACGAGAGCACACGCAGCGTATTTTACCGATGGTTCAAGCGGTATTATCGAAAGGCGGGGTGAGCCTGCAACAATTGGATGCGTTAGCGTTTGGACGCGGGCCGGGCAGTTTTACCGGTGTACGGATTGGTGTTGGCATTGCCCAAGGTCTGGCTCTGGGTGCTGAATTACCGATGATTGGTGTTTCTTCCCTGAAAACAATGGCACAAGGTGCTTTTCGCCTGAAAGAAGCAACAAACGTTTTAGTTGCCATTGATGCCCGGATGGGCGAAGTCTACTGGGGACAATATACCCGCAATGCACAAGGTGAGTGGCAAGGCGATGCAACGGAAGCAGTGTTGAAACCTGAGCAAGTGCAAGAGATTATGAGTTCCTTGTCAGGTGAATGGGTGATTGCCGGAACAGGGTGGGAAGCCCATCCTCAATTATTGAACAGCCACTTAACGCTGACAGCCAGCGATATGACGTTGCCTCATGCGCAAGATATGCTGCCTCTGGCAATCCAGATGTGGCAAGCGGGGGAAGCCACCGCCGTTGAGCATGCCGAACCGGTTTACTTACGTAATGAAGTGACATGGAAAAAATTGCCGGGCCGTTAAGGCGCTTCTGTCAGGTGCAATAAAATTCATGCAACTTGTGGCAGAAAGCAGTGTCCATGAGTATAGAAAGAGTCAGGGTATGGCTAACCAAGTTTATCGTTAGCTTAAAAAGATTTTTCTGTATTGGAGGATTTATGCTCAATGGAACATACTATCGAAGCATACTGCAAGCGGTGCTACTGGCGGGAGCCTTAGTACTTGTGGGCTGTGTGTCTGTTCCTGATGTTATTAAAGGAACAACTAAAACACCGGTGGAGGATCTGCTTTCTGTCAAAAATGCACCTGAATTATACATTGGGCATGAAGGGCGATTTGGCGGAAAGGTACTGAGTGTCTTAAATGAAAAAGACCAGACCCGACTGGAAATATCTGCCATGCCACTGGCAAGCAATGCCGCCCCACGGTTGGATACAGCTTCTCTGGGACGAGTTTATGCTTATGTGAATACTTTCTTAGAACCCAGTGATTTTAAAGATCATTATGTCACTGTTGTCGGTTTGATGACTGGCCTTGAAAAAGGAAAGGTCGGCAATAGCCCGTATCGTTACGTTGTGATGAATGCCACGGGAGTGAAACGTTGGCATGAATCTCAGCGAATGATTTTTCCTTCTGCTGTCGCCACTGATCCGTGGAGCTATTATGGCAATCCTTATGATCCGTTTTGGCGTGGTTACTCATCACTTCAACCTGTATCCGTTGAAACGGTTTTAACGGAATAAATTTTCATAATAGTGAGAGTTTGTAACCTTGTCCCCCGCGCCGCGGGGGACAAGGTTTACTCCTATCATTTTGAAACACTATTTAGGGGTAGTTTATAACCATTTGGAATAATGATAAGACTTTGAGTCAGAAAATTAGTAAATTGATGTATAATCAATGAATTATAAATAAAAGCGCTAATAAGTTAACTAATTAATTGATAAATAACAAGAATATTCAGGCGGCAAAGTCCGCCTTATTTTTTTGCAATAATTGATAGTATTAAAGATAGTATTAAATTAGTGATGTGCATCGCCAACCTGAACATTGTTCCTTTTCAAACTGGTACGCTGAGTTAATAATTTGTTAAATGCATAAGTCTGGTTTGTTTATTTGTGGTCAGTTGTTACATCGCAATTAGATTTCAGGAGTATTCAACTTGGAAAAAGTTTGGCTAAAACATTATCCGGCAGATGTTCCGGCAGAAATCGATCCCGACCGTTATTCGTCGTTGATTGAGATGTTTGAGAATGCTGTGGCACGTTATGCCGATCAAAGCGCATTTATCAATATGGGCGAGGTAATGACTTTCCGTAAATTGGAAGAGCGTAGCCGTGCCTTTGCTGCCTACTTACAGAATGGTTTGGGGCTGAAAAAAGGGGATCGTGTGGCATTGATGATGCCAAATTTATTGCAATATCCCGTGGCACTGTTTGGCGTTCTGCGTGCAGGTATGATTGTTGTCAATGTGAATCCGCTCTATACCCCGCGTGAATTGGAACACCAGCTTAATGACAGTGGCACATCGGCCATCGTTATCGTTTCTAACTTTGCTCATACCTTAGAAAAGATTGTCTTCAACACGCAAATCAAGCACGTCATTTTGACGCGCATGGGTGACCAACTTTCCCGGCCTAAAGGCACCCTGGTTGATTTCGTCGTGAAATACGTCAAACGGCTCGTGCCCAAGTATCACTTACCGGATGCCATTTCGTTCCGCAGTGCGATGCATAAAGGCTACCGTATGCAGTATGTCAAACCGGATGTGCAAAGTGAGGATTTGGCGTTTCTGCAATATACGGGGGGAACCACAGGGGTAGCAAAAGGTGCAATGCTGACTCACCGTAATATGCTGGCAAACCTTGAACAAGCCAAAGCCTGTTATTCTCCGTTATTGAAGCCGGGGCAAGAAGTGGTGGTAACGGCATTACCGTTGTACCATATCTTTGCTTTGACGATAAACTGCCTGTTTTTTATTGAACTGGGTGGGCAAAATCTGTTGATTACCAACCCGCGTGATATACACGGTACGGTCAAGGAACTCGCACGTTACCGTGTTACCGCGCTATCAGGTGTTAACACACTATTCAACGCTTGGCTGAATAATGCAGAATTCCAGAAGATGGATTTCTCCTCATTACGTTTATCGGTTGGCGGCGGCATGGCTGTACAGAGAGTGGTGGCCGAAAAATGGCAAAAACTGACCGGTTGTCATCTACTGGAAGGTTATGGACTGACAGAATGTTCCCCTCTGGTTTCAGCCAATCCGCATAACTTGACCCATTACAGTGGCAGTATTGGTTTCCCGGTTGCTTCCACAGACATTAAGCTGGTAGGGAATGAGGGTAATGAAGTTTCCCCGGACGAAGTGGGTGAAATGTGGGTGCGTGGGCCACAGGTAATGAAAGGTTACTGGAACCGCCCTGCTGCGACGGATGAGGTATTGAAAGATGGTTGGTTGGCCACCGGAGATATTGCCAACGTAGATGAAAAAGGCTTTTTTCACATTGTTGATCGGAAAAAAGACATGATTCTGGTTTCAGGATTTAATGTCTATCCAAACGAAGTAGAAGAAGTTGTTTCTTCCCATCCTAAAGTGTTAGAGTCGGCAGCAGTAGGCGTTCCGAGTGAGAACTCAGGAGAAACTGTCAAAGTATTTGTTGTGCGTAAAGATCCCAGCCTGACTGAAGATGAACTTAAAACGCATTGTCGTCGTTACCTGACCGGATATAAGGTGCCAAAACTCATTGAATTCCGTAATGAGTTGCCAAAATCCAATGTAGGTAAAATTCTTCGTAAAGAACTGCGCAATGAAGAATTGGCAAAAGTGGATAATGCTGCTACAAATTGATCCTGTTTATTGCTATATCCGATTGATTTTAAACCATAGGCAGTCAACAAAAGCGCCGGTTTTTTTACCGGCGTTGTTATGCTTGTCTTATGAATGGCTAAGAGAATGATGTTTTGAACTATCAGTTGATTAACACCGATGCCCAGTTGCAGTCAATCTGTGAGCAGGCAAAAAAACACGCAAGAATTGCACTCGATACTGAATTTGTACGTACACGGACGTATTACCCCCAATTAGGTTTGATACAACTGTTTGATGGTGAACAGCTTTCTCTGATTGATCCCCTCGACATTTCGCAATGGCAGCCCCTTAGGGCGCTATTGACCGATCCGGACGTATTAAAATTCATCCATGCTGGCAGTGAAGATTTAGAGGTTTTCAGTAATAGTTTTCAGTGCTTGCCAGAACCGATGATTGATACTCAGGTATTGGCTGCATTTATTGGTCATCCCATATCATGTGGCTTTGCGACACTGGTTGCTGAGTATTTGCATATCGAATTGGATAAGAGTGAATCCCGTACGGATTGGCTGGCCCGGCCATTGAGCGAAAAGCAATGTCAATATGCTGCGGCAGATGTCTATCATTTATTACCGCTCGCCGATATGTTGATGGAAAAAACAGAGCGGATGGGGTATTTGGATGCGGCAAAAGATGAAAGCAATCTGATAGCCCAGCGCCGTAAAGAAGTATTGATGCCGGAGTATGCTTATAAGGATATTGGTAACGCATGGCAATTACGGCCAAGGCAATTGGCCTGTTTGAGAAAGTTAGCCGCATGGCGTTTAAATCAGGCGAGGGAGCGTGATCTGGCGGTTAATTTTGTGATCCGTGAAGAAAATTTATGGCAAGTTGCCCGTTATATGCCAACTTCTTTGGGCGAATTAGGTGCGCTGGGATTGAGTGGGCAAGAAATTCGTTGTCATGGTCGTCGGTTGTTGGCGATGGTGGCGGAGAGCCGGAATATTCCAGAAGAAGAATGCCCGGATCAAATTGTGAATTTGATTGATTACCCTGATTACCGCAAGACATTCAAGGAAATTAAATCTCTGGTCACTCAGGTGGCGGAATCCCATCATTTCAGTGCCGAACTGCTGGCTTCCCGTCGCCAAATCAATCAATTCCTTAGTTGGCATTGGAAATTGAAATCGGCGAAGTATCAACCTGAATTAATCAGGGGCTGGCGTGGTAAGCTGCTGGCTGAACCTATGGCTGAAATATTGGCAAACTATTCGGAGTAATACCTCGAATTCAATGGCATTAGTGCAATGATATTAGTGCAATAACGGTCACGGTTTTTCTCTTTAAGCGATGTCATTTTGCTCTCCTGTTTGATATACAGGCAGGGGAGTAAGAAGTCAGATTGTTTTGTGCTGTTACTACTGCAAATAATATGAATACGCTTTTCTTTGATATTTAATGCGTATTATTAGGTAAAAAGAATGTTTGTATTTTGTTTTGCCATCTTGTCTTATAGATAGGTATTTCTCATTCTGGATCTTAAATCGGGATACTACTGCACCCCGATTTATTATTCTCGAAAAATCACCGTATTAAATTAAATAACGTGATTTGATCCGGTTATTTTGTCGATTCTTCAACCTCAGGTAAGGTGACATTAAGCTCCAGTACAGAAATGTCATCATTTTTCTGCTCAAATTGCACAGAAAGCATGTCTGGATCAATTTGCACATACTTACAAATAACAGCCAGGATATCCCGTTTCATTTCGGGCAAATAGGCAGGCTCAGAGTCACCACGGCGCCGCTCTGCCACGATGATTTGTAGCCGCTCCTTGGCGATATTGGCCGTCGGTTTTTTTCTCGACAGGAAGAAATCTAACAAAGCCATGCGTTACCCCCCAAACAGGCGTTTTAAAAAGCCCTTTTTTTCTTCTTCGATGAAACGGAAAGGCCGTTCTTCACCGAGTAAACGTAAAACCGTGTCTTCGTATGCTTTACCCGCGTCAGAATCTTTGTCCAAAATGACGGGTTCCCCTTGGTTGGATGAGCGGAGAACCGATTGATCTTCTGGAATGACACCAAGCAAAGGAATACACAGAATTTCCAGTACATCTTCCATACTTAGCATATCGCCGCGGTTCACGCGCCCTGGATTATAACGGGTCAGCAGAAGATGTTCTTTAATCGGATCTTTACCTTTCTCTGCACGGCGTGATTTGGATGCCAAGATACCTAAAATACGATCAGAGTCACGAACAGAAGAAACTTCTGGATTTGTCGTGATAATTGCCTCATCGGCAAAATAGAGTGCCATTAATGCGCCGCTTTCAATACCGGCGGGTGAATCACAGATAATAAACTCAAATCCTTGTTGATCCAATTCATTCAGAATTTTATCAACGCCTTCCCGAGTCAGGGCTTCTTTATCACGAGTTTGGGACGCAGGCAGAATGTAGAGATTATCGGTGCGCTTATCTTTGATCAGTGCCTGATTCAAACTGGCATCACCTTGAATGACGTTCACGAAGTCGAAAACCACACGGCGTTCACATCCCATGATGAGGTCGAGGTTCCGCAAACCGATATCAAAATCGATAACAACGGTTTTTTTTCCTCTTTGGGCGAGACCGGTAGCAATGGCCGCGCTTGAAGTGGTTTTGCCAACGCCACCTTTACCAGATGTAACAACAATAATGCGTGCCATGAAGCGATTCCTTGTTATAAGGGCTAGACTAAAGTTTCAATAGTTAATTCATTGTTCACCAGACGCAATTTTGCTGCTTTGCCAACAAAATTCTCTGGGATTTTTTCGCTGAGCCAATATTGACCTGCAATAGAGGTGAGTTCAGCGTTTAAATGGGTGCAGAAAATCTGGCTTTCTTGATCACCAGATGCGCCTGCTAACACTCGTCCACGCAGCACACCATATATATGAATATTTCCATCAGCGATTAATTCAGCACCAGCGCTCACATTATTTGTCACAATAAGATCACTGTTTGGTGCATAAATTCTTTGTCCTGAACGAACAGGCGTATTAATTATACGAGTTTTTTTGAAAATAGGTTCAGTCGGCTTATTTTCTTTAGTAAGAACTTTCTGACTTTTACCTTCTTTCAATAAAGGGAGTTCAGATTTCAGAACAATTTTTCGTTGTTCTTCATCTTGACAACCACTGATGCCAACGATACGCAATCCCACTGACTCAATGGCCCGGTGGAGTGCACCGAGATCTGCGCCAACAGGCAGCGCAGATATATTGATAACAACGGGCGCATTTTTCAGGAATTCAGGGGCTTGCGCCATTTTTTCCTGCATGGCTTTATGAATAACTTCCGGCTGGTCATCATACAAATGGACGACCGAAAGCGTAAAATTACTGCCTTTTAGCTCAATTGGCGACTGTGACATCGATATTTTGACTCAGCAAGGTTAAGTTTCCCAAAAGTGATTTACACGAATTCGTTTACACAATTTCGTTTACACAAACATTTTCCCAGAACCGCCTCTGGGAGACGATATTCTTAAATATAATAAGCATGTTATAGTTAGTGAATTATTCAAGCAAGTCGCAGAGTTAATTTAAAAGAGTTTATGACAATGATTTGTGTAATCTACAGAAGCCTAAAACGTGACCAAACTTATCTGTATATTGAAAGAAGAGGTGATTTTTCACGCGTTCCTGAAGACCTGTTAAAAACATTTGGTGAACCTCAATATTCAATGATGATTTCATTATCGGAAAGAAAAAAACTGGCAAATGCGGATATTGAAAAAGTGAAAACTGCATTGCGTGAACAAGGGTTTTATCTGCAAGTACCACCGCCAGTGGGCAGTTTGCTCAGTGAACATCTGGCATCAGACAACTCATCTAAACCATCCATCTAACCGATAAAAATTGCTGGCAATGGCTTGATCCTGAATTGAAGGGGCACTGATTTATGAAATTAATCACCGGAATAACGTTATTGACGGCAACTTTGCTGGCAGGGTGCAGTACATCAAGTGGTAAACAATTACACCATCAATCCGAGTTGACGTCACGTTCTCAAGCAGAAGTCAGGACATTGGAACACGATTTTCCCTTGAACTCCCGTGAGCCATCACAGTTTCCTGCTTATGTGGCCTTGCTGAAGCAGCAAGCCCTGACGCAGGGGATCAGTGAAAAGACCTTGGATCAGGCCTTTGCCAATATCCATTTTATTCCGCGTGTCATTAAAGCGGATCGTAATCAACCAGAGAAAAAAATCACGCTGGATGGTTACCTGAATCGTGTTTTGTCAGTCTGGAAGATTGAACAGGGGGTCAAGGAATATGAAGATAATAAACCCCGGTTAGAGAAGATCAGCCGCCAATACGGTGTGCCCAAAGCCTATATTGTTGCTTTGTGGGGCTTAGAAAGCGGTTTTGGCAAATTTCAGGGAAAAGAAGATGTCATTTCGGCATTATCCACGCTGGCTTTTGAAGGTCGCCGAGAGGTGTTTTTTATTAAACAGTTATTGGCAGCGTTAGAAATCATTGAAAATCAATATATTAATGAAGACCAGACGTTAAAAGGCTCTTGGGCTGGCGCAATGGGGCAAAGCCAATTTATGCCAAGCTCTTACTTAACGTATGGCGCTGATGGCAATGGTGATGGCAAAATTGATATTTGGCACAATAAAGACGATGTATTTGCTTCGACGGCCAATTACTTGCATAAGGAAGGGTGGAAACAGGATTTACCTTGGGGATATGCTATTTCGTTACCTGCGGGCTTTAATACAGCCTTGGAGGGCATTAAGCCAGAACAGGGAAAAACCATCACCCAATGGCAGGCATTGGGCATTTCATCCCCCCATTTTGCTAACCTGCCTGCAAATACCAAAGGTTGGATAGTCATCCCCGATGATTCGGCACAACGGGCATTTTGGGTAACCCAAAATTTCCGCACTATCATGCACTGGAATCGTTCTTACTATTTTGCGCTCAGTGTTGGTATGATGGCGGACGGTATTATGCAGCGTACTCATTTTCTCGCTCGTTGAAAATCAGCTCCTGAAAACAAGATAAAGGAACAATGTTATGTACCAGCATCGGGATTGGCAGGGCGTATTATTGGACTTTCCTGCTAATAAAGTCGTTTGTGTCGGCAGTAATTACGACAAGCATATGAAAGAGATGGGCTCCCAATCGACGGAAGAGCCTGTGATATTTATCAAACCTGAAACGGCGCTGTGTGATCTGTGCCAGCCTGTTTTCATCCCGCAGGAATTGGGCTCTGTACACCATGAAATAGAATTGGCTGTTTTGATTGGCTCGACACTCAAGAATGCCAATGAGGAGCGAGTCAGTCAGGCGATTGCAGGCTTTGCCGTTGCGTTGGATTTGACATTACGTGATTTGCAGCGCGAATTTAAACAATCGGGGCAACCGTGGGAAAAAAGTAAAGCATTTGACCGATCCTGCCCGATATCGGGGTTTATTCCGGTCAATGCCTTTGGTGATCCACAAAATGCCCAACTTTCGTTGACAGTCAATGGCGCATTGCGCCAAAACGGTAATACGAGTGACATGCGAACACCTATCATCCCGTTGATTAGCTATATGTCACGCTTTTTTACCCTGCGCCCGGGCGATATTATTTTGACGGGAACGCCTGAAGGCGTGGGGCCACTGCAATCTGGTGATATATTAGGCGTTTCGCTCAATGAACATGTCTTAACAACCAGAGTGATTTAACCACGAGGAACGACAGAAATTATGTCCCAACCTTTCTGGCAGGTGAAAACCTTAGAACAAATGACCGATCAAGAGTGGGAAGCATTATGTGATGGCTGTGGCCAATGCTGCCTGAATAAGTTGATAGATGAGGACACGGATGAAATTTATTTCACCAATGTTGCCTGCAATCAACTGAATATTAAAACCTGCCAGTGCAAGAATTATGAAGATCGTTTCAGGTACGAACCTGACTGTATCAAATTAACCCGTGAAAATATGAATACGTTTGAATGGTTGCCAAAGACCTGTGCCTATCGTCTGATTGGCGAGGGAAAACGGCTTTTTCCGTGGCATCCATTAGTCAGTGGTTCAAAATCGGCCATGCATGCGGCGCGTATTTCTGTCCGGTATATCGCGGTGCGTGAAGCGGATGTGGTGGATTGGGAAGATCATATCCTTAACAGGCCTAAGTAATTATTTCCCCGCATCGCGGGGAGATTAGAGTGGCAGCCGCAATCCCACGTCACGGATGGCGTTAAACAAACCTTATAACCAACAGCTAATTAATGGAATGGCAAAAGAAAAATACGCAATGTAGTGTTGTCGTGGGTACAAAACAAAATGAAGGAGTAAATGTATGAGTAAATATATTATTACTTATAACGGCCTTGATAATAACAATGCCGTTATAGTTAGCTCGCAGATTTCTCTGGATATTGATGTGAACCTGGCCACTGCGGCTGACTTTTTAGGTCAATTTTCTACCAATGCGTACAATCAGGCTGTCGCGTTAAATGGCAATGTAGTTAGAGTGGTAATTGTGAGAATATATGGGCTGTAATTAAACCCTATCCTTAATAACCCGCTCCGGCGGGTTTTTTCCCCATTTTTCTGACTTTTAACAGTAAAGAAAATCTGATAACTTGTTTGTTCAATCGTCAAAACAAGGAAAGAAAAATGGCAAGTTATTTGATTCGTGTGGAGCTTTATGGCACAGGCCTTGAGGGTTATGATAAATTACATAAAAGGATGACGGCGAATCAATTCAGCCAATCTATCCGTTTTCCTAATGGGAAATGGCATCGCTTGCCGAGTGGAACGTATATTGGTTATTCGACGATGGAATCTATTCAGTTGGCGGAAAAAATCAAATCCATGGCTGTGCCATTTTCAGACAGGGATCCTGCAGTATTTGTTTGTACATACAGTAACTGGAGTGCATCGTTATATCCTGAAAAACCGAGAACTGAATCCGGCTCAGGCGAGTGATTGAGAAAACGCATTGACACCCTGTATGGCTTAACTTTCTTATTCTGGTTAGTCTGATTACCTAAGCATTGTCTTATTGCTACAACAACCTAGCTAATTTAATACCCGCTGTAATAAATATTAGTATGGAACTTATGCTGCATACCTAATATATATTAAATACGGTTTGTCTGTTTTCTACGTCAGACAGTTAAGGCCACTACTGTGCAGCTATGGATGTTTGTTTGATAATGAGGGAAAGCAAAATGAAAAACAGATTGATGAGCTATGTAGCGTTTGTAGGGGTTTGGATTACTGTAACATTGACAATTGGCATCCTGTTGTCATAAGCCGATAAAAAATAAGAGAAATGAGTGCTAAAACCTCGCCAAAGCGAGGTTTTATTGTTTCATGCCATGAATTACCCAGCCGATACGGGGTAATGTTGGTGCGGTGATTGGTGATCTTTATTCTTTATTCAACACTATTTGGGCAAGGCTTTCCGGAAATTAATTGTTGGATATTTTGTAAAGTTGTTTCACTGATGCTGGTTAAGGCTTCTTCGGTTAAAAATGCCTGATGACCAGTGAACAGGACATTATGACAAGAAGATAAACGGCGGAAGATATCATCTTGGATAACGTCATTTGATTTATCTTCAAAGAATAAATCCCTTTCATTTTCATAAACATCCATACCCAATGCGCCAATTTTTTGTTGTTTTAGTGCATTAATGGCAGCGACGGAATCAATCAGCGCGCCTCGGCTGGTATTGATGATCATCACGCCATCTTTCATTTTGTTGAATGCCGTTTCATCCAGTAAGTGATGGTTTTCTGGTGTCATGGGGCAATGCAGGGAGATCACATCAGATTCAGCGTATAATGTATCTAAATCCACGAATTCCACGCCCATATTCACCGCTTCAGGATTGGGATAGGGGTCATACGCCAGTAAACGCATACCGAAGCCTTTCAAAATCCGTAACGTAGCAATGCCGATTTTTCCCGTTCCGATAATGCCTGCGGTACGTTTGTACATATTGAAACCGGTTAATCCTTCAAGGGAAAAATTAGCATCGCGGGTACGTTGGTAGGCACGGTGAATGCGTCGGTTAAGGCACAGCATTAAGCCAACGGTATGCTCCGCAACCGATTCAGGCGAATAAGCCGGTACTCGAACAACCTGAATACCAAATTCTTTCGCTGCATCCAGATCGACATTGTTGAATCCGGCACAGCGTAATGCCAAAATTCTGATGTTCATTTCGGCCAATTCTTGCAGCACTTCCCGCCCGGCATCATCATTGACAAAAATACAGACCGCATCCGCACCAATGGCATTTTTGGCCGTCTGTGGACTTAAGGGGAAATCAAAAAACTCGATATGATAGTCAAAGCCCATTTTTTGGTTGAGCATTTCAAAATGCTTACGGTCATACTGCTTTGTACTGTAAACAACCAATTTCATAACAACATCTCCACCATACGGTAACTACAGAATCATTCGAGCCATTCATTAAATTCACTTTGCTGCAAAAAATGCCGGCAGTGGCAATAATGATGTCTATTGAAGGTTCTAAGCGTATCTTTCGCTATACTCGAATAAATCGCCTGATAAGCTATTCATAGTGATAGCTTCTATCATAAATCGGCTTAGAGCCTGATATGAGATTATCATAACAGGAAGTCGTTCTCAGGTTGAAAAGAAGAGATAAGGAATTAATGGCAAAGATACTCAAAGTGTTTGCAGTAATGGTGATACTGCTGACGTTGTTAGTGCTGGTGGGATGGTATACGCTTCCACGCTGGTTGCCATTGATTGCCAGTCATTGGTTGCCACAGGGCGTGACTTTTTCTTTGAGTCAACCTCGGTGGACAAACAGTACATTATGGTTCGATGAACTGTCATTAAAGGCAAAAGAGTGTGAGTGGATGAACGTCTCCGGACTCTCTGTGGCGTATTTATCCGGGGAAAATCGTGACGATCGCCACTGGAATATTCATGCTGCCAATATTGACAGCCAGAGTCAGTGCCTGGCGAAACTGCCTGCAACAGAAAAACCATCAGCCCCATTCTCTGTTCAAGCGATATTATCCGCGATCCCGGCAATGAATATTACGGTTGATCGTCTGGCCCTTTTGCCCTGGCAAGCGTTTGCCGGCAAACTCCAATTCAGTTCATCACCTCAGGGGCAAAAGTTCTCTTATCAAGGCGAAAAATTAAAACTCGATGCGCATCTTACCGATAGACAACATCTCATTGTTCAGCATTTTTTCATGAAGTTACCTGAACAGGTGATTTCCCTGAATGGAGATATCGCATTACCCGTGAATACGGCAACGCTGCCGGAACAAGGCCAAATCATCGCGCATTTATCTTTAAGCCAATATCCCGACCCATTACAACTGGCATTAAAATGGCAGGGACAACATGGACAACTCACGGTTATTGCAGAAAAAAATCAGCAAATATTGGCCGAATTACCTTGGTTATTCGATGAATCTCAGTTCCGGATAGTGAATGGTCAATGGCAATGGTTGGAGAATAACCAAGCATTATCTGGCAGGGTAAATATCACGCTTGAACAGTGGAAAAAAGGGTTATCTGGCATGTCTGTCAGTGGGCGGGTAAATCTGGTCACTCAAAATCAGCAGGGTAAAGGCAATATTGTACTTTCGGTGGAACCAACCCCTGTCAATATAACCAATGCCCATATTCCATTTCAGCTAACCGGGCAAATGAACCGTGGCCGGATGGTGATGACCATGTCATTGCCTGCCGTTATGACAGGACCATTGATTAACCCTAAAGTGACTTTCCATTCCGGGGCGTTGTTCCGGGCATGGGGAAAGATCAGTGACACATTGGCTATCAAAGAAGTCCGATTACCTTTGGCGGGGACCTATCTGACCCGTGAGGGTTTTACGGGGCGTCTGCAAGCCATTTTGACGGCACAAGACAGTTATTGGGGTAAATTTAAGTTACATCTGGATGGTTCCGCAAAAGATTTTATCCCCGATCAGGGAAATTGGCATTGGCGTTATTGGGGGAATGGGCAATTACCACCGTTACAAGCGAAATGGGATATTGCGGGCAAGGGAAGCTGGAATCAATCACAGATAATGGTGGAGACATTAAATACCGGCTTTGATTCGATCCAATATGGCCTTATTAAGATGCAAGCACCGCGTTTAAAACTGACTCAGCCGTTAACTTGGGAGCGTGCGGCAAATCGACCTAATTTAGCGGGAGATTTGCAGTTATCTGCCCAGAAAACCGAATTTCGTTCCGGCGGTTTTCTGCCTGCCTTTGATTTCAAAGCCACGCTGACAGGGGCGTCGCCGGATAACTTTATGTTGAATGGCAAACTGTACTCCGCTGGCATTGGCCCAATTCCCTTTTATGGTCGCTGGGATGGCGAGCGATTGAGGGGAGAAGCCCGGTGGCCGAGACAATCTTTAGTAGCGTTTCAATCTCTGATCCCGCCAGAACTGGGTATTACCGTGCTGGGTGGAAATATTTATGCTCAAGCCGCTTTCTCTGCTGCAAAGGGGCAGGGATTACGTGCGGGCGGTCATTGGGTGGTGAAAAACGCGGGCATGTGGCTGAAAAACGGGGAAGTTAGTGGCCTGGATTTTGTGTTGCCCTGGCGTTTGCAGGAGCACACATGGCAATTAGGGTTGGGATCTCCCGTCCAGTTGCGGATCAAAGCCATTAAGGGGCTGTTTGATATGCAAAATGTGACCGCCGATCTGTTGGGCTACTATCCGGCAACGGATACGCAGCCATTGAAATTGACCAATGTGAATGTGGATATACTGGATGGTAAATTGGAAATGGGTCAATTACAGATCCCACAAAAAGAAGCGGCTGTATTACGGTTTAACAAACTCAATTTGAGCAAATTGTTTGGCGTATTAAAAGTCAAACAAATGGCGATGTCAGGCAAAATTAGTGGTGAATTACCCGTATTATTAAATGATGAGCGGTGGATTATTCAACGGGGATGGGTAGCCAATGAAGATTACCTGACATTGCGATTGGATAAAGATACGGTTGATTCTATAGGGAAAAATGACTTATCAGCAGGTATGGCAATGGATTGGCTGCGTTATTTAGAAATCAGCCGTTCAAAAGCCTATGTGACGCTCGATAATTTGGGGATCTTAACATTGCATTCAGAAATCAGTGGGGTAAATCCCGTGGTAGATAGAAAACGTGAAGTCAGACTCAATTATCATCATGAGGAGAACGTTTTTCAGTTATGGCGCAGCCTGCGTTTTGGCAGTAATCTGGAAGAATGGTTACAGAAAAATATATCTGTAATGGGTAGGAGTGATAAATGATAAAGCATATCGGCTTCAAGTTGCCAACGGTTAGAATAGGGGTGATGCTGGTCAATGTGGCCTTACTCAGTATGGCATTAGTGGGCTGTGTCAGACTGGAAGTGGCGACACCGGATAAGCCCATTAACATCAACATGAACGTGAAAATTGAGCATGAAATTCATATTAAGGTCGACAGGCAAATTGAAGATATGCTCAAAAACAACGCTAATTTATTCTAAGGATGAGAATATGAAAAAAGTAGGCGTGATACTGCTGTTGAGCCTGTTATTCAGTCCCTTTGCCGTGGGCATGACGCTGGGTGAAGCCAAACAACAAGGGCTGGTGGGTGAGACATTCAGTGGCTATCTGGGTTTGGTCAAAAATACCCAAGATGCTCAATCGGTGGTTAAAAGAATTAACGACGAGCGGCAAAAGAAATACGCTGAGATTGCGGCCCAAAATAACATGACGGCAGGGCAAGTTGCCAAAATAACAGGCGAAAAATTGGTACACCGTGCAGCGTCAGGAGAATATGTGCTCGGCATTAATGGTCACTGGGTGCGGAAATAAGCGCGCTGGTTGGCGCGCCTCTTTGGGAACGATATTAAGCCACGATTTTTTCGGGTTGCTTTTGCCCCATTTTCGCGACGATATTATCTATCGTGTCACGGGCATTCTGATGGGTTTGGGTGGCAGATTCTGCCCCCAGCGCCAAACCTTCAGCAAAGACAAATTCCACATCGGTAATACCGATAAATCCAAGGAAAGTGCGTAAATAGGGTGTCATCACATCTGTTTGGCTGTTCTTGTGGATGCCGCCACGGCTGGTCAAAATAACTGCGCGTTTGCCTTTCAGCAACCCTTCCGGGCCTTTTTCAGTATATTGGAAAGTCACTCCCGCACGGGCAATCAGATCAAAATAGGTTTTTAATTGAGTAGGGATAGTGAAGTTATACATTGGCGCAGTGATGACAATAACATCATGTGTTTTTAACTCGCTAACCAACTCATCTGACAGCGCCAATACGGTTTTTTGGTGCTCGGTCAGTGCGGCATCGCTTGGACGCAAGGCACTGACTAACTCCCCATCGAGTACCGGAACCGGGTTTTCAGCCAGATCACGGGTGGTGATGCTGCTTTCTGAATGGCCAGCTAACCACGTTTCAATAAAATAGTCGGCCAGTTTACTGCTTTGGGAATATTGTGCCAGGATGCTGGATTTCAGAACCAGTACTTTACTCATTCTCTATTTCCTCAGTTATCTAAGATCCTAATAACTTCATTGATAATATTGTTTGTGCATCACATCTTATACAGAGAGTTATTCAGCAAATAGCTCAATATTTTGAGATATTCGTTCAAATTCATTGAATCAATACAGGGAAAATATTATCACGGATAGGGAGCTTCGCCTGAACCATTGACGAGGTGGAGAATATATATGGAGTTGCACAAGATATGTTACACTTCTCATTGTTAAGCTATAAAAAACAATCCCCTGAGCCTGCAAAAACAGCGCTAGTCAGTTAAGAACGTCACAAGGATTTATCACGTGGAATCACCTTTGACAGCACCATTTGCTGAATTATTCGCTGAACTTGATCACACACCGCTGCGCGATCAGTTCCGTTTAAAAAAACGTCTGCATGGAGCAGCAAAAATTAAGAATCAAGTCTCCTTGCAGGCGGTAACACAATCCATTGCCGTGGATATCGCTACGGCAAAACAGAAAGTCATCAATCGTCAGACGGCATGTCCTGCAATCCAATATCCTGAAAACCTGCCGGTGAGCCAGAAAAAAGACGATATCTATCAGGCCATTCGGGATAATCAGGTGGTCATTATTGCCGGGGAAACGGGTTCGGGTAAAACCACCCAAATCCCCAAAATCTGCCTTGAGTTGGGAAGGGGCGTTAAGGGGCTAATTGGCCATACCCAACCCCGTCGTTTGGCAGCACGTTCTGTGGCTAATCGCATTGCGGATGAATTGGAAACGCCGCTGGGTTCAACCGTCGGTTACAAAGTCCGTTTTAATGATCAGGTCAGTGACAACACGTTAGTTAAATTGATGACTGACGGTATCCTGTTGGCAGAATTGCAGCAAGATCGGTTGTTATTACAATATGACACGTTAATTATCGATGAAGCTCATGAACGCAGTCTGAATATCGATTTTATCCTCGGTTACCTGCGTCAATTACTGCCTAAACGCCCTGATCTGAAAATCATCATTACTTCTGCAACCATTGATCCGGAACGTTTCTCCCGCCATTTTAATCAGGCACCGATTATTGAAGTCTCCGGGCGGACTTATCCGGTAGAAGTGCGCTATCGCCCGGTGGTTGGTGATGATAGTCACAGTGAGCGGGATCAGCTTGAGGCCATTATTGACGCAGTGGATGAATTGGGGCGTGAAAGCGCAGGTGACATACTGGTTTTCATGAGCGGTGAACGGGAGATCCGTGATACCGCGGATGCACTCAACAAGCAAAATTTCCTGCATACTGAAATTTTGCCGCTTTTTGCCCGGTTGTCTAACAGCGAACAGAACCGCATATTCCAGCCTCATGTTGGTCGTCGCATTATTCTGGCCACCAACGTGGCGGAAACATCGCTGACGGTACCGGGTATCAAATACGTGATCGATGCCGGTTTTGCACGTATTAGCCGGTACAGCTATCGAACCAAAGTCCAGCGTTTGCCGATAGAACCGATATCGCAGGCATCGGCTAATCAGCGAAAAGGGCGCTGTGGCCGTGTTTCGGACGGGATTTGTATTCGTCTCTATTCGGAAGAGGATTTTTTATCACGCCCGGAATTTACTGATCCTGAAATTCTGCGAACCAATCTGGCTTCCGTTATTTTGCAGATGACATCGATTGGCTTAGGCGATGTCAGCGCATTTCCATTTGTTGAAGCACCGGATAAGCGCAACATTCAAGACGGTGTTCGTCTGTTAGAAGAGTTAGGGGCGATTGATCCTGAATCATTGTCAGATGGCGCTTACCGATTAACGCCAATGGGACGGCAGTTGGCTCAGTTGCCTATCGATCCCCGCTTGGCGCGCATGGTCTTGGAAGCCAGGGCACAGGGTTGTGTTCGCGAAGTGATGGTGATTGCTTCCGCGCTGTCGATTCAAGATCCACGGGAAAGGCCGTTGGAAAAACAGCAGGCTTCTGATGAAAAACACCGTCGTTTTGCGGACAAGGATTCAGATTTCATTGCCTTCCTGACGTTGTGGGATTTTCTGCTGGAACAGCAGAAAGCGCTGTCCAGCGCCCAATTCCGCAAACTTTGCCGGCAAGATTACCTGAACTATCTTCGCGTCAGGGAATGGCAGGATATTTATACTCAACTACGGCAAGTGGTGAAAGAGATTGGTTTGCCGATCAACAGTCAGGAAGCGGATTATCGCAGTATCCACATTGCCTTGCTGACAGGATTGTTATCCCATATTGGTCAGAAAGACACGGATAAACAAGAATATACCGGTGCACGGAATGCCCGTTTTTCGGTTTTTCCCGGTTCCGGATTATTTAAAAAGCCGCCTAAATGGGGGATGGTTGCTGAATTAGTGGAAACCAGCCGCTTGTGGGGGCGCATTGCTGCGCGTATTGAGCCTGAATGGGTAGAACCTCTGGCGACCCATTTAATCAAAAAACACTATAGTGAACCGCACTGGCAGAAATCTCAGGGCGCGGTGATGGCAACAGAAAAAGTGACCTTGTATGGCTTGCCGATTGTGGTCGGGCGTCTGGTCAATTACAGCCAAATAGATCCTATGTTGTGCCGTGAGCTTTTTATTCGCCATGCTCTGGTTGAAGGGGATTGGCAAACCCGTCATTCCTTTTTCCGCACTAATTTAAAATTGCGTGAAGAAGTGGAAGAGCTGGAACACAAATCTCGTCGGCGGGATATTCTGGTTGATGATGAAATTTTGTTCAGTTTCTATGATCAGAGAATTGGCAAAGACGTTGTTTCATCGCGTCATTTTGATCGCTGGTGGAAAGAAGCCAGTAAAGATCAGCCGGAATTGCTCAACTTTGAAAAAAGCATGTTGATCAAGGGAGATGCCAACAAAGTCAGTGCGTTGGATTATCCGAATTATTGGTATCAGGATAATTTGAAATTCCGGTTGAGTTATCAATTTGAACCGGGAACCGATGCTGATGGTGTGACGGTACATATTCCTTTACCCGTATTAAATCAGGTCAGGGACGAAGGCTTTGACTGGCAAATTCCGGGCATTCGCCATGAATTGGTGGTTGCGCTAATTAAATCATTGCCAAAACCCATACGCCGTAATTTTGTCCCTGCGCCTAACTATGCACAGGCATTTCTGGAGCGGGTGACACAACCTCAGGCGCCTTTACTGGACAGCCTTGAGAAAGAACTGCGGCGGATGACCGGCGTGACGGTGTCACGTGATGACTGGCAGTTGGAACAAGTACCAGATCACTTGAAAATAACATTCCGTGTGCTTGGTGAGAAAAACAAACCGTTGGCTGAAAGCAAAGATTTGTCAGCATTGAGACTGAAATTGAAAGGAAAAGTTCAGGAAACGCTTTCAGCCGTTGCCGATGACGGCATAGAACAAAGCGGGCTACATATCTGGAGTTTTGGTGCATTGCCCGAATGCTACGAACAAAAACGGGGGGGGTATTCCGTTAAGGCATTTCCGGCGTTGGTCGATGAAAAGGACAGTATCGGCATTAAACTGTTCGAAACTGAATTTGAACAACAAAATGCCATGTGGGCAGGCACACGGCGGCTATTATTGCTGAATATTCCATCACCGATAAAATATCTGCATGAGAAGTTACCCAACAAATCCAAACTGGGTCTGTATTTCAATCCCTATGGAAAAGTACTGGATTTGATTGATGACTGTATCTCTTGCGGTGTGGACAGGCTGATCGCAGAAAATGGTGGATTGGTATGGCATGAGCAGGCGTTTTCCGGTTTACAGGATAAAGTGCGTGCTGATTTGAATGATGCTGTGGTGGATATTGCCAAACAGGTAGAACAGATCCTGACTGCGGTCTTTAATCTCAACAAACGGCTGAAAGGGCGGGTAGATATTGCCTTGGCACTGGCGCTATCGGATATTAAAGAACAAATCTCCGGTCTGGTCTTTAATGGATTTGTCACTTCTCATGGTTGGAAACGTCTGGCCGATGTTTTGCGCTATTTAAGTGGAATTGAGCGTCGATTGGAAAAATTGGCGGTTGATCCTAACAAAGATAGGGCACATATGAGCCGGATTGAACATATCCAGCGCCAGTGGCAACAATGGTTGGCAAAATTGTCGGTTCAACAGAAACAGTTGCCGGAAGTAAAAGAAGTTCGTTGGATGATCGAAGAGCTGCGGATTAGCCTGTTTGCCCAGCAATTGGGGACGGCGTATCCCATCTCAGATAAGCGTATTTTGCAGGCGATGGAAAATATCGCCTTGTGATTTTGCTGTTTATGGGCTTAGTCGTTTTACTATAGCCCATAAACTTATTTCTGAATTAGAAGACGAGTCTCACCCTTCTATCAATTACGGTTACAACAAATTATAGTTACAACATGCTTATTGATTACCAAACCAACAAACTCAGCCAGCCAAATAACCCCCATAACAACACTGCTATGAAGGCTACAGGAAAGGGCGCTTTTATTGATAAGTTAACGTAATTGTCGCTGTTGCATCTGCTTTGCCGGGAGTCATTCGCGTATCAGTCTGGATATAACGGGCACTCAATGGAATTCGAATATAGCCCCCTGACTGGGTTGAATCGGATACAACGGGAGAGCGCATTGATATGGGGCGGTTTCGATATAAGATCTGTAAACCGACACCCGTTGCCGTGACGTTGTCACTACTGTAATCCAACGCCCAAATATTGTTGGTGTTGCTCTTGGCAGGGCGCCCATCTAACAAGACTTGAACATCAAGATTTGCATCGCAATCTAATCCCAGATCGAAACTTTGGGTACCGGCAGTACTATTAATCCCCCGAAATTCACTTTTTCTGATATCTCCCATATTAACAAAAGTCGTGTTCTGTTTAAGAGAACACCCTTGAGTCACAATGTGAGTATTTTCCAAATAAAAAGTATTAATAGATTTATGGCCTACTCTGGCTCTGGTTAATACCTGTCTATGAGTGTCTCCTGAGCCTGTGCTAGGCGCAATTTTGATTAATTGCACGGTTAAATAACCCAATGTACTTCCGCAATAGAGTAGTCCATTTTGATAAGTATATTTTGTTGAATTACAGGTGGCAGGGCGTTCCACTCTTCTGGGCAACCAGTCAATGCCGTAACCCGGCCCCCAGGTATTAATACGTATTCCCACGCCGGGGACACCGGATTCATAAATAGCGTCATTATTATAGTTTGCTCTTATAAAATCAGGCGCATCCCACGAAGCCGGCAACGGCTGATAACAAACCGCGATATCGCCTTGGTCATTTACTTGATCGAGACGGATTTCCCCGATGGTGGTTCCGAGAGGGTGATCTCTGGAAATGACAATAGTTCCGAAAGAGACGGGTGTCATTTTGTTGAACATATTTTCATTAGCATAATTGCACTGGTTGCGTGCCTGACCGTCAAAACTGCTGATTATGCCGGCTATAAATAAACCTGCCATTAATGGTCTTAGGTATGGTTTTAAGAATAATTTTAAGCTGCTAGCCATAAATAATTTCCATAATATGTAAAGATATCGAATCAATATCCCATATTGTTATTCACAAATTATTACTCACAGGATGTATTCAGAATGTACAGGCCAGATTCTGGTATTTTTTCTGGAAGTTGATAATTAACATGACATTCCTGAACATCTTTATGACCCCATTTCACCCAGATACGGCCTGACCGAGGAACACCGCTGAGATAAACCTGACCATCATTAGCGACAATAGTGCTATTGATTTCATCGGACTCATTCTTCGGATCTAATGTTGCGGTTGCGCCAAATGGAATGGCTTTACCTTGATGGGAAAGTATCAGTAAAGCACGATAGCCAATACGAGTCTGGAAATTGGCCAGCGTTAGTGAACCCTGAGTTGGAATGATCGTTTGCGTATTGATATCAATATCAACGTTATTGCCCATTGAATACGTATCCAGAGCAATACGGCTTTTCCGGTAGCTACTGACATAAGGCACAATGGCATGGCCTTGCCAGTCAGTCCTGATGCCGGTATGGTTTTGCACTTTGACGCCTGACGCACCATTAGCACGCACTAATACTGGTGTCTCCCCCAAAGACTGCGAAAGGGTGATGCCATAAGGATGGGCAACGATCCCGCCATTTAAACCATAAGTCAGTTGTCTGGCGTGTTTGTCGTAATTGTAACCCGCGTTGATTTGGCCATATGTTCCTTTGTATTCTGCACCGATATTTCCGCCAACATCTTGATTGCGGCTGGTATAACTTTGCTGAATGTTATAAGTCAGATTGTTATTTTCAAGAGCTGTACCATTTAGACTGACTTGATGAGATGTATCGCCGTTTTTACTGTTCGTCATGTTATAGCTTATCCAGCTATTCTTCAGCCAACGATCAAGGGGGATTTGAACGCCGAATGAGACAATCTGCTCATTGCGGTTTGCTCCAGGGAAAGCACTGTGAGAATAATTCAGGCTATAATTAATGGAATTGTAACTTGTGTTATAACCCGCACTGATATTTCTCTCGTAGCCTTTTTGCTGCCAATAATCCTGTTGGAAAGCCGATAAATAGATAGCCCCCCAGTCACCAAGAGACTGATTAATATGTAGCTGTAATTTACTGCGTTTATTGGTGCTATTGTGGGTTGTTCCATCGGTTTCATTCCCTAACTCATTCGCCTCTTTAAAATCGTAAAAATTTTGTGTCGAGTAACGATAGCCTGCGAGAGTAAGGCTAGTGCCTGTTTGGGACAAATCTTTGGTATATTGGAAGCGATAAGACTGACCATACTGGCTGGAATTCGATATTAAATTGGTTTTGGCATAAGACACATCAAAGGAAAGTGAACCCCAATCAACAAGACTGTAGCCTGTACCCAACGCGATAGATTGATAATCTTTTGCGATCGTTGTTCCGCCATAGGCAGTCACACGATTGGAAATACCATAAATCATCGTACCCTGCATAAAATAGGGTTCTTTTCCTCGCAGAGAGTTAGATCGGTATTTTCCCAACGTCAGCGAATGTCGCAGGCTATTTTCCCGTAACATGACGGGCACAGTAGAAAAAGTTTGCACAGAACGATGTTCACTTCCATCGGCTTCTTTGACAATGACTTCTATATTTCCTGTCGATGTTGTTGGATAGAGATCATTGATGACAAAAGCCCCCGGAGGAACATAAGATTCATGGATAATGTAACCATTTTGTTTAATAGTGACTTGGGCATTGCTTTGGGCTATTCCTCTAATCGTTGGCGCAAATCCTTTTAAGCTATCAGGCAACATATTGTCATCAGAAGACAACTGGACTCCACGAAACTGAAAACCATCAAAAATAAGGGAGGAGGTATAATTGTCTCCAAATATGAGCTGGCTTTTCAGCGCATGAATATCTCGCTGAAGATACGTATTGATATTTTGCCATTTTTTATTCTGACTGCTGTAAGTGGAATAGTTCCGCAAACGCCATGCTTGCCAATTGGCACCTGTCCTGAGGCTGAGGAAATGGTTGTTTGTTGAGCCGGGTTGATTGTTTTGCCAACTCATGGAGCCACTGTAGTGATAATTGACCAACAGGGAAGTTAATCCCTGATCCCACAAATGAGGTGGTACATAATCCCTTGCCTGACTGTTCAAGGCTGCTTGGGGAACACTGATATCCAACCGCTGTTGTTTGAAATCAAACGATGTTGATGCAGATGGAATATATTGTCCGAGATCAGAAATTTCCGTTTCTTGTGGCAACTCAAGTAATGTGGGAAATGCCTCAATATTGACACCCATTTCCTTGAGTTGAGATATTTTAAGTTTGGGTAATAACTTATTATTTACGATAACAAAATCGATATTACCGGTATCTGATTTTTCCTGATTAAGATAAATGTCTACCCAATAACGGCCGGGAGGTTGTTGATCATCTTGAGTAAAGATCGACAAATCAATATCTTCAAAACCTGAATAGGTTTCCAATGCATTAATGTTGAAATACTCTTCAGCGTGAGCTTTATTGTTATACGCCCAAAGGGGAGTACTTAACAACATATAGAGAGATGCCTGACTATATAGGCAACGCCAGCTTGGTTTGAAAAATAACGCCCAATTATCAGAAAGATTTTTTTGAAGATAATGACGATAGTTACTCATAATAATTTTCTAATTTTGATATACCCTCCATCTTTCAGGCTGTATCTTGAAATCTATTGGGTATATAGGTTGTATAATTTCTTATTACAATAAATTTTAATTACAACTGACGTCTTTCCTCTGGCGTTACACCACCAAAATCATTAATCGTTTTCCAGCTTACCTGATTGATGTTTTTGATAGGAACATCCCAACTCACTTGGCCCAAAGGCGCAATCATCCCTGCGGGTTTAATTTCATGATTTTTCACGTTATTGCCAATGATTAATGTAGAAAGAGAAACATAGTAAGGGGTTGGGTTTTCTACAATAAGTTTGTGTCCATCAACCTTGAATTTCAGTGCCTTATAAGCAGTGCCGGCATTGTCAATCAAATTGGCAGGGCGATAGAACAGCTTAAACCGGGATTTTACCGTGATTTGTAATTGGTTCTGTGCTGATTTAGTGGTCGCCGGAATAGACTTAATATTGAGCCAGAACAGAGATTCTTTGTCTTCAGGTAAATTGTTTTCAGGTAAATTATTTCCGGTGTTAACAATCCGTAAAACATTCTCATCCCCGGCCTTTAATTTAAAAAGTGGGGGAGTGATGATAAAAGGTGCTTTAGTTTTACCATCTTCACCTTCAACCCATGATTGGATCAGATAAGAAATATCATTTTCTGGATTGTTAATAGAGATAGACGCTTCTTTTTGATCGCTGATATAGATAACACGTGTACCACCAATAACAACACCGGCAAAAGAGACATTAGTATTAGTGCTGAAAATGTAGACTAAAATTAAAATGCGAAAATATTTCAAGGTGGTTGCTCCAAACAATATTATTTAAACCTGAGTCATATTGTCCTGAATGATATTGTTTTAGCTTCCTTGCCATGATTTCCATTACATATAAATATTAATTATAGGTGATAGTAAAGTTAGCGACAGAGTCACCTGCACCTGGAGTAACCGTGTTAGATGTCGCAATATATTTGGCAACGAAATTCAGAGTATTCGTTTTCTGGCCTTTTATCAGTTTTTGATACTGTGAATTTTCAGCGATATTAATCATGGTGTTACTGTCATCTTCATAAAGAGCAAGTGCAACACCTTGAGCCGCTCTTCCTTCTTTGTTACTGGCTAACGCTAAAAACCGACTATTCGCTCTGTCTGTCTGACCATCAAATTTGACTTGAGCTTGGTTATATTCTTCTGGACAATCAGTCAATTTAATACTAAAGCGGGTAGGCGCAGAGGTACTATTCGCGCCGTTAAATGAACTTGAGCTGATAGTACCCATATTGACGGTTTGATTAGCAGAATTTGAATCGATTTTACAGGCAGTCGCCGTAATCTTTCCCGTAAATTTGATTTGTCCATCGGCAGCGTGCGCAGCGGACATGAGTACAGATGAAACAAATAAGGATGAAATAATTAACTTGGTTTTCATTTTCTAAAATATCCCATCTCTGACGAACTGATTCGACAGAGAAACAGATTATCGAGTTAGTGTTAATGTTCACTGCTGCATATTATTGCAGCAGTGAATTACTTAGGTTTACGTCTGAAAATAACAAAGACACAACAGTTCATATTTCCTTATCAACGATAAGGTAAGAATATAGTAGCGATTAATTAACAAAGATAAAAATAATAACTTGACTAATCTCATAATTTGGAGTTTTGAGCTATTAAGAAACATTTAATAGAATTGTTATGCATAACATCGATTTTTTTATGAACATCAATGAACTTTTATTCTGTTTTATAAGATTAATTATTAATTAAGGCGATTCTGTAAAAATAAATATGCTGAAAAATAGAGATTTTTCTGTTTTTGCAAAATCTTTAAATAAATATTACGTAATTGTAACGGATGTTTTTCTTTTGATCTTTATCTCTAATATTGTGATTATGTTAGATGTTATATCTACCTTTAAGTAAAATCAAGATGAGTTGATTCTGCTTAAAGTTAACTTATTGTTGGTAATATCTTACTAATAAATGCGCATTTATAGGGCGCAACCTATATATTTACAAAATATATAGGCATGAAAACAGAATGAATTCTTATGTGTTGGGTGTTAATTGAACTGAACCCCTCACTTTAGTTACAACATACTGATTTTAAAAAAATAAGAGGGGAATTTAATTCCTCCTCTTAAGCCACTCATTTGAAAGTCAATTAAACTGTAAAATGACAACGTTGCGAATGATTTTTAGTGCATTAATTGCCACATAGACGGGAATACCATCAGAAACAGAATCACAATGGCTGATTTTTCCACTACCGTTAATGGTGCCTTTTCCCGATCTTGTTTACGGGCATATAAGAAAACCAATAGCCCTGGTGCGTATAGCACAACAGAAAGCAAAAGGTGCATTAATCCCGAAGCATAAAGTAACCATAATCCATAAGTGCAAGCGCCAAAGGCAATAAAGAGTAAAGCCCGGCTACTGCGTTGGAAGGCGACTTTTACTAAAAATGCACCAACCAGAAAGTAGGGCACAAGGATCATTTCAGATGCAATGGAAAGTAACGTGTTGTAGTTACTGCCGCTTAACCAAATCACAATCAAAGAAAGTTGAACCGCGCCATTTGTGATCCAAAGTGATGATTCAGGTGCTTTTTTACTATTTTGTTTTTTGAATACCTTAGGAAATGAGCCATGTAATGAAGCGATAAAGGGGACTTCCGCTGCCATAATTGTCCAGCTTAGGTAAGCGCCGCAAACAGAGACGATCAAGCCGGCAATAATTACAATTTCACCCGCAGACCCCATTAACCCAACCATCAACGTTGCCATAGAGGGATTACGCATAGCCGCTAATTCAGGTCTGGTAACCAAGCCCAATGAAAGCAGGGTAACCAGTATATATACCCCTAATGCTGAGATAACAGCCAACAACGTTGCGATACCAATGTCTTTGCGTTTTTTGGCTCGGGCTGAAACCACAACCGCACCTTCAACACCAATGAAAACCCATAGGGTAATCAGCATCGTGTCTTTAACTTGCTGCCAAACAGGAACGCCCATTTCAATTCCATGAAAATCAAAGGAAAATACATCCATTTTGAAAGCAATGACAGCTAAGATAATAAACATGCCCAATGGTAATAATTTTGCCATTGTCGCCAGCAGGTTGACTCCCGCGGCCGTTTGTACACCGCGTAATACCAGCCAGTGAACAAACCAAAGTAAGATGGATTCACCTATCAACGATTGCCAGGTATTGCCATCACCAAAGATAATTGAGTGTTCAGTATCAGTGAAAAAACTTAACGCGGCGAAGACGATAACTAAGTAAGAAACATTGGCAATGATGGCACAAAACCAATATCCCCATGCAGAACAAAATCCCACTAGCTCGCCAAAACCTTCTCTTGCGTAAGTAAAAATACCGCTATCTAAATCAGGGCGAAGTCGTGAAAGTAAAAGTAAGGAGGTGGCTAAAAAGAGAATCCCTATACCTGTTATTCCCCAACCAATCATTAATGCAGCAGGACTGCCTGCTTGCGCCATGTTTTGCGGCAAACTGAATACGCCGGCACCGACCATAGAACTGAGAACCAGTGCAGTCAAAGACGTAAGGCCTAATTTTTTTTCCAAAGATACGTTCCTAAAAATAATATAATCGACACGATTAGCCAGAACACTTGCCCTGAATATCGAACACATATTGGACATTTATTGCATCCATGCGATGGATTGCAGTACAGATTTAGCAGATAAATCTAAAAACAGGGCGATTCTACGGAGTGAAAGGATGGTATGCAATGGTTGACTATGCAAAAAAATATAAATTTTATGCATAAAATTGTGTAGAGGAGTAAGAACATAAATTACAGATAATTTTTCTAATCCACATTATCACCTTAATAAACATTTTGTATAACGTTGATTGTTGATTTTACCTGAAAGAAACAAATAAAAAACAATCATGCAAAAATATCAACAAAAAGGGAGATTAAACGGGATTATCTGCAAATTACACCGAAGTATAACGTTAATTAATTGTTGATTATCGGAAGGATATTGATGCAAATAAAATAATAAAATTCTCAAAAGGAGAAGACAAAAAAAGCACAAAGAAGATTTGTGCCTTTTTTATGAACAACTAAACGAGAATATTTAACTATGTCATTATTTGAATAAATCAGCACTGATGGTCACGTTACCACCATTAGACTGCCATTCTCTCGTGATATGGTAGTATTTTGCGCCTTTCTCTGCCGCACGTTTAGCAACCTGATAAGAAACCTCAGGCGCGGTAGTGTAATAACCAGAAAAAGTGATGGAATCGAACGGTGCCATCTGAGCCGCAGATGTTTTATTCAATTCTTGAATTTTTGTATCATCAGGCAAGGTGACGGTGTAACGCCCACCTTTTGATGACTGGGTTTCAAAAAAGTGACCAATCACATTATTTGTTGACGCTGAAGAGGCGACACCTGGAATTTCAACTTTCTTGGCTTCTTCTCCACCTTGTGCCAGAGCCTTGCGTCCTGCTTCAGAATCGGCTGGGATCACGGCTTCACTGGACTGAACTTTACGTTTTGGTGCATCTGCTTTATAAACATAGGCTGTGACTATTTGGTTTCCACCATTATTTGGTGCAATATCACGGACAATAAAGAAGGATGCGGCATCTTTCTTTTTAGTCTCTTTAGCGATAGCTTCTTTCAGGTCAGGATCAGTAGGGAAATAACCATTCACTGTTACAGTGTCGAAAGGTTCCAAGGTAATGGCTTCAGATTTAGGTAACTCTTTGATACCGCGGTAGATACGATAATTAGGTGTCTTATCTGCTTTTTCCGCATCTTTATGGTACAAATCGGCGACAACACGTAAGTTACCGCGTCCATTGAGATCATCGAGACTCTGAATATAAAAACTGTCAGCGCCTTTTTTATCGGCCTGACGGGAAACTGCGTCAGCAGCTTCATAAATAGCATTAAAACGACCAGTCACCGAGATCCGCTCAAAAGGTTTAATCTCTGCGGCTTGTTCCGGCGTTAACTCTTTAGCCGCATGAGCAGCAGTCATCGTGGTTAGTGAGAGCACCGCGGTAGCGATGATCGTTGTCTTCAGCTTCATAAAAAATCCTTTCGCCTTGCGCATTAAAATATTTATAACGGGCTGAACATTGTTATGTATCACATAGGGCGCAATTATTACATGTAATAATGCTAATTGTCGCAATAAATTATGCCCTCTAAGAAACGATTACCTGTTTTTAGTATATGACACTAAGAATTTTAATAAATATAGTAAGTTATACGAATTAAAGAATGGTCTACCTTAAAAGGACATTTTATTTTTTCTGCCTTTATAATGATAATTCGTTGAAATTATTTTCATTGAGTTACTATTTGGTATTCTATTGATAGATTTCACTGATAGCAGCAATAAAATCAAACTAATCGTTAAATAGGCTTCAACAAGGTCATAATCAGCAATATTTCATTCTTAAAGAAGGAAACATTATGCGTATTGGTGTACCAAAAGAGCAATTTGCTAATGAAGCGCGCGTTGCTGCCACACCATCCACCGTGGAGCAATTGCGTAAATTGGGATTTGACGTCACCGTTGAAACGGGAGCAGGGAAACTGGCCAGTTTTGATGATGTCGCTTATCAAAAAGCGGGGGCGGATATAGCGGAAATCCACCCGGTTTGGCAATCTGATATCATTTTGAAGGTCAACGCCCCTGACGATGATGAAATTGCCTTGATGAAAGAAGGTGCCACGCTGATCAGTTTTATCTGGCCGGCGCAACACCCGGAGTTAATGGCAAAACTGGCAGAACGCAAAGTTACTGTTCTGGCGATGGACGCCGTGCCACGAATTTCCCGCGCGCAATCTTTAGATGCACTCAGCTCAATGGCAAATATTGCCGGTTATCGTGCCATTGTTGAATCCGCTCATGAATTTGGCCGTTTTTTCACGGGGCAAATTACCGCAGCAGGCAAAATACCACCAGCAAAGGTCATGATTATTGGCGCAGGTGTAGCGGGATTGGCGGCCATTGGCGCAGCCGGTAGCCTCGGTGCGATTGTCCGCGCTTTTGATACGCGTCCAGAAGTGAAGGAACAAGTACAAAGCATGGGCGCTGAATTTCTGGAATTGAATTTCAAGGAAGAGGCCGGCAGCGGTGACGGTTATGCAAAAGTGATGTCAGAAGCCTTTATCGAAGCTGAAATGGCGTTGTTTGCTGCGCAGGCAAAAGAAGTTGATATTATCGTGACAACGGCATTGATTCCGGGGAAACCGGCACCACTGCTTATCACAAAAGAGATGGTTGACGCCATGAAACCCGGGAGTGTGGTTGTCGATTTGGCAGCCCAAACGGGAGGCAACTGTGTATATACCCAAGCCGATAAACTGGTTGTGACAGCAAATGGAGTAAAAATTATCGGCTATACGGATTTGCCCAGCCGGTTGCCCACTCAATCATCACAACTCTACGGCACCAATCTGGTCAACTTGCTGAAACTACTGTGCAAAGAAAAAGATGGTGCAATTTCCGTTGATTTTGATGATGTTGTTATCCGTAACGTCACTGTAATTAAAGAGGGGGAGATCACCTGGCCAGCGCCACCTATCCAAGTTTCAGTCCAGCCAACAACGACCAAACCCGCCGCAGTAAAAAAAGAGGAAACGGCAGAAAAGCCTAAATCTCCGTGGCTGAAGTATGGATTGCTTGCACTCGCAATCATTCTGTATGGCTGGCTGGCACATGTTGCACCGAAAGAGTTTTTATCGCATTTTACCGTTTTCGCCTTGTCCTGTGTGGTCGGTTATTACGTTGTCTGGAATGTCAGTCATTCATTGCACACCCCATTAATGTCCGTCACTAACGCGATTTCCGGCATCATTGTGGTTGGGGCTGTTCTGCAAATTGGTGAAGGGGGATGGGTCAGTTTCTTCTCATTCATTGCCGTATTAATTGCCAGCATCAATATTTTTGGTGGCTTTACTGTCACTCAACGTATGCTGAAAATGTTTCGTAAAGGATAAGGGGTAACTTATGTCGAACGGAGTAGTTACAGCAGCTTATATTGTCGCCGCCATGTTGTTCATTTTCAGTCTTGCCGGACTTTCCCGCCACGAAAGCGCTAAACGCGGTAACATTTTTGGCATCGTTGGTATGGCAATTGCCTTGGTTGCTACGATAGTAGGGCCTGATACGGGTAACGTAGGCTGGATTATTTTAGCAATGGTCATTGGTGCGGCGATTGGCATTCGTCTCGCCAAAAAAGTAGAAATGACTCAGATGCCGGAGTTGGTGGCTATCCTGCACAGTTTTGTCGGTTTTGCGGCGGTGCTGGTTGGGTTTAATAGTTTCGCCACCCACGATATTTTTGCCACCCCCATTATGGAAAATATTCATCTGACCGAAGTCTTTCTCGGGGTATTTATTGGTGCCGTCACCTTTACCGGCTCGGTTGTCGCATTTGGAAAATTGCGCGGGAAAATTTCTTCCAAGCCATTGATGCTACCACACCGGCACAAACTGAATCTGGCCGCCTTGATCGTTTCCTTTATCCTGATGTTTGCCTTTATCAAAACAGAAAGTATTGGCGTGCAAGTTCTCACTTTACTGGTGATGACCATTATTGCACTGGCTTTCGGTTGGCATTTAGTGGCCTCCATTGGCGGGGCGGATATGCCGGTCGTTATTTCCATGCTGAACTCCTATTCAGGTTGGGCGGCGGCGGCGGCAGGTTTTATGCTAAGTAATGACTTACTGATTGTCACCGGTGCGTTAGTCGGTTCTTCGGGGGCCATCCTGTCTTATATTATGTGCAAGGCGATGAACCGCTCCTTTATTAGCGTGATTGCCGGCGGTTTCGGCACCGATGGCACGGCGGCAGGGGATACACAGGAACTGGGAGAGTATCGTGAAACAACGGCGGAAGAAGTTGCTGAACTGTTGAAAAGTTCCACTTCGGTGATTATTACTCCGGGCTACGGTATGGCCGTGGCTCAAGCGCAATATCCGGTGCATGACATTACCGCGAAACTGCGTGAAAAGGGCATCAATGTCCGTTTTGGTATTCATCCCGTTGCGGGGCGGTTGCCGGGTCATATGAATGTGTTACTGGCCGAAGCTAAAGTGCCTTATGATATTGTTTTGGAAATGGACGAAATTAATGATGATTTCTCTGAAACCGATACAGTTTTAGTGATTGGCGCCAATGACACCGTCAACCCCGCCGCGCAGGAAGATCCTGCCAGTCCCATTGCCGGAATGCCGGTCCTGGAAGTTTGGCAAGCCCAAAATGTTATTGTGTTTAAGCGCTCGATGAATACCGGATATGCCGGAGTACAAAATCCCTTATTCTTTAAAGAGAATACACAAATGTTATTTGGTGATGCTAAGGAGAGTGTAGAGGCGATTCTTCGGGCTTTGTAATTGGAATAATTAAAGTAATTTCTAAATATTATAAGAGCTTCGTGTATGCGAAGCTCTGTTTTATTTTCATAATTGATCCATTGTAATTCTGCATATGAATCACAGCGAAATTCAATTTCATTTTTATAATAATAAGTCTCGTTAAAAATAACGAGACTTACCTGTAGTAAAATTAACTATGGCATTAATTTTACTTGGTTAATTAGTTTGTCAGTTTATTTTCTTCCTTGGTAGTAAGCTTGATAGGCCGTTTTTCCAGTATGAGATTTACACGCTCCGATTTTTCCTTTAAAATACCATTTAATACCAAACCGCTCAAAGCTATTTGCAAAATTATCTGAAGGGTTAACAACAAACATTTGATAAAGGTTACCTTCAATAGGTTTTGGTACGTTTCCAATCTCACATGGATTTAGCGCCATTGCATTACTACTCAATAAAACACCCGCAGCCAACGCCCCAACCGTCAATAATTTCTTAAACATAAACACTCTCCTGTAATTGTCTTAAACTTTGAAAGTTAATCTTGCCACTTATAACGTCACTTCTAATAATGCAAGCTAAATCTAAATCATCATCAGATGGTATCGCAATTTTAAAATTTATATATCATCTATATATTTCATTCTGGATTAGAAAGTTGGCTTTTATTATCATAAATTATGACAAATCATTAAGTCGCTATTAATTACCGATATAAGATAGCTTATTGGTAATTGCTCAATGAATTATTAATTTCTCAATGTAAATAGAAGTCAGTTAATTTAATGAAAAAAGATAATTAAAACGGAGGAATTATAAAAACAATGGCTCTTATAAATGCTATTCAACCGACAACCCCGATATTGCCAGTTATCAATATGCAGCACTTAACCCGTGTTTATCAACATGGCGGAGAAAACCCAACATCGGTTCTAAAAAATATCACAGCACAAATTTATGCCGGTCAGAGTTGCGCCATTGTCGGAACATCGGGATCAGGGAAAAGCACTTTACTGAATATTCTCGGTCTGCTGGATAAACCCTCCTCCGGAGAATACTTTCTTTGTGGTATCAATATGTCCACAGCCAATGCCGACCTGCGTGCCAGAATGCGTAATAAAGAAATTGGTTTTGTTTTTCAAAGTTTTCACCTGTTGGCCGGAATGACAGCAACAGAAAACGTCGCTCTGCCGCTTCTTTACCGCGGGTTGACTTCTTTACAAGCCCACAAAATTGCCGGAGAAAAACTGCATTTGGTGGGGCTTTCACATAGAGCTGCCTATTATCCGGCCGACTTATCCGGCGGGCAGCGGCAGCGAGTGGCTCTCGCCAGAGCACTGGCGGGGGAACCTTCGTTACTGTTGGCCGATGAACCTACCGGTAACTTAGATCAACAGACGGCAGAAGAAATTTTATTGCTGCTTTCTTCTCTTCACACAGACAAAGCGATGACATTGGTTGTCATCACACATGACCCGATAGTTGCAAACCATATGCAGCGTGAATTACGTATGATTGATGGCCAATTGCAGGAAACCAGAGGTGTAACCATTTATGCGTGATCATCAGCCTCGCAATTACGGTATGTCGGCATTCATGATTTGGCGAGCAGCCTGGCGGAATTTATTGGCAACGGGAAGAAGCACCTTGCTTGCTTTATCGGGGATTGCCATTGGTTGTGCATCGATTGTGGCCTTTGTGAATACCGGACATAACGCCACCCTTGCTGCGTTAAAAATGTTCAGCGGGCTGGATATCAACGTCATTACCGTCAACCTGAATACTTACGATCATGGGATTGATAGTGCATCACTTAACATGGGCGACCTGACAACAGCGATCCCCGGCCTGTCCTCAGCAGCACCGTGGATCTATTTTCCTTCTCCCGGACGTTATAACGGAAAAACAGATACATTTACCCTAATAGGTTCTTCAGCGGAACTGGAAGAAGTCATGCAGTTGCGGCTGCGTTATGGCCGGTTTATCTCTGATTATGATCAACACTCTCCTTATCTGGTGATTGGCAACGAAGTGGCTGTTACCCTTGGTGAAGGGGAGCCATCCCGTGTGCTTGGCAAACAAATTCAGCTTGGCAATTATTTATATACCGTTATTGGTATTTTCGAGATAAAAGGGCAAAACCCTATCTTTCCTTTTTCGCTCGATTCAGTGGTGATTGTTCCTATCAATGCCATGCGCAAAATATCACCCAACACGGATCTGAATGGCATTATCGCCCGCACCATAACCACCGCCACCACAGAAACCGCTGCAAAAGATTTATTGGCGTTGCTCAAACACAAGTTTCCGGCGGTTGATATCGATGTTCGGGTTGCTCAGCAACTTCTGCAAGGACAGGAAGAACAAAGTAAAACGTTTTCTTTTATGTTGATCGGGTTGGCGGTCATTTCGCTGCTTACCGGAGGCATCGCTATTTCCAATGTGATGTTGATGAACGTATCGACCCGACGCAAAGAAATTGGGTTGCGGATGGCGTTAGGGGCAAGAACGCAGGATATCCGGCGACTTTTTTTGTATGAAGCGGCGGCATTGACTTTCGCCGGCGCCATACTGGGTGCACTGGCCGGTGTTATCGTCTCCTGCCTTTTTGTCTTTTATTCTGGCTGGTCATTTTCTTTGGCTCCGTTATCTCTTCCGTTAGGGATAGGGAGTTCAATCATGGCAGGACTTATCTCCGGTTTTTATCCCGCACACAAAGCCTCTGAAATGGAACCCGTACAGGCATTACGCGATGACTAAAAAATATTTCCTTTATGGCTCGTTGAGTTTGTTTCTTCTTTTTCCTCAAACCGGGCTTTTCGCCGCTGAACAGGAACCGTTAACTTTATCAGAACCCGCAAAAGAGGTGATTGGCTTATCGTTGAGCGATGCAATATGGCTGGGTTTGAGAAATAACTATGCGATACGCAGTGCTTATCTGGATCGTATCGCGCAGAAATTTGATTTACGGGTGGCAGAAGATCGGTTTACACCAAAGCTACAGCTTAGTGGGCGCTACATTGCGGGTAAAAATCAGGATGCCGATTTTAGGAAATTGAACCTTTCGCCTAATGCCACATTACTCACGCCGTTGGGCACGCGCTTTACACTTTCATGGACGCGTGAAAACATGAAATCGGTGAGAAATAACGCTCACAATGATGGTGCAAGTATGACTGTGATCCAACCGCTTTTACGGGGAGCCGGCACCGATGTGAATAATGCTCCGATCTTTCTGGCCAAACTCCAGGAACAAACCCACCGGCTGAATTTAAAAGCGACGGTTGCCGACTCAATCACACAAATTATTCTGGCATACCATGCGTTACTTCGTGCTCAGGAGCAACAATCATTATCTGTTGCTTCCCTTAAGCGTATGCAGAAATTAGTGACAATTAATAAAGAGTTAATTGATGCAGGCAGAATGGCACAGACCGATATCATACAAACGCAGGCTGATCTTGCCATGCAGGCACTTTCGGCAAAAGAGGCTGACAATAATGTACATACCACGAAACTGGCGTTACTAAAATTACTCGCGCTAAACCACAAAACCCCGATCTATGCAACAGAGACGCTGAAAGGCACTCATGTCAGTCTGAATATTGAACAATCCATTAAAAAGGCACAGGCTCAACAGCCGGATTATCTTATCCAATTACTTTCCGCAAAAATGGCCGATATTCA
>NZ_JAQRFK010000140.1 GCF_028598745.1 Xenorhabdus sp. IM139775
CTAAAACTGGATAAACCCGAAGGCCAACTAGAACAGCATATTATTACGTGGCTAAAACAAAAAAGAGCCGAGACTAACAACCTGAATCAATTAACCGTTGAACGTTTTATGACTGACAGCCAACAAGCGGGATCGGCTGCTGACATTGATACGGAACTCCATGATTTTGCATAAATAATGAGGGATACGAAAAATGAGCAAACTGGAACCATTGGATTGCCTTGATTGTCAGAAAATATTGAAACATTGGATTGAATTTCAACTGGTGGATGAACAGGGAGAACCGCTGGCGGGGATACCTTATAAACTGAAAATTCGGGGGAAAAAGGGTCTTGATAGAACCGGCACCACCGATGGAAATGGTTTATTACGTGAAGAAGACCTTCCCCCCATGCCGGTGACATTATCTGTTTCAGCCCAGCCCTTGGCTGATAAAGTGACCCAGTGCCCCGCCCGGCCGGATACCGGGCAGGCCGGCAATCTTCAGGTCAGGGAAAATAGTTATTATGGCGGGCATGCCTATCATTATATTCCGCTGGATGGCGTCAGTGATGCTTATCCGAAAGTCACAGGTTGGAAAGAAGGAGAGTTAACAGCCTCGGAACACTTTAAGAACTCGACACTAAAAGGGTTCACGGCTCACCCCCTTAACCGGCGGTATGTCCTGGAAATTCAGGCGATAGAAAGTGGTATCAATTTAATTATTGGCGTCTTTTTTGATGGGACAGGGAATAATACTGACAATATTGATGAACGCTTTGCATGTTCTCCAGAGAAGATTGGCTTAACACACAAACAGGTCAACGATTTTACCTGTTCATTTGATCAGTTTGGTCAGTCCGGCGATACCTCACGGATTAGTTATGATGGTTACTACACCAATGTGCATTTTTTGCATCAACTCTATCAGAGAAAAAAAATTGATGAGAACACGCATCAAACCAAAGTCTATATCGAGGGTATCGGTACACAGGCAGGCAAATCGGACAATATCATCGGTTATGGGCTGGGGGTTGGTGAAACCGGCGTGGCGGCCAAAACCGATATGGCTATCCAGAAAATCAAAGCTGAAATTTTGACCTTTTTGGAAGGAACAAAAAGCTGCGTGAAATCCCTGCAATTCGATATCATCGGTTTTAGCCGGGGTGCGGCGGCGGCGCGTCATTTTGCTAATCGTATCTATCACAAAGACCCTGCCTTAGCGCAGGCGCTGGCAGAATGCTTTACTGAGCAGCAACGCTATCTGAATAACCCCCATTGCCCGACGGGAACAACCCGTTTTCTGGGCATATTTGATACGGTTGCAGCGATTGGGACAGTAGGTAATGGACTCAATCCCCACAATGCCGACACAGGCGATATTGATATCCGCCTGCCGGCCGGCATTGCTGAACATATTTTCCAAATCACCGCGCAAAATGAATGCCGTTATAACTTTTCTTTAAACAGCGTTAAACCGGATTACCCCGAACTTGCCCTGCCGGGTGCGCATTCCGATATTGGTGGCGGGTATAACCTAAAAGAAACGGAGAACCTGTTTATCACCCGGCCGCGGATCGCCACGGTGGATGAAAGTATCCCCGATAATGCCACCTCAGTTTATAAAAAAGCGCAGGAAGAGCTTGGACAACTCAAAATGTACCCAACCATTGCGCCCTTGCTGATTGGCAATCATGTCAGGGTTGAAGTCTGGCAAAATCCCCATTTTCAGCCCCGCAATGAGAAAGAGATGTTTAAAAAGCAGGTTTCAGCAGCGGCAGTACTTTCCCGTAAGATAACCAATGACTGGTCAAAAGTCGTGATGCAGGTAATGCAGGATGCGGCGCAAGAGGCGGGTATGATCTTTGATAAACCAAATGAAAGTGTTAAGTATTACCAGCTTACACCGAAACTCCAGACATTGGCAGATAAAGCCATTGCGCAGGGTCGTGCCATCCGGCAAGGCCAACAACCCGTCCCTTTTACGCCCGAAGAACTCACTTTAATTCAGTCAAAATACGTTCACTGCTCCTCTCACTGGAATGCCGTGAAAATCAAAGAGGAGAAAATTCAGGGCGGTGTTTACTCTGTTGAATTATTCAGTTTTGTCAATCGCCCTTGTGAAAAATGGCACCGGGCTGTTTTTGATATCACCCGTAAGGAAATCTCATAATGAAAAGAAAAATCTTAATATCACTGCTGGGTTTTGGGCTGGTATGGGGCTTAGCGGCCTGCCAGTCTTACCCGCCCGGAAAGCGGGTGGTGACCTACAAACCCATTGTGCGTAAAAGTGAGCCGCTACCTTATAACCGGTGGGAGTTTCAATTTAACACCCCAGAATATTTTCCGGTCAGTATCAGTTTTGTCCAGTTTCAGGACGAAGATAATTATATTGACCAACTTTTTATGCCGGATGGTGCCAATTCACATTATCGTAGTGTAACTACCTGGGATAAAAAAATAGGCGGGGGAGGAGGCGCTATCAGAAACCATGGTGAAGCGCTTCCCAAGCGGCTAATGGTGTGTTGGGATTCTGTGATTGATAAAAAATCCTTCCAGACCCTGTTTAACTTTACACCTGAGGTTCGGCAACTGATGCGTGAGCCTGCTTTCTATCCGGGGTATGAAAAACAGCCACCTGATTACCGAAATACGATATTCATTGGTCTGGCACCAGGGGGGGCTGCCCGCGCTTGGTTACGCGGCATCAATAAGAATAACGGCGATAATATTCTGATCTCGACGGGCGAATCAGTTTCCGGCGATAAGATGACAGTATGTCAAGGGAAAACCAACGTACTTAATGGCTATGGTGAGTATCCTGAATACATCAGGAACTTTATCAAAGGAAAAACCTATCCCTATGGTGAATGGTAAAAAACAGGGCATCTCTCAAATTTTGGAAACCTCACAATGAAAAGAAAAATCTTAATATCACTGCTGGGTTTGGGATTGGTATGGAGCCTGACAGCTTGCCAGTCTTATCCCCCCGGAAAACGGGTGGTGACCTACAAACCCATTGTACGTCACAGTGAACCACTGCCATATAACCGCTGGGAATTTCAATTTAGTACCCCTAAATATTTTCCGGTCAGTATCAGCTTTGTCCAGTTTCAGGATGAGGATAATTATATTGTTCAAAAATTTATGCCGGATGGTGCCAATTCAGATTATGACAGTGTAACCACTTGGGATAAAAAAATAGGCGGCGGCGGCGGCGCTATCAGAAACCATGGTGAAGCACTTCCTAAACGGCTGATGGTTTGCTGG
>NZ_JAQRFK010000141.1 GCF_028598745.1 Xenorhabdus sp. IM139775
CCTGAACAGGCTGGCGGATATCGCGGAACAGGCGCAATGCCATTTCCATGTTGATGCCGCCTGGGGCGGTGCCAGCTTACTGTCTGAACGCTACCGGGATTTATTTGCCGGCATCGAACGTGCCGATACGGTGACGATTGATGCCCACAAACAACTGTATGTGCCGATGGGCTCAGGCATGGTTCTGTTCCGCCAGCCAACCCTGGCCAACGCGATTGCCCAACATGCCAATTATATTGTGCGCAAAGGGTCGAAAGATCTCGGGCGCCATACTCTGGAAGGCTCCCGCAACGCAATGTCGCTGATGCTGCACAGCAATCTCTATCTGCTTGGCCGACAGGGATTAGCCCGCCTGATAGATGCCAGCATCGAAAAAGCCCGGCAGTTTGCCGATCTGATCCATCAGCAGGCGGATTTTGAATTAATCAGTGAACCGCAGCTTTGCCTGCTGACGTATCGCTATGTGCCGCCAGAAGTATTACAGGCCCTGCGGGAAGGTGCGGCACCGGTCAGGCAGCAACTGCATGAATTGCTTAACACGCTTAATCAGGATATTCAGGCTCGCCAGTGGGCGGCGGGAACATCCTTTGTTTCGCGCACGCACCTCAAACCGGTGCAATGGGATCGGCAACCCACCACGGTTTTGCGTGTCGTGCTGGCAAATCCACTGACCACCTTGGAAATACTGGAGAATATGCTTGAGGAGCAGCGCCGCTTAGCACGGCAAAGCCCGTTCTGGCAAACACTACAGGCTTGGGCCACGGTTAATTGACCTCGACAGACGCACGCCGGGTCGCATGAGCCGGTCATCGGCCTGTATGGGAGAGATTGCGAGTACCATCCATTCGCCTTCTATCCCTTGGTTACATCATCACCGCCAAATGACCGGCGGTGATTTTTCAAGATATCCCATTCACATCACGGTAACACACCGGAATCAATGTTACGTTGGATCGGTCATCGCGATTTTTACGCTCCCCCCGAGATACATTCAGAATATTCAATAATACATACCAAAATAAATGGATGAAAATTCCATTTTTCCTGCATTTAAAAAAATAAAATATCAAATTCACCGGCTATTTAACTCCTTAATATTTTGGATATGACTCAATGTCACCTACGCCAAATTTAATTCATTGTCAAAGTTAATTAATATCATGAGCAGGAGTTCAGCAATGCCTATGTCATGCAATAATATTAACAACAGAAATATTAAATTTTCTCTCAGTTCGACTCAGCAAGTCGTTTGGCTCACCCAATCCCTTCATCCTGATAGCCCTTGTTACCATCTTGGGTCAGTGGTGCTGATTGAGGGGGAGTTGGATGAGGCATTGTTAATCCGTGCTTTTGAAGCCGTTGTTGATCGCCATGACGCATTGCGTTTACGACTCGTCGATACTCAGGAATTACCACGACAAGTACTCACGGATGCCGGTAATGCAGCCGTGACAATCCATGATTTTTCAGGCCATGCGGAGCCAGAAGAGCAGGCAAAACAATATATCCGGACTGCTTTTGGGCGCCCGTTTGATTTGCAGGGTGAACTATGGCGTTTTGCACTGTTACGGGTCAGTGATACCCGTTGGTACTGGCAGTTCTGCTGCCACCCCCTGATCGGTGATGCGGTCACTTTAAGCCTCATCAACAAAGATATCGCCAATATTTATCGTCGCTTAACCCGGGGAAAGGAAATCACCGAAGCCGCGCCCTCCTATCTTGACTTTATTGATCAAGATCGCGCCTATTTAAATTCACCACGCTATAGGCAAGACCAACAATTCTGGCTGAAACGCTACAAAAATTTGCCGCCCGCCTTAATCCAACCGTCAAATGCAGGGCAATCCAATGCCGGGAAAAAAGCCGATAACGCTCCCCCTGAACCGCTGGTTTGGCAATGGGATGAAGCACTTTTGCAGCGTATCGAACAGGCGGTAGCCGTACATGAATTATCGGTTCTGCACTTTATCTATGCGGTGCTGGCTTGCTATTTCTCACGTATAAGTGACACTGAAGATATTGTGATTGGGATCCCCATCCCCAACCGCAAAAACGCCAGGCAACGACATACCCTTGGTAGGTTCTCGTCGATAATTCCCGTCGGTATCACCGTTTCGCCCGATGATACCTTCCTTGATGTGATGAACAAAACCGCCGCAGAATTGCGTCGTTGCCGGCAACATCAGAGCCTGCCAATCACAGAAATCAACCGGCTCATACAAACCGAGCAGAAGACCGGACGTACTCAGCTATTCGATATCACGCTGTCATTTACATCGATAGAAGTAAACGCGGCGATACCCAACGCCACGCTCAGTTACTCACAAATACAGCATGGCACGCCGTTCCCCCTTGCTATCACGGCTCACCAATATACGTTCGCCAACAGTGAAGATGCCCATAAGCCGGTGACGTTTGCGTTTCATTTTTCGCCCGATTATCTGAGTCGTGAGGAAGTAATAGCACTCCAATCCCGTCTGATGGTGTTGCTGGAAGCCGCCCTGACCTCGCCAGAAACACCGATCGGCAACCTGCCGCTATTGCCCCCCGCAGAGCGGCAGCAATTGCTGGTGGATTTTAATGCGACCCAGACCGGTTTTCCGCAGGATGCGCTGATCCACCAACGATTTGAAGCGCAGGCTGCACAGCGGCCTGATGCCACCGCCATTGTGTTTGAGGGGCAGGCTCTCAGTTATGGCGAACTGAATCTCCGTGCCAACCAACTGGCGCATCACCTGATCGCGCTGGGGGTGCGGCCGGATGATCGGGTCGCCATTTGTGTTGAGCGCGGTCTGGAGATGGTAGTGGGCTTACTGGCGATCCTCAAAGCCGGCGGGGCTTATGTGCCGCTTGATCCCGCCTATCCCGCCGAACGGCTGGCGTATATGCTGGACGATGCGGCACCGGTGGCCTTACTGACTCAAGCAACGTTACACGATGAATTACACGACAAGCTGGACAGCACGTTGCCGACGGTCTTGCTGGATAATACGCCGGAGAGTCACGGATCGTTTTGGGCAACCCTGCCG
>NZ_JAQRFK010000142.1 GCF_028598745.1 Xenorhabdus sp. IM139775
GAGAGTTCAGGAATATATGGCTGTTCAGGTAAATCCTCGTCGCTGAGCGGAAAAACAGAAACCATATATATGGTACCAGAACGATATTCCGTGATCCCTTCGATTTTACTGATTAAATCCATAACAACAGGTGTATCCATAACCGGATAAACACGGAATTTTACATTTCCATCATTATCACTATTGATAATTATTTCACTTTTACTCTGATAATTTTGGGGCTTGATGACTTGGCATTTTTGACCGATTCCACTCGGTTCAGAGGTAATGATGATATTCCTTACAATATCCTCTTCAGCCTCAGAAAAAATATGGACAGGTGTGTTTTTAAGTAATTGACCCGTGGTATCAAATAATGTAGTACTATAACTGATATAATGATCTTTATTGTCGTCTATATTGTTATTACTAGGCGTTGCACAGATGCTTTTATTTTTCTTCAATTGGATTGAGATTTTAACCAAATCCTTTGCATAATATTTTATTACTTCTTCAATTCCTGTGAGAGTAAAATGTATTTCATCTCCTGACGTTATTGAATCACTTCCTTTTACCTTACATGAAACCACCATATTATATAATTTACTATCCTGCTGGCTATTAATTGGTTTAATTATTTCTATACTTTCAAAACCCTGAGGGTCTTTTATACCTATATTAAAGGATTGAGAAATTTTTCCTTTAGGTATGAGTTCTATATCGAGATAAAACTGCTGACCTATAATAACATCAGCATGTTTTTCAATAGATAAATTTAAATTATAATCTTCCAAAATCATATCGCTACCTAACATACCTCTTTTATAATTCTTTATTAATATATTATTAAAAGAAAAATGAATATTTGAAAATGATTATTCTTTATCTGAAAAATTGAATTACCATATGTTGGTCCAATTTATACCGTCAGGACAATTATCCCCTGCAAGTTCTCCTCCTGGCCGTACAGTATAAACATTGGCTTGCCAAATCTTACCATAAGAAATATCCCCATAATAATTAACTTGAAAATCAAGATAAATATCTCCATTTTCTATATGACCAATATAATTAAAAGGAATTCCAAACAATAATGTTGCTGCATTACCATTATCGGGTTGAATTGGCATTAATTTCGTTTTAGATTGATAAATCGTATTTGGATAACTATTTACATATAAATTTAATGTGACTTCGGCACCAAGTGGAACTTTTGTTTTATCTTTATAGTCATTTGTTCCTATGATTTTAACGAATAATGCTTCATGATGAGGATTATTACATCTGTTATTCACGTCCTTCTCATGAATGGAATCATTGATAATATTTTTATCGTTATTATAACCGGAACTATTATAAACGATACAACTATCATAACTTCTCTCTAAGTTATCAATCGGTCGATTATTTCCTCCTCCAGGATATGTTATGCTTTGTGGATATGAAGAGCGAGCCAATCCCAACTCATTCACAACCGTATAGAAAAAAGGCGTAACCTCATTTTCCTTAAATATGTTATAAGGGAGTGTTATATGACTATTATCTAATCCGTTAATGTCCTCAACAATAAATGACTTTTCCACATATTGATTATTAGCAAAAAACAGTATTGTGTCATTTAATTTTGCATCAGGATAGTTTTTAATTAAAAGAGTAAAGAAACTCGAGCTGGGATTCACCCATAAATCACCATTATCGCCGATGATATCAGGTGGAGGAAGGCTTAAATCCTTTTTATCATTATCTATAATATATAATTTATTTTTTGAAGAGACATGACCTGTTACATTCATTACCATAGAATCAACATGAAATATGACTGATTTTGATTTCTTAGTATAGATATAAAAAATTAATTCTCCATCTGAATCGGAGGTGATAGAAAAAGATTTCAGATTAGAAGAAGTGTTTTTAATTGTAACAGGTGTTGTTTTATCGGCATGATAGATATTAACCAAATCAAAATAGGCATGCTCTTTTTCAAGAATAACCACAGAAACATTTGGCAATGGTTTTCCGTCCTTATCCCGGATTAACGCGACTGCCTTAATGTAATCACGATTAGGCGGAGTACTATCATAGTTTAACACTTGGAAAATATCTTTTTTAAAATATATTGATATGGATTTTTCATCTATTGACAGATTATTTTTCATGTTATTTCCTTATTTATAATCTTACATTGCAATAATTAAAAATCAAAACCCTCTTAATTATTCGATAAAGGATCACACCCATCGTTATCATCGTGAGATTGATTGGGTAATACCGTATTAATTTTGGTGCTCCACTCTTTGCTATACGTTTTAGAACCATCACTATTTTCGATATAATAATCGAACGAAAGTGTTCCTAACCCTTGGGAGAATGAAGGCCCCGCTCGATTAATATCACAGTATGGGATATTAACCGTACAATGACCTGTTTGTTTTCCCTGATCAGCAGCAGGTGGCAACTGGAATGGATAACTCTTATGGGTATTTCTAGAATTTGGCGTTTTCACATACACGTTCAAATATCCTTTGCTGCCAAGCTGTGGTAAATTTTCATTATTCTGCTCACTTGTTCCCATTATTACCACATATAGCCCCGTAGCTCCTTTAGCACTTTGACCCGCTTTTCTCTGTTGGCTTATCATGCTCAGGATGATGCCATGCCACTCAAAAGTTTCATTTTCTTCGCTGTATACATCAATCATATACAGGATCTTAAGAGATAACCCTTTATTTAAGATAGAAAAAAGGCCTCATTTGTGATTGGATAATTGTCGCCAAACAAACCACCCAAATACGCATGAAGCCTATGACAATTATCGCTATAAAACACCAGTTAATGCAATTCTTCAATGACGCTCTTTTAGAAAAAATGGCTCGTCGATGTGGCTTTACCCAACGGCTCCGATGCCTTGAGCCCCGCCTGTTTATTCTTGCCCTGATACAAGTAATCAGTACGGGAAATATCACCTCAATTTCTCATTTACACCAACAAATCAATGGGG
>NZ_JAQRFK010000143.1 GCF_028598745.1 Xenorhabdus sp. IM139775
ATAAATGATGGACATTATTTTCCCCGAACCGGAGGTTTAATAGAAATCAGGTAGTTACGTGAGGAAAGCAATAGAAGTCGGTGGTTGATAGTAAAAAGGGGAATGTGGGCAAAAAATCGGCATGTTTTTAGTTCAATTAATGCTCAATGTGCCTATTTATAAGGGATTAAAGAGAGGTGGTTGAAATTAAATCAAAAACAGGCAATTACACAAATTCAGATACAGGGTCATGCCGCGTGTTTTGATAAAAGAATCATACAGTGATTTTTCTCGATTTAAATGGCACACTTTTTCAATTCACGCGGCGCGCTACACCTGCATTTCCAACACATGCCTTCGTTTAAGTTGAGATGTGCTGAAACCTTTTAATGTCGAATTTTTAAAGTGTTCAGATAATTTCAATTCGTCTTCTTGCCAGCCTTTAATCTTAGGGTATGCATCACTGAGCATACCCAACGTAATATATTGGTATTCATGCCCGTCCAATATAGCCGTTGGCTTAACAGGGGAATTGGCCTCGCCAGTTTGCTGACGAGGAATTCGTTTAACTATTTCATCGGCAAGAGGCTGTGCTGTAACAGATAGCGTCACTGGCATGGGGGGAAGATCTTCTTCACGTAATAAGCCATTCCCATCTGTGGTACCCGTTCGCACAATGCTTTTATTCCCTCGGCTTGTCAATTTATAAGGTATCCCTGACAGAGGTTTACCTTCTTCATCAACTAATTGAAATTCAACCCAGTGTTTCAGTATCTTTTGGCAATCAATGCAATCCGTCGGTTCTAACTGACTCATTCTTTTCTTCCTTAATTCAACTTAAATTTCTTTGTTAAGTACAACCTGTGGGTTATCGGTCATAAAATGTTCAACAGTGAGTTTGTTCAGGTTCTGTTTTTCATCTCTCGCCTGTTTCAGCCACGCCACAAGACTGTTTTGCAATTGCCCTTCCGGTTCATCCAGTTTGAGTGCTAATTCGGAGTTTTCCTCCCAAAGCTGACAATTTAAGGCATAAGCCAGATTCTTGAGGGTGGTATCGGTTGAGTAACGGGCTTCAATCAGATGATCACCCAGCACAAATAAATTCTCTGTTAACTCCTGAGGGCAATTTTCTGGGCGGTAATAACAATACGGGTCGGGCGTATCGATCATCAGTTCATTGACCGGAGTTAAGAGTTCACGCCAGTCACCCGGTTGCAGAGCGGGCAGCAGAGGTGTGAAAACACGGTTATCCATCAGACGTAAAACAACCACTTGCCCGCGCAGTAAAACCTGTTGATGTAACCGCCAGTGTTCTAACTGAAATGACCACGGCAACGTGCTGCGATAAGCCCAGCCCCAGCTATTATCGCTGAATTCGTGTTTATCCAGCAGCAGAGCCAGTTCCGGCAGGCACTTGGCTTTGGGTTGAATCAGCCACGGGCTTTGTTCCAGCATGGCATTCATCGGTGTACCGCTGTAGAGCGGAAAAGCCTGCTCTGTCCAGCCATTGAGATAAAAGGTCTGGACGGGGTTCGGCTTCGCCAGACTGTTGACCAAAAAATAACAATCGCCTTTGTCTTGCTGTGACAGCCAGCTTTTCCAATCGGTCGGTTCCATCATGCTTCTTCTGCTCCTGTGATAATCCAGTTTTCTTCTTGCTGTGCGAGAATGGCACAGGTAGGTTTGGCGGCAAATTCCACCTCCGGCAATGGCTCCACGCCTTCCGGCAGTTGCAAGGAAATCCCGCGCCCGCTGCCGCCTGAACCCTGCCCGACACTTATCGGTGAAGACAAAATCCCGCCCGGCGTGATTTTCAGAAAACTGCCGCCCACTTTCAGGGTGATTTCTGCCGCGGCTTCCAGCACCACTTTACCGCCGCTTTTCAGGTGGATTTCCTGACCGCTGTCAATCACCGTGGCATCACCGGTCTGGAGATGCTGGCTGCCCGCAATTCGGTGCGACACATCCCCTTCGGTGGTGATTTTGCGCGAACCGGCAACCTGATGATGATCATCGGCGCGGATATCGTGGTAACGGTTGTTGTCAATGCGTTGCTTCTGGTCATGTTTGATATGCCAGTACGCATCGTTTTCAATATGGGCGGTAAAATCTTTCTGGCCGTGGATATAGATCTCTTCACTGCCTTTGGCATCTTCAAACCGCAGTTCGTTAAAGCCCTTGCCCTTGTGCGTCTTGGTTTTGAAGGTGGTGCGGGTTTTCTGGGTTGAAATCTTTATGAAAACTGCGTTGCGGACTCATTCCCACTCCCAGACGCACCTGATAAATGGTCTCTGTCCCATGCGCAGTTTCCGGCTGCGGCTGGTAAAGCAGCGGCAGCCCGGCGGTCATTCCCAGATGGCTGTCGCTGAAAAACAGGGTTTCATCCTCAAACCAGAAGCTGATCCCCTCTTCCGCTGCCAATCGGCTGAAAAACCCATAGTCCGATTCCCGCTTCTGGGTCACATATTCCCGGTCCTGATGGGGATCGTAGAGTTTCGAATCAGTGCGGACTTTATGCTTTTTCAACAGGCTATTCAGGATGGCAGGCACATTTTGCTGATGGAAAATCCGGCTGTCCTGATTGAGCGTCAGGCGCCAGAGCGCAGGCCGCACCGTCACGGTATAAAGCGTTTTATTCCCATCGGTGCCCGCCCAGTCCGCATGGGAAACAATGCCGGTAATTTTGCGTTGCCGTGTTACGCCGTTAAATACCTGTAACACCGCTTCCTGCATCAACAGGGCGGTTAAATCGATTTCCGGCTTTGGTTTAAAGGGATTGTCGGGCAGCGATTGAACCAGCGTCAGATTGAGGGTAAACAGTTCAGATAACCCTTTCTGAAGAGAAAATTCCCCCACGGCAAAGGGGGTTTCAGGCAGGCCGGCTATCTGAAACGTAAAGCGTAATCCGCTTTTGGCCGCCGTTAACCCGTTCATTATGTTTATCATATTTTGCTCCTTGTTATGATCCCTGACGAATTACATTTCCATG
>NZ_JAQRFK010000144.1 GCF_028598745.1 Xenorhabdus sp. IM139775
CCTCAAGGGAATTACTTGCTTCGATAATAGATATTGAAATTTGTCTCAACAGCCCTCTGATTCAGTCCTGCCACGCTCGATCTTTCCTACTAACCGGTCCGGCAGGTGCAGGTAAGACACATTCTATCGTAAGTTTTGCGAAGAGAAGACTCGACAAAGGCGCTCATACTCTGGTGCTATTTGGGGAAGATTTTGATAACGCGGAACCTTGGGATGTAGTAAGAAGCAAACTAGGCTTTGGAGCCGATGTTGGTCGAGACAAATTACTATCTTGTCTTCAAGCAAGTGCTCAAGCCAATAACCATTGTTTTGTTATTGCTATCGATGCGTTAAACGAAGGAGCAAAGGCAAGAAAGTGGAAAAACAAACTGCCAGAAATAATCCAACAACTAAATGAATATCCTCGTATCAAGATTGTTGTGTCTAGTCGCGATATATATACCAATTTAGTTGTTGATGAACGATTCCCTGACTATGCATATAGTCATATTGGATTCACTAGGAATTTTCACGATGTCCTCTCTTCGTTCTCTCAACGCTACAATGTTGAAAGTGAGATAACACTTATTTTTACAGATGAGCTACGAAACCCATTACTTCTACATTTAGTCTTCAAAACTCACAAGTCGGAGGACTCTTGTTCTCTTGATGTATCGACTAGTGGCTTCTCAACCATTTTTTCTAAACACCTCAAGCAAATCGATGACTCATTGAGAGAGCGATTAGACTATGTTAGTCCTAAAAATATCGTTAGAGCGGTAATGAGCAAACTGTCTGATTTTCTAGCTCATTCAGAAACCCAAACTATAAATTGGGAAACTGCCGTAAATACAATTAAGCCTATTCTAGGTAATGAGCTACTTCCAGAAAGGTTTATTGATGAGCTAGTTAAAGAGCAACTGCTAATTTTATCAGCAACTAACGATGAAGATTTTCTTATTAGGTTTGGTTATCAGAGGTTTGGAGATATGCTGCGCGCATCTTCAATAGTTCAATCCTATCAAGAAACTGGCAATAGTGATCTATCAATCCTTGCAGAAAAGCTGGCGATTTTAACAGATATGGAGAGTGGCGTTTTAGAAGCTCTTGCAAGCATTCTCCCTGAAGAGATCGGTATCGAAATCACTGATAACCGCCTGGGCTTAGACAACGATTTAGCACATAGCCTTTTTGTAAAGTCACTAACTTGGCGTTCAAAGCAAAGTGTTACCCCTGCCATTAAAGAACATATGTTTGGGGCATTAAGAACGGGCGGATTGTGGCAGACTGTTTTTGAAAGCCTATTCCAACTATCTATAGTTCCAAGTCATTATCTTAACGCAGAAAGTTGGTTCAAAGATTTTCAATGGCGACAAGACTCTCCATCAAGAGATACCTACCTTTCTGTCGCCTTATCAGAGTCATATAATAAAAAAGGTGCAATTTGGTTTCTAATTGAAGCTTTGGAAAAAATAGAAGCAACCAATTGGCTCGAAGAAAGTTATAAATTAGCATCCTCGGCTTTACTTTGGTGTTGTTCAGCTACGGATCGACGAGTCAGAGATCAAGCAACAAGATGCCTTGGCTTGCTTTTTAAACAATACCCTGTGATATGCCTGCATGCAGTAAACACGTTTACTGGGTGTGACGACGACTACATACTTGAAAGCTTGATTCAGGCTATGTATACGTCCTGCTTGCTTTCACCTGAGTCAGTTGAGAACTTCGTACAGCCATTAAATAGATATATTAGAGCAAATAGCAGTTCAAATAACATTTTAATTCGCGAGCATTCCCAGCTATTGAGACAGGAGCTTGTGAAACTAGGGATTGAAGAAGACAGAATATCAAATCAATATGTAACTCCTTCTCTACCATTAACATGGCCTATTCTAAGCGATGTGCAGACCTTGCTTACACTAGAAAATTTGCCCTCAAACATGCGCCTATGGGGTGATCAATTAGGTCCTGACTTTTGGCGCTATGTAGTTGAACCAAGACTTAGAGCCTTTGACTTACAATCACAGAACATAACTCTTGAGAATATTGCCTGCTGGATTATGAGAGAAGCCGAATATATCGGCTATCCCGGATATGGTAATGGAGCCCTCAAGCATGACTTGGCAACTCTTCATAAATATGGAAGAGGAAGAGCAAAGCCCGGCTATGCAGAAACCATCGGCAAGAAATCTTATTGGGTTGCTTTTCACCGATTGATAGGTCTGTTAGCTGCCAATGTAGCACCGGTCCAATCTCGTTGGGAGCCACAATTAACCTCTGATAGATTCTGGTCGTTAGAACTTAGAAAGGTTGATATATCAGACATAAGAGATTTGTCATCAAAGCAAAAGTACCCTCTTAGAAACCTAATAATACAAGAGCTTGAGCTGCCAGAAAGTAATGTGGACTATTGGTTGCAGACTGATGATTATTTCGTTGCAAGCAACGTACTTGTCTTGAATGACGAGAGTAGTACAACTTGGATTAACTTGAGTTTTTATTCAGAGGTTCACGCTAAACGAGATGAGGACGACGTCTCGTTCGACGCTGAAAGCTTCTTTGGTATATCTAGTTATAACGGCTATTTTGTTGACCCTAGCAACACTGAAGCATTCGAACTCCACAATCATAGTAATGACCACTGCTACCGTGTCTACTTGGCGGAGTACCCTAGAAGCCCAGCTTTCAAGCAATGTGTTGCTGAACAAGATACGACTATTTCAGATGACCAGCGATTATTCTCTAGCATTCAACTATTGAGAGGTGGGGAGTGGCAGTACGATTACTCAAGCAATGTCGAACAAAGCTCTATTAATATGCCTTGTCCTGATTTAATTGAGAAGATGAACCTTAGCTGGGATCAAGACAGTGGATGGCTCGATGAAAACCAAGACTTGGCTGCGTTTAGTCATAACATTGATAGAAATTCTTCTTTGT
>NZ_JAQRFK010000145.1 GCF_028598745.1 Xenorhabdus sp. IM139775
CCCTATACCTAAATCGTGATAACAGCTATCATTTCTTCAACTTCCTCATCTATGCCAACTTTAACGAAGCCAAAAAACCAACAGGTTCCCCATCCAGACAAACTGCGCGTGTTTGGTATGAAGGAAAATTTTGTTGTGTTAATTCAAATCTGTTTTTTAAGCACTAAGCCAAATAATGGGTTCTCAACGACCGGAATAACGGCAATATCGAATTTATCTGGTTCCGGCAAAAAATTAATATCCATTAATGCAGCAAATCGTGACGTCGCCAAATAGGCTTCTTCAATATCATCGGCATACATAGCCATCCCAAATTCATTTTCATCCAGCGTTGCGAATCGACGGTTACGCGTGTTAAACAGCACATAACCGACAACATCAGGATCTTTTTCAGTTAGCCCTAATGTATCGAGTTCTTTCTGAAGTCTTTTAAATTTATTATTTTTCATTATAAATTTCCGCTAGTTATCAAGGGCTGTATTAGATTTTCTTCAAATTCAGCCCCTAACTTCCTCATTTCATCCAAAATAAGTGACAATTCGTTTTGATCTAACGTCAATTGGGCTGCTACGAAAAAAAGGATATGTTGATTTAATTCTCGTGGTTTTTCACCTCCAGTGTACTTACGCCATTGATTACTGTTAGATACCCCCGCAAGTTCTGCCATTTGTTGCCCCGTAAAATGCAATCGGCCTTTCAGATCAGTCAAATCATTTGTTGAAGGAGGGATGTAATTTTCAATTAGTCGCATAAGTATTCCATTAAAAAATGGGGCACATAGCCCCATTCATTAACCTACAAAAATATATTTTATGGCCGCGATGACGACTGCAACCCCAACCGTAAGGATTATTTTTTTCAGCCAATCTATATCACTTTTGATTGATGTTAAATCAGCTTTTAAATTGCTTTCTGTTTGTTTTAAATCCTCTTTTGTCGCCGTACTGACATTTTGTAAGTCCGCTATAATCTCAACAATTTTTTCTGCTTGTGATTCATCCATGCCTGATTCTTTTAGAGATTTAATGGCGTTATGTATATTCATAGTTATGGACGGCATTTTTCACCCTCTTAGGGTTGATGGCTGCTGATCATCAGCTACCTGTGTAATTAACACTAACACCAAAGGGGCTAATTAGCTAGATTTTTAGGCAACTCCCCGCTTCCGCATACGTTTCACCGAGGCAACGCAATAAACCCTTCTTCCAGCCCATGCACCTCTATACCTTCCGGCATAGCTTCTCCGACAGTTACCTGACGAAATACAGCCTGATGGTTTAAATCCGGGCGCCAATTGATGATTAATTGCCCATTGCTATCGCGAGTCAATGCGGCTTCGGGTATAACAATGCCCTGTTTATTGCGATAAATAACAATATTAACTTTAGCACTCATTCCTGGCCTGATAGGATAACCCTGCTTCATGGATGAAGTCACTTTAATCATTACATCGTAATAAATCGCCGATCCGGGTTTGTCCGTATTCACACTTTGCATCGCAATGGTTTCAATTTCTCCATCCAGAAGGTGATCAGAAAATCCCTCCCCGCTAATTTTGACTGCCTGCCCTTCTTTGAGTTTGGCGAGATCGGTTTCTTCAACTTGTGCCAGTACCTGATATTGTTTGGTATCCATAATCTCCAGTAAAGGCATCCCTTCGGTAACCCGAACGCCGGTCTGAATCGTTAAGCGCTTTTTACTTTCTCCCTGTGTTGCCGCCCTAAGTACAACGCCTGAAAATGGTGCTTTAATTTCTTTATGTAAATATTGTTCTTGTAATGCCTGATAACGGTTTGCCGCATTTTGAAGCTCCATCTCTGCAACACGGACATTATTGACGCTGCCTTTTTGTCGGGTAGAGGCAAGATCATCCTGTACGGAAGCCAGTTCTGTTAATTGCCGACGAAGTTGCTGTTGGAGGTTTTCCACTTCCATTTTGGGAACGATGCCGCGTGAAAAAAGTACCTGCGTTTTGGCAAGATTATTTTTTAATTCAATAACTATATGATTCGCATTTTCGACATTTCTTCTGGCACGGATCACGTCTTGGCTGTTTTCCCAGTCATGCAATTGGTCAACAACAGATGATGCCTTGATCATCTCAACTTGCGCTTGCCGAAGCTCAATATCAATCTTTCGGGTATCAAGCGTCACCAATGTCTGCCCGATTTCCACGGGTTGCCCTTCTTTGACCAAAACATGTTTGATAATGGTGTCAAATGGTGCAGGTATAGTTTCAAGGCGCGCAGTTTGTAGATGGCCGACTAAGCCAAGTCGTTTTTCTATCACACGTTGTTTTACCTCAATCCATTGTGCGGATCCCTGAACCGGAGAAGGTTTGAAGGACAAGAAGGCAAAAAAACAAACTATCACGATAAATATGCCAGCTATGGCCCAACGATAACGTTTAATCATTGAGGGTTATCTCCCAACTTTCCAAGGTCGTGCCAAGAATCTGATCCAGTTCAGCCTGAGAATTGAGATAGTGAATCAATGTGTTCAAGCGTGCATTTTCAGCATTTCTTAAGTCGGTTTCAAAACTCAGAACCTGAAAGTTGCTGGATCGCCCGGCCTGCAATTTTTCTTGTTCAATGTCGAGTTTCTGTTGAGAAAGCGAACGGGCTTTTATCGCTAATTGATATTCCTGCCAGCGTGATTCGGTATCACGGATGGCATTGATGACTTTTTGTTCCAGATTTGTTTTTGCCTCCTCCACGTGTAACACCTGCTTCTGGACATTAACCTTGGCCTGAACTTCCGTCTGTTTCTGTGTCATATCGCCGATTGGAATATCCAGTTGTATCCCCACGTAATTTTCCCAGTTTCGGGATTCAGGAGAGGATGAACGATATTGGGATCGCCCTCCAACCAGTGATAAATCCCAGAGCCGATTATTTCGTGCCTG
>NZ_JAQRFK010000146.1 GCF_028598745.1 Xenorhabdus sp. IM139775
AGCTGAAAATTTGAAACACTCAGTAGCGTCGACGCGACGGTATTGAGGAGTCTCTCAACACACTCCAGTCCGAAGACACCTTCGGGTTGTGAGGTTAAGCGACTAAGCGTACACGGTGGATGCCTAGGCAGTCAGAGGCGATGAAGGACGTGCTAATCTGCGAAAAGCGCCGGTGAGCTGATATGAAGCGCTATCAGCCGGCGATGTCCGAATGGGGAAACCCAGTGCAATCCGTTGCACTATCATTCACTGAATCCATAGGTGAATGAGGCGAACCGGGGGAACTGAAACATCTCAGTACCCCGAGGAAAAGAAATCAACCGAGATTCCCCCAGTAGCGGCGAGCGAACGGGGAGCAGCCCAGAGCCATCATCAATATCAGTGCCAGGAGAACGGTCTGGAAAGGCCGGCAGTAAAGGGTGAAAGCCCCGTATCCGAAGGTGCCGGTATTGTGAGCTCGAAGAGTAGGGCGGGACACGTGGTATCCTGTCTGAACATGGGGGGACCATCCTCCAAGGCTAAATACTCCTGACTGACCGATAGTGAACCAGTACCGTGAGGGAAAGGCGAAAAGAACCCCGGCGAGGGGAGTGAAAGAGAACCTGAAACCGTGTACGTACAAGCAGTGGGAGCCTTGATTTATCAGGGTGACTGCGTACCTTTTGTATAATGGGTCAGCGACTTATATTCTGTAGCAAGGTTAACCGCATAGGGGAGCCGCAGGGAAACCGAGTCTTAACTGGGCGTTAAGTTGCAGGGTATAGACCCGAAACCCGGTGATCTAGCCATGGGCAGGTTGAAGGTTGGGTAACACTAACTGGAGGACCGAACCGACTAATGTTGAAAAATTAGCGGATGACTTGTGGCTGGGGGTGAAAGGCCAATCAAACCGGGAGATAGCTGGTTCTCCCCGAAAGCTATTTAGGTAGCGCCTCGTGAATTCATCTTCGGGGGTAGAGCACTGTTTCGGCTAGGGGGTCATCCCGACTTACCAACCCGATGCAAACTGCGAATACCGAAGAATGTTATCACGGGAGACACACGGCGGGTGCTAACGTCCGTCGTGAAGAGGGAAACAACCCAGACCGCCAGCTAAGGTCCCCAAGTCATGGTTAAGTGGGAAACGAAGTGGGAAGGCTCAGACAGCCAGGATGTTGGCTTAGAAGCAGCCATCATTTAAAGAAAGCGTAATAGCTCACTGGTCGAGTCGGCCTGCGCGGAAGATGTAACGGGGCTAAACCATGCACCGAAGCTGCGGCAGCGACACGCAAGTGTTGTTGGGTAGGGGAGCGTTCTGTAAGCCGTTGAAGGTGAACTGTGAGGTTTGCTGGAGGTATCAGAAGTGCGAATGCTGACATAAGTAACGATAAAGCGGGTGAAAAACCCGCTCGCCGGAAGACCAAGGGTTCCTGTCCAACGTTAATCGGGGCAGGGTGAGTCGACCCCTAAGGCGAGGCTGAAAAGCGTAGTCGATGGGAAACAGGTTAATATTCCTGTACTCGGTGTTACTGCGAAGGGGGGACGGAGAAGGCTAGGCCGGCCGGGCGACGGTTTGTCCCGGTTGAAGCGTGTAGGTGGGATGACTTGGCAAATCCGGTCATCTGTATAACACTGAGGCGTGATAACGAGCCACTACGGTGGTGAAGTGGTTGATGCCCTGCTTCCAGGAAAAGCCTCTAAGCTCCAGGTAACACCAAATCGTACCCCAAACCGACACAGGTGGTCAGGTAGAGAATACTCAGGCGCTTGAGAGAACTCGGGTGAAGGAACTAGGCAAAATGGTGCCGTAACTTCGGGAGAAGGCACGCTGGCATTAGGTGAAGGGACTAGCGCCCGGAGCTGAAGCCAGTCGCAGATACCAGCTGGCTGCAACTGTTTAATAAAAACACAGCACTGTGCAAACACGAAAGTGGACGTATACGGTGTGACGCCTGCCCGGTGCTGGAAGGTTAATTGATGGGGTTAGCCGCAAGGCGAAGCTCTTGATCGAAGCCCCAGTAAACGGCGGCCGTAACTATAACGGTCCTAAGGTAGCGAAATTCCTTGTCGGGTAAGTTCCGACCTGCACGAATGGCGTAATGATGGCCAGGCTGTCTCCACCCGAGACTCAGTGAAATTGAACTCGCTGTGAAGATGCAGTGTACCCGCGGCAAGACGGAAAGACCCCGTGAACCTTTACTATAGCTTGACACTGAACATGGAGCCTTGATGTGTAGGATAGGTGGGAGGCAGAGAAGTGTGGACGCCAGTCTGCACGGAGCCATCCTTGAAATACCACCCTTGAATGTTCGATGTTCTAACGTGGACCCGTGATCCGGGTTGCGGACAGTGTCTGGTGGGTAGTTTGACTGGGGCGGTCTCCTCCCAAAGCGTAACGGAGGAGCACGAAGGTTGGCTAATCACGGTCGGACATCGTGAGGTTAGTGCAAAGGCATAAGCCAGCTTGACTGCGAGCGTGACAGCGCGAGCAGGTACGAAAGTAGGTCTTAGTGATCCGGTGGTTCTGAATGGAAGGGCCATCGCTCAACGGATAAAAGGTACTCCGGGGATAACAGGCTGATACCGCCCAAGAGTTCATATCGACGGCGGTGTTTGGCACCTCGATGTCGGCTCATCACATCCTGGGGCTGAAGTAGGTCCCAAGGGTACGGCTGTTCGCCGTTTAAAGTGGTACGCGAGCTGGGTTTAGAACGTCGTGAGACAGTTCGGTCCCTATCTGCCGTGGGCGCTGGAAGATTGAAAGGGGCTGCTCCTAGTACGAGAGGACCGGAGTGGACGCACCACTGGTGTTCGGGTTGTCATGCCAATGGCACTGCCCGGTAGCTAAGTGCGGAAGAGATAACCGCTGAAAGCATCTAAGCGGGAAACTTGCCTTGA
>NZ_JAQRFK010000147.1 GCF_028598745.1 Xenorhabdus sp. IM139775
AAGAGCTTTTTGAAAATCTTCTTGCTTATTCGTTTCTCCGGCTTTACGCGTCCAATTATCAAAATCCTGATTAGAATAAAACGAAGCATTATTTGTCTGATTTGTTGTAAATATATTAAAGAAAGATATCGGACTATTATAATCGCCAATCCATCCAGACCTAATGACATCAAATTTCCCCTGATGTTCACTCTCCAACTTCACTTTCCACTCTTCAGCTTGTATATTTGCAATCGCACCAAGGTTCTTTTTCCACATAGAGGCTGCTGCAATCGCAACTTTCTTATGCAACTCGTTTGAGTTATAAATCAAGTTGAATTTAAGGGGATTATTTTTATTAAAACCCGCGGCATTCAATAATTGTTTGGCTTTTTCGTCACGTTGAGCCTGTGTCCATGATGCATAGTCAGGTTGTTTGAATTTAAAACCACCAATTCCGGGGGGTAAAATTGTATAAGCAGGTATTTGCCCTTGAGCTACGACCTTATTAGCAATAATACTTCTATCCAAGGTCAGGTTTAACGCTTGTCTGACTCTAATATCATTAAACATCGGCTCTTTATTATTAATGGTATAATAATATGTACTAATTATCGGTGAAATATGAATTTGTGGATTCATATTTTTCTTTAATGATGCAAAAGATTCCAATGGGATCGTAAATGTAATATCTATCTCTCCTGCCAGATAACGGTTTAAATCTGAGTTTTCTGACGAAAGAGGAAGATAAATCACTTTATCAATGACGGTATTTTTATTATCCCAATAATAAGGATTTCTCACGCCAACAATTTTTTCATTCACGTTCCATTCAGCTAACTTAAATGCCCCACTAGAAACAAAAAATTCAGGTTGAGTCCATTTTTCTCCGTATTTTTCAACGACTTTTTCGCTAATCGGCGACGCAATAGTGAACGCCAGCATCTGTAAAAAATACCCAACGGGTTTTTCCAGTCTTACCTCCAGCGTTGAATCATCCAGGGCTTTGACACCCAACTCCTCCACTTTTTTCTTACCGGCTAAAATTTCTTTGGCATTGGCCATGGAAGCATCAACAAAATAGCTACCATAAGGAGACAGTGTTTTCGGATCTGTCAAACGCCGCCAGCTAAACACCACATCATGAGCGGTAATGGGTGTTCCATCAGACCATTTGATTCCTTTCCTCAAATGGAAAATCCACGTTTTATTGTCCTTCGTTTCCCAGCTTGCGGCCAGTTTAGGTATAACCCGGCCCTGTTTATCCGTGCTTACTAATGTATCAAAAAAATCATGGATAATATTCATTGCTATATTGCCATCAACTTTATTGACATCCAGTGAGGCAGGCTCTGCACCATTATTGCGGACAATCTCTTGTTTTTCGGCCAATTGAGTTCCGGGTGGAATAACGGCGGCATAAGACAGTGTGATACCGCCTAACGTTATACTGACAGAATAGATTAATATTCTCATTTCTTTATATATAGTTTTATTTAACATATTATTTCCTTCTATTGCTGTGGTGTGGTTTTTATTATTAAAAATATTTATTTATACTTGATGGATATATATCCATTCTATTCTTTTAAAAAGAATTCCGTAACGCACCCATTACGAATAAGTTAATCCATTTAGAACGGATAGGTAAAGTGAAATATATATTTCAATAAAATCAATTCATTAAGTTAGAACTTAACCAACTGATTTTATGTTGATAATATTTCTACTTATACTATGCTTTTAGTATAAAGCGATTTTAAATGACTTTTCATCATGACAGCATACTCAGGCTATGGGGATCTCTTATTCCCACCGTGAGGAATTTATTAAAATCGATCAATAAAACCAATCAATAAAAAACATTATTCTTATCTCTACCCAGTCTATTATTGAGAAAACACACAGAATATATTTTATGAAAAATAAATTCTCTACAGAAAATAGATTAGCAGCCATCAAAAAATCTTGCCAAAATCATGGGTGGCAAATTTGACGATGATATCATTAATAATACTCAAGAAAAAATATTGAAATTATTGTGTTAATCCAGCCTTGGTCTTAGTCAATTTAAACTCTATTATTTTATATAAAAACATCACCAATACCAGATCAGCGGTAAATTTATCCGGCCTTTATATTCTTTATGCTCAAGCTGCAACTTTATCAGATGCAGCTTAAGACCTATTATGTATAGTTGTTTTTAATGCTTAATAATATAGAGATCTTTGGTAAAAAACTCGCCTCTTGAGTTAATATTAAAACCACCTATATAAGGTTTTACCATATTATGGTTAACATAGAAATAAATAGGTATAGCAGGTGCATCTTTTGTCAGGATATCAGATGCCTGCTGATAATAATCTTTCATATTCGTTTTTTCTGCTTTTTCTAAAAATTGATCAAATTTATGATTTTCATACATAGAAGTATTTTTCACTTGCTTCGCTAAAAATATAGATAAGTATGTCATCGGGCTGTCATAATCAGCAACCCATGCCCGCCGGATAACATCAAATTTCCCTTGATGCATATTATCCAACATGACCTTCCACTCTTGATTCTGTAAAGCCGCATTCACACCCAGATTCTTTTTCCACATTGAGGCAACAGCAATGGCAATTTTTTTATGTCCTTCCTGAGTATTATAAAGCAGGTTAAAGGTGAGTGGATTATTTTGATTAAAGCCGGCCTCATTCAGCAAGGCTTTCGCTTTGGCAATACGCTGTGCCTGAGTCCAGACAGCATAATCCGGTTGTTCAAAATTAAACCCCCCAATATTGGGTGTGAGCATCGTATAAGCCGGCAACTGCCCCTGCCCTAATATCTTATCAACAATAATATCCCTATCTAAGGCTAAATTCAGCGCTTGCCTGACT
>NZ_JAQRFK010000148.1 GCF_028598745.1 Xenorhabdus sp. IM139775
AGGCAGTAACGGCAGCGGCACGGGACAGCCTGATAATCCCCGTTGAGCCGGGCAGGGTGCGGAGCGGGGGCAGACCGTGGCCGGACTGCCCGTCAGCCCCGGCGATAGCGGGGGTACGTGGGCAATGGGCGGCCTGAACCGTGGTGTCCCCGTTAAGCCGGTGCAGGCCGCCCAAAGCCCACTCAACATAATGCAGGGAGATTGTGCGAAATTCGCCGTTGAACCCCGCCGCCCCGCCTGCCGCCGCAAAGCGGCTCACATCGCACAATCTGCATTATGTCTGCGCCCCCGCTTATCGGCATCGCTGGCGTGCCGCCGCACAAGGCTGCGCCTTCTGCTCTGACCGGTTGAGCCAGCGCTCGGCAAACACCGCGCACAAACACCAACGCCCTGCCACCGTTCAGCCAGCCGGCTTCTTCTTTAGCTGCCCTGCCCGCGTCCGGCCAACATCCCTGTAGGCAGGTCGGCCTGCGGCCTCCGTTAATTTACCTCCCCCGCCCCGACCCCGCTGCATTGGCTGCGCGCGGCTCGCACTGCGCTGCGCTCCGTTGCTCGTTGCCGTGCTCGCCATCTCCGCCCCGTGCAGCCCCCGCAGGGGGCTTCCCTGTTGGGTACAGTGAAACCGCCGGACCGTGCAAAACCGAAGCCCCGCTGCCTGTGAGCGTCGCAGGGGCGCCGCTTGCAGGCTCTCTGCCGCCCGCACCCGCAGAACGGCCGCCCGCCGTCCGGCAAGCCGGGCGACGTTCGCCCGTTGCCGAAAGGGAAACGCATCACAAAATCAAGCTGTTGAGTCAACGCGCGTGAGCACAGGCGCTATACTGCACTACAGTAAACGGGCGCAATGGCCTGAAAGTGCACATCGGGGATCGGGCAAAAAAATCTTTACCCCAACGGGTAAAACAGTCTCTTTAACAAGCTGTTATTAAAGAAAAAATCCCGCCTAAAAAGTATGGTCGTGTCGGGACAGTCCCTAAGACCCGATAGGGCTGCTGGGCGGGCTGAACCCGTACGGGTATGTGCATAATCCGCTGTCTTGGGTTGACTCATTTGGGTTGTGTGGCACTTCACAGGTAATGCCTAAAAAGCAGCTTCCTCATAAGGTCATCAATGAGCTGAAAAAATTTGAAGGTAAAGATTACCGCTTTGGAAATCAAACTTTCAAATTGGACAAAGCAGGTATGAAGCATATTCTTGAACGGCATCACCCTGATTATTGGGATGGTTCAATAAAGGCTAAGCAAAGTTTTCTTTCTCCTAAAATGTCAACAAATGATATTACCGATGCTATCGGGAATGTGATGAAGCAAAATAGAGATACCGTAATAAGTAAAGGAAGTATCGGTAAATTCCAAATCTCCGGTCAGTATCAAGGCCAAGATTATGTAGTTGGTTTTAAAAATGGAAGAATAGGACAATTTTATCCGGGTAAACTATGATAAGCATAAACACATATATTAAAATCAAAGATGAGTATATTGATATTTTTCAATATGATGGAAAGTTTAAAAATTCTGACTACATTGATGGTGCCTTAGAGTTAACCATCAATGGTATTAGCCTTATTGATAAGTCAATGTATGATTATATTGATGATCTTTGGTGTTATTTGGCAGAAGGATTATCGATACTAGAAGATAATCAAGAGTTTAAATGCTATTTCCCAGATCAACCGATAGAGGTTAAATTTACTCCATCAAAAGGAAATAGAGTACTCGTTAGTGTAAATTGCCATTCAGAAGTTAAGACTTCTATTGAAAAGGAAGAATTTTTAATTGTTATGAGTGAACACGCAAAAAGATTCTTTAAACGGATGGAAGACTTAAATCCTAGCTCAATAGGTGCATATAGAGAAGCTATGCAATATTTAAAAAAAATTACTTTTTAATTTACATATAAAATAATCGGCAGATCCTGTGATCTGCCGGCTTTGTTCTGTTAAGAGCGGCTCACGCCCTGTCCTTAGCGGCTTTTATAATCCCCAATCAACTCACGCATTCTCAGCTTAATTTCACTGATTTGCTCGCGCTGGCGCCGGTATTGCTGTTTGAGGCTGTTGGTCTCGTCGCTGTCAGGAATGAGCACTAAACAGCCATCCATGATTTTCACCGTGACCGAGCCGCCAATCTCAAACCCCGCTTGTTTAAGCCATTGCCCCTTAAGGCGGATCATCGGGGGCGGGTTCTCACTGCCGTTTTGCGGCACGTATCCCACGGTGTAATAACGTTCTGTTTTCGCGGCTTTATTTTGAGCCGTGTTTTGCTTAGAATGCGCCTTAGCCATCATTCAACTCCAATCAGTTGGTTGTGGTTAGCGGTGTTGATGTGCTGAGAACACGCCAACACCGCGAAATTATCTTACTGCTACCCTACAATGAGTTTTGCCATCTTGGTTCTTGTCACTAAACTGTCCATCAAAACTATCAACGCTTGTTGATCTTCATCAGAGAGCGAATCAATTTGCTCATAAAGCGCTTGTAGCTTAGGGTTATGTATTTTAGGTGCTTTCGGTTCTTCGAGTCCGACCAAAGCATCAATACTCATCTGTAATGCCTGAGCAATTTTAACCACCGTATCCAGTTGTGGCACTGAAGAACCCCGCTCCCAACGGTTATAAACCCGCCGATTTACCGCCAACAGATCAGCCAATCGCGCTTGTGTCATTTTGCGTGCTTCCCTTGCTTCACGAAGTCGAGTTGCAAAGATCTCCATACCGTTCTCACTTAGCCAGTCTTGAAATGATATGGTCATTGTAACCCTCCCTCTAAAAAACCCTTGACGACGTACACATAATAGTACTTTAATGA
>NZ_JAQRFK010000149.1 GCF_028598745.1 Xenorhabdus sp. IM139775
CGCAATGGCGGCAGAAAAAACGATTGAAGTTCAGGGTTTCTCCGCCGTTGACGCACAAAAAGGTATTAATATCACGATCAAATGCGCAGCAACTTCATCACTGAAAGTCAAAGGCATGCAATCCTCCATAGACAAACTTAATATCACTCATAATGGCGATACACTGAGTTTGATTAATGACGCAGTCAAAAAAGATAGCCTTCTTACTAAAGCGCTTGATATTACCCTATACACTGATCATCCGCTGAATACTCTGGTGACTAAAACTGGCGTAAAAATGGAGGTAGACGCATGTGCCATAGATAATGAAAAGCTGGAAGTTTCAGGTGAAATGGGCAGTAAAATCGATATTGCCGGTAAAACCAAGCAGTTAGATCTCAATTTGAATATGGGGGCAGTATTTAATAAAGTTTCTCAGAAATTCAGTGCCGATTCTGCCAAAGTATATTTAAGCATGGGAGCAAATGCTTCTCTCTGCCATATTCCCAAAATCACTGGTAACCTGACAACAGGAACCCATATTTCCGTCGATAAAAAATCAATAGTCAAAACCACGGATAATTTCGCCAGCAAAATATCAACGGATTCTTGTTCGTAAAATACCTTTTAAATTTCACTCTAATTTATCCGGAGTATTTAATGAAAAATATTCTTAAAGCATCTGGTCTTGCTATTACCCTATCCCTCACTACAGCCATAACTTCAACAATACCAACAGCTTTTGCACAACCAGCTAACCAACTTGTCAATCAGGCTCCTGGTTACTATCACCAAATGCTCGGCGATTTCATGGTCACAGCTATTTATGACGGATATATTTATATTTCCCCCTCTTTATTAAAAGGCATTGAAAATAAAGATATCCAGACTCTGCTGACCCGCATGTTCCAAATTTCAGAGAAAGATGGCGTTCAGACAGCTATAAATGCCTATCTTGTCAATACCAAAGAAGGATTGGTATTAATTGATACTGGTGGTGGCAAATGCTTTGGCCCAACCATGGGAAATATTGTTGATAATATCCGTACCGCCGGCTATACACCGGAAGCAGTAAAAACTATATTACTGACACATATGCACCCAGATCACATTTGTGGTTTAAGTTCTGCAAATGGCAAAACAGCATTCCCTAATGCAACCGTTTATGCCGCTCAAGAAGAAAAAGATTTCTGGCTTAATCCAGAAATTACCGCTTCTGCACCTGAAGGAAGTCGCCCCACTTTAAAAATGGCACAAGACTCTATCGCACCATATATTGCAAAAAAAGCATTTCGCACTTTTAGAAGTGGAGATAATGTCATTTCAGGTATCGAAGCAATATCCACTTTTGGTCATACTCCGGGCCATACATCCTTCAGATTACACTCTGGCAACAATAGCATGCTAATTTGGGGTGATATTGTACACTCTCATTCAGTACAATTTACGCGTCCAGAAGTTTCCATCGAATTTGATGTAGATAGTGATAAAGTAGTTGAAGCACGTAAATATATTTTCGAAAAAGCATCACAGGAAAAATGGTTAATTAGTGCTGCGCATTTACCCTTCCCTGGTATTGGGCACATTCGCAAAGATGAACAAGGATATTCTTGGGTGCCAGTAGAATATTCCAGCTTGTTGAAAAGAAAAAATTAACGCTGTTATTTACTGACAAACTGAATATTTTTCAGGCGAAACTGTTTAAGAGTATTTACTGTTTAGCATTGAATATTGCATGAAAATAAATACTCTTCCTACTCTTTTTTATCATATGCAAAGACGTGAAAAATTTTAGTAGAAATCTGTTAACACGAAAATATTCCCACCATTATGTGACGATAACAATAATTGAGTATGCAATGCGTAATATCATAAGTTCACTTAAAATAATAAGCACTTATACATTATCAGGATATTTGAAAGTAATCAAAATCACGCTAAATTGATAAACTACCAATGACAGGGCGAGAGCGCGAACGTTTTTTGACCTTAATTTGTATGTAGCATAATCAATTATAGGGTGAATATCACTCAATTCGGTCTTGTTAAAGTATCAATCAGTATTTTATTTGCACGGATCGTTCAAAAAACAGGCTTTCATGCTCTCGCCCTGCTACCAATGACTGATCACTTAATCATATAACTTGCACAGATTTAGACAGACTGGCTCGAAAAACATTTTCTTTTTATAACCTACCGTCAGCTTTCATTTGCAGTATGTCTCTTGTTATCTGGTTATTCATTTTTTGTATGTCGAGAAACCAAAAATCCCTTACGCCGAAATCCCTTCGTGCAAAGGCTTCAATGGAATGACACTCCTTCGCATCTATCGAATCACCTCTAGATGATATCTCATCCAATATTCTGCCGGTAATCTCACCATTATCGACGTTTTCACCAAGAGCACGGCAGAGGCTGCTGTTATTGAGTGATATAAGATTATCCGTTGACACCCTTCCGACAGAACACCCGGTAATAGTAAGCGTTACCGACAGTAATAATAATTTTCTTATCATTTAATACTAATCCATAAAAACAGGATGGCAGTATACCCATGAGCAAAGAGAAAATACACAAGGACAAGGAGATGAGAAATGTCAATCTTCACCCTAAACGTCTAAAGTTAGTCATCAAGCTCGCCCTGGCTACAGGATTGAAGCGTTCAGACATTATTAATCTAGAGTGGTTTCAAATTGATATGCAACCAGGGTAAGAGCACGAGTGCTCATTTCTCACCCAAAGCCGTCAAACCGGCA
>NZ_JAQRFK010000015.1 GCF_028598745.1 Xenorhabdus sp. IM139775
CTGTTGGTGGAGTGCCTTATCATCTTGGTAGTAGTGCAGCTGGTAGCTTCATTGGTGAGCAACAATATGAATTCGTCGGATCTTATAATAACGCCAGTGCCCAAGAACTGGGTGCCCTATTGAAACAAAACGTAGGCAAAACACTGCATTTTATTTTCCACTGGAAATAAATTCCCCAAACCCACCCCCTGAATTTAAGGCTGCACTTCGGTGTGCCCTTTTTGATGCGCAAATGCAAGTGGTTCTGGCATAGCGCACAACCCTATTCTTATTTAATGCAACAAAAGATTGTGTTATTCGACAAAATGGCGCATGTTATACCTGCGCTTCCGAAAGCGTATGCGTTTCGCACCGCATGTAACACAAACATCGAGAGGCTACGCAAATGGCTATTAGTATACGTTTAGATGATGACTTCGTGAGTGATGTAAAGGTTCACGCAGAAGCGTCAAGCAGGAGTGTACCAAAGCAGATTGAGCATTGGGCAAAAATAGGCCGCATCGCCGAAGAGAACCCGGATTTGCCATACTCCTTTATCCTTGATTCGTTACTGGCGAAAAGCGAAGTCAATAATGGTAAGGTGTCGCGTTATGTCAGAAGGACAAAAAAGTCCCAAGATTGATGTTGATGTTTATGAAACAAGGCGTTTCTCCAAAGCGTTATCTAAGTTACCTGAAAATCTTCTTGCCGTAGTGGAAGATGAGATAGAGAAAATTATTGACGACCCCGAAATTGGCGAACAGAAGAAAGGCGATTTAAGTTTTCTTCGCGTTCACAAATTTCAGTTGAACAACCAGCTAACCTTGCTTGGATATCATTGGGTTGAAGAAAAGATAGAGCTATACCTGTTAAATTTTGCTTCTCATGAAAATTTTTATCAGGAACAAAAACGACACAGGAAAGACGATTTAAAGTTTATTAAATAGTCTATAAGGCAGCACTTCGGTGTGGCCTTTTTGATACGCAGGTTGCAGGGTTTGAAGTGCCCCCCAATAGTTGGACAACCAAACCAATATTGGGGGTCTTTTATGTCAAAATACAGCAGAACACTCAAAATCGCTATTACACATGCCGGCATCTTCCAACATGTGCAGGTGACGCGGGAAAATAAATCAGTGCCGTAATGCGTCAATCTGCTCCCGGCTCAACCCTGTACTGCGGATAATAATCTCCACACTGACACCGTTTTGTAAAAATGCACGCGCGGTTTCCAATTTAGCTTCTTTACGACCTTCTTCACGGCCTTCTCTGCGACCTTCTTGTTTCAATTCTTCTGCAATGGTCATCACCATATTTTTGTCCTCCGGCAATTGGTTAGCCATATGATGGATTATTTGAGTGAAATTCTGTGCATGGCCATTATGCAACAAGTAGCGAAGCAGAACTTCAAGTTGCTCTTTTTTATTATATCCCGTGTCCAGTATCACAATCAGCCCGTTGATCCATGCCTGCATATCACGCTCGCGGATATGTTTCTGAACCCACTCTAACATGGCAACTTCTTTAGGATGGGTCAAGATCTCTTCATCGCTGCGCACACTCAGATCCACTAACGGAAACGGCTGGCTATACAAACGTGCTGCCTGCTCCGGTTGGTCAAAACAATCCAGCCACTGCATTGAATAAGGATAAGGCTGGATTTTTCCATGATAAAACAGCATCGGCACAACCAACGGCAATTTTTTATGCCCGTTTTTCAGGTGACTTGCCATGACTGACACCGAATATTGCATCAACCGCCATGCCATCATCGGGTCGGGGGTTGACTGATGCTCAATCAGGCAATAAATATATCCCTCGCCCTGCACTGTTTCAACCGAGTACAGAACATCCGTATACAGCTTACTTAACTTTTCGTCGATAAAACTTCCCGGCTCTAATCGTAGGGTCGGGAAATGGCATAATGACCGGACATCTTCCGGCAGGTATAACGATAAAAATGCTTTGGCTGTATTAGGTTGTGTTAAAACATACTTAAATAACTCATCATGATTCGGCCTTTCTTCCGTGCTTTCCACTCACTTTTTCCCTGTTTCGCTGTGTTGTCCAAAAATGCTCCTGACCCGAGTTATGATGGCTAAAATGGAACGCAAGTTAAACACAAAAATAGCGCAAAATTGATGCAATAGCGGATTTTGCGGAAGGATTAACAATCTTTTTGCAATGGATGTATATCCAGTATTTGTTTTGCGGGTGGCTTCGCAAAGGCGGTTATTGAGGATGGAAAGTTGTAAACACTGCTTTCGAGGGGTTAATCTCTCCATGACGAGGATAAATTTTTGGATGTGACCGGGTATTGTGATTTTGTGGCTGATAGTATTGAAGGGCTTGAAAAAGAAGGGCAAATTTCTCTGGCTGAATATGTGGAGACTTGCACGGAGGAAGGGATTAAGCCATTCAAAAATGAAGAAAAATTGAAATCTTTCACTCTACGTTATCCTGGTTGGCTGGAGGCGCGTCTAAACGCCATCACTACCGCCAATTCCATATCAAAAAACCAGTTTATCTTGCAGTTATTGGAAAAAGAACTGGCTCCACGCTAATTGATTTTGTATCAGTGCAAATGGAGGACAGGCATTCCCCCATGTTTAATTATATCGCTTAAGCACCAGTAAATGACCCTAACCTCGTCCCAATAACCCCAGCCACAATCACAACACACGCCAGCAACCGCAGCTTGCTGAACGGTTCCCGCAAGACAACGACAGACAATAACATCGCAAATAACACGCTGGTTTCACGCAAGGCGGCAACCAAAACAATCGGGGCATGGCTCATCGCCCAAATCACAATGCCATAACTCAGTAACTGCATCAGCCCGCCCAGTAATCCTTGTTGCCAATATTGGCAAAGCGCCCTGCCGGCACGATGCCAATATTTGTAATACATCAGCGCGCCCATGACCCAACCATTTATCGCAAACAACCATAAGATATAGGTCAAAGGCTCCTCGCTGGTGCGGGAGCCTGCGCCATCGGCTAAGGTATAACCCGCAGTAAATACGGAGGTTGTGATAGCGGCAAGCAACGTCTTGCGATCTAATTGCCAGGATTTCTTCCCTTGTGGAAAGGCAATCAACATAATCCCCACGATAATGAGCCCCACGCCCAACATGGCAAGCGGCGGTAACATTTCCCGCAAGATAAGCCAGCTCAATAACGCCGTGATTAATGGCGCACAACCTCTGGCAATGGGATATACCTGCCCTAAGTCTCCCGTCGTGTAAGAGCGGCTTAAAAACAGACAATAAGCCGTATGTAAGACCGCAGATAATATTAACCACGGCAGAGAGGAGAGTGTCGGCAATCCAACCCAAAACAGCCCCAATGTCGCAATAAGCCCGGCAAAGAAGACAATGATCGCAATGCCCAAGAACCGATCAGCGCTAACCTTAACTAAGGCATTCCAACTGGCATGCAGCAAAGCCGCGCCAAGGACAAACAGGAAAAGTAACGTTGTCATAGGTGATTTTATTGATATCGTTGGCTTAAATAATGGTTAAAAATTATTCTGTCATGCAGTGATAGCTTATCAATATTGCGAAAAACATTATTTCATCGCGTTACAACTCGGATAAAACGATTGATGAAGCACAAATAAACCACTTTCTCCGAAGTCATAACTGTCATAACATTCATGACCTTGAACAATTTCCTAGGTTAATTTATCCATGACAGCAATTATTCGCCAATTCTTGAAATTAGAGGCTGCCGGAGGCCTCCTTCTCATTGCCGCCGCCGTTATTGCACTGATTATGGCAAATACGCCATTGCAGGCGCTTTATCATCAATTTCTCAATCTTCCGGTTGCGATGCAATTCGCTGCATTGGAAATCAACAAGCCATTATTATTATGGATAAATGACGGATTAATGGCGGTATTTTTTCTCATTGTCGGGCTGGAAGTGAAACGGGAACTAATAGAAGGCTCGCTTGCCGGTCGTGACAAAGCCATTTTTCCGGCTATTGCCGCGCTGGGAGGAATGTTAGTGCCTGCCCTGATTTATCTGCTGTTTAATGGCAGAGATGAAATCACACAGCAAGGTTGGGCAATTCCCTGTGCAACCGATATCGCTTTTGCACTGGGGGTTATGGCGTTGCTGGGGAAACGGGTTCCCACTGCATTAAAAGTCTTTTTGCTGGCGCTGGCGATTATTGATGATTTAGGGGTCATCATAATTATTGCTTTGTTTTATACCAAAACAGTGTCTTTGGCTGCATCAGGCATGGCAATCATTATGATTGGGCTGTTGATCTGGATGAATAGGAAGGGGATCGCTAAAACATCCGCTTATCTGATTGTGGGTGTTGTTTTATGGGTATGTATCTTGAAATCGGGTGTTCATGCCACATTAGCCGGTGTTATCGTTGGATTCTTGATCCCGCTGCGTGACAAAAAAGGTCAGTCCCCCTCCGAAACGCTGGAGCATGAACTGCATTCGTGGGTCGCCTATTTCATCCTGCCACTGTTTGCCTTTGCCAATGCCGGGGTTTCCTTGCAGGGCGTCACATTAGACGGCTTAACCAGTATGTTGCCGGTAGGCATTGCCCTTGGCCTGTTGATTGGCAAGCCATTGGGGATTTTCCTGTTTAGCTGGGTTTCGGTAAAACTGGGCGTGGCGAAATTGCCGGGAAACATTAGCATGCAGCAAATCTTCGCGGTTTCCGTACTGTGTGGGATCGGTTTTACTATGTCTATTTTTATCTCTGCACTGGCATTTGAAGGCCTCAATGACACCTTCAGCACCTACTCCCGCTTGGGCATCTTGGTGGGGTCTACTACTGCGGCTGTCGTCGGTTATGGCTTACTGAACAGACGATTGCCAAAGATGATGACCAAAGAAAAGTAGCGCAGAAAAAAGCGTAGCCAAAAGCCAATGAATAGACTAATTTAAGCACAAAATCAGAAAGAATTTCCGAATTAATTCATCCGGTTAAATAGCGTTTCAACATGATAGGCGTAAATCTTGTCCCACGCGGCGCGCGGGGCAGGGTTACAGGCTCTCACTATTATGAAAATTTATTTAATATCAATAGAAAAATAGGAAAACGCCATAATCTGGCGGCCTGAAATGTATGGTCACGGCTGTTGTACAGATGTGAGGCAATACACAAGGATAAATATATGCGGGTTTCACATTTAAATTTTAACCATCTCTATTATTTTTGGCACGTTTGCAAGGAAGGCTCTGTGGTGGGTGCCGCAGAAGCGCTCTACCTGACCCCACAAACCATTACCGGGCAGATAAAAGCGTTGGAAGAGCGTATGGGGGGAAAATTATTCAAGCGTCAGGGAAGAGGTTTGGTGCCCTCAGAACTGGGGCAGTTGATTTTCCGCTATGCGGATAAAATGTTTACCCTCAGTCAGGAAATGCTGGACATCGTGACTTACAGCCGGGAAGCCAACCTGCTGTTTGATGTGGGTGTTGCTGATGCGCTGTCCAAACGTTTGGTCAGCAAGGTGCTGGAAACGACCGTTGTGGAGCATGAGAAAATCCACTTGCGTTGTTTTGAATCGACCCATGAAATGCTGCTTGAGCAACTGAGCCAGCATAAACTGGATATGATCCTATCCGATTGTCCGGTGGATTCTTCTCAACAGGAAGGGTTGTTTTCAGTGAAACTGGGGGAATGCAATATCAGTTTTTACTGCCGCCAGCCGATCCCGGAAATGCCCTTTCCAGAATGTCTGGAAGAGCGCCGTTTATTAATTCCTGGCCGCCGCTCGATGCTGGGCAGAAAGCTCCTGACATGGATACGCAATAAAAACCTGCAAGTTGAAGTACTGGGCGAATTTGATGACGCCGCCCTGATGAAAGCGTTTGGTCTGTATCACAATGCCATTTTCATTGCGCCTTCTTTCTATGCCAATGATATTTTTGCTGACAGCGATATTATTGAGATAGGCCGGTTGGATACGGTACAGGAAGAGTATTACGTTATCTTTGCCGAGCGCATGATCCAGCATCCGGCAGTCCAGCGCGTGTGTAACAAAGATTTTTCTGCTTTATTCAGTTCGCCACCCAAAAGCCGTCCTGAAAAATTACGGTAAAATCAGCAAATTAAAACCGACAGGTACAAAAAAACCGGCTTAAAGCCGGTTTTTTTAGCATAACCAAAACAATGATTACATTGCTTTAATTTGCGCTGCCAGTGCAGATTTATGACGTGCTGCTTTGTTTTTGTGGATCAGACCCTTACAGGCGTGACGATCAACAATAGGTTGCATGTCATTGAATGCTTTCTGTGCAGCTTCTTTATCGCCAGAAGCGATAGCCGCGTATACTTTCTTGATAAAAGTACGCACCATAGAACGACGGCTTGCGTTGTGCTGACGGCGTTTCTCAGACTGTACGGCGCGTTTCTTAGCTGATTTGATATTAGCCAAGGTCCAACTCCCAAATATATTCTATCGTGGACAATTCAAAGGCCGAGGAATATGCCTGTTCAGCCTTCTTTTGTCAATGGATTTGTGCAAATAAGCGTCGTTGTACGGCGACGCTGGTTACGTTGTGATGGGGCAGGATTTTATCAGCTTACCGAGAGGGAATATAGTCTTTCGCAATAAAAAACTGAATGAATCCCAGAGAAATGCGATAAATTAAATATTTTTCGGGCGTCTGGCCTATTTTTATTGTATGAATCAGGTTATTAATTAAAACCCTTTGTGATCGTGGGTTAACCTTGTGCGTTGTACAAGGTATAATCCGGCAATTTCCACGGTATTGAGCCAGCTATGGAGCTAATTCGCGGTATACACAATATCCGGGCGCGTCACCATGGTTGCGTGCTGACGATTGGTAATTTTGATGGTGTCCATCGCGGGCATCAGGCCTTATTAAAATACGTAAAGCAAGAAGGGCAGCGTCTCGGGTTACCGACGATGGTCATGATTTTCGAACCGCAGCCACTGGAAGTTTTTGTGGCGGATAAAGCGCCAGCCCGCCTGACAAGGCTAAGGGATAAAATAAAGTATCTGGCCCAAAATGGCGTTGATTATCTGTTATGTGTGAAATTTGACAAACATTTTGCCGCTAACTCACCCGCAGCCTTTGTTTCACAGTTGCTCGTTGAAAAACTGGGTGTTAAGTTTCTGGCAATCGGGGACGATTTCCGTTTTGGCAAAAATCGCCTTGGCGATTTCCACTACTTGCAGCAAGCAGGTAAACAATACGGTTTTGATGTCGCCAGCACCGACAGCTTTTGTGACAGTGGTCTTCGGATCAGCAGTACAGCTATTCGTCAGGCACTGCAAAGTGATGATCTGGCTTTGGCCGAAATATTACTGGGGCATCCTTACAGCATCAGTGGCAGAGTCGTTCACGGTAAAGAATTGGGACGCACCATCGGTTTCCCCACGGCTAACTTACCGTTGAAACGTCTGGTGGCACCGGTTCAGGGCGTTTATGCTGTTGAAGTCCTTGGATTGGGTGATAAGCCCCTGCCGGGTGTTGCGAACATAGGCAATCGCCCTACCGTTGCGGGCCAAGGCCTGCAACTTGAAGTGCATTTGATTGATACCCAAATGGATCTGTATGGGCGTCATATCGATGTAATATTACGCAAAAAATTGCGTAATGAGCAGCGATTTGCGTCGCTTGATGCGCTTAAACAGCAAATCGCAAATGATGTGGTTGCTGCGAGAAACTATTTCTTGCAGCGATCCGAGTTATGTATCTAGCGGAAAATTGGAACTGAGAATCTATAATGAGTGACTACAAAAATACCCTGAATTTACCGGAAACAGGGTTCCCCATGCGCGGGGATTTAGCCAAGCGCGAACCAGATATGTTGAGTCGTTGGTACAAGGAAGGGTTGTATCAGGCCATCAGGAAAGCAAAATCTGGCAAGAAAACGTTTATTCTGCATGATGGCCCTCCCTATGCAAATGGCGATATTCATATTGGTCACTCAGTTAATAAAATTCTCAAAGATATTGTTATTAAGTCCAAAGGGCTATCAGGCTTCGATTCACCTTATATTCCCGGTTGGGACTGCCACGGTTTGCCCATTGAGCTTAAGGTTGAGCAGATTATCGGCAAGCCGGGGGAAAAATTTTCCGCCGCCCAATTCCGTGCTGAGTGCCGCAAATATGCCATGACTCAGGTCGAAGCACAGAAAACGGACTTCAAACGTCTGGGGGTACTGGGCGATTGGGATAAACCTTACCTGACCATGGACTTCAAAACGGAAGCTGACATCATTCGGGCACTGGGCCGCATTATCGACAATGGGCATTTGCTGAAAGGCGTAAAACCCGTTCACTGGTGCACGGATTGTGGTTCCTCCCTCGCCGAAGCAGAAGTGGAATACTACGATAAAACCTCCCCGTCCATCGATGTGCGCTTTGCAGCGGTTGATGCCGGTGCCGTGTACGCCAAATTCGGTGTACAACCACAAGGGTTGCCGGTTTCTCTGATCATCTGGACCACCACGCCGTGGACATTACCGGCAAACCGTGCCATTTCCTTGGGTGCGGAAATCACCTACCAGTTGATCAAAATTGACAACGAGTGCCTGATTCTGGCGGCGGAACTGGTCGAAAGTGTGATGCAGCGTGCCGGTATCACGGCATGGGCGGTCTTGGGTGATTGTGCTGGCGACGCACTGGAACTGATGCGCTTCAACCACCCATTCATGGGCTTCGATGTGCCTGCCATCCTCGGTGATCACGTCACACTGGAAGCCGGTACAGGTGCCGTACATACTGCGGGGGGTCACGGCCCTGACGATTACTCCATCAGCTTAAAATATGGCCTTGAAATCGCCAATCCGGTAGGGCCGAACGGCTGCTTTATCTCTGGCACTTATCCTTCCCTGGATGGACAATTTGTCTTCAAAGCGAACGACATCATCGTTGAGTTGCTGAAAGAGAAAGGCGCACTGCTGAATCTGGCAAAAATCCAGCACAGCTATCCTTGCTGCTGGCGCCACAAAAAACCCATTATCTTCCGTGCAACGCCACAGTGGTTCATCAGCATGGATAAAAACGGCTTGCGCGAACAGTCCCTGAAAGAGATCAAGGATGTGCAGTGGATACCCGGCTGGGGACAGGCGCGTATCGAATCAATGGTAGAAAACCGCCCGGACTGGTGTATCTCCCGCCAGCGTACATGGGGCGTGCCGATGTCGCTGTTTATTCATAAAGAGACCCAAGAGCCACACCCGCGTACTGTTGAGTTGATCGAAGAAGTGGCCAGGCGCGTCGAAGTTGATGGCATTCAGGCATGGTGGGATCTGGACGCAACTGAACTGCTGGGTGATGAGGCTGCTGATTACATCAAGGCATCGGATACGCTGGATGTCTGGTTTGATTCAGGCAGTACCCACTCTTCAGTGGTGGATGCACGCCCGGAATTCAACGGCCATTCAGCCGATATCTATCTGGAAGGTTCTGACCAACACCGTGGCTGGTTCATGTCTTCACTGATGCTGTCCACGGCGATCAAAGGCGAAGCGCCTTACCGTCAGGTACTGACTCATGGTTTCACCGTTGATGAACAAGGGCGTAAAATGTCCAAGTCCATCGGTAATACCGTCAGTCCGCAGGATGTGATGAACAAGCTGGGCGCAGATATCCTGCGTTTATGGGTGGCATCTACCGACTATACTGGCGAAATCGCGGTTTCTGACGAGATCCTGAAACGTTCCGCTGACGCTTACCGCCGTATCCGCAACACTGCACGCTTCCTGCTGGCAAACCTGAATGGCTTTAACCCAGAAGAGCATAGGGTAAAAGCGGAAGACATGGTTGTTCTGGATCGCTGGGCAGTCGGCCGCGCACAGGCAGCACAGGCTGATATCCTGAAATACTATGACGAGTATGATTTCCACTCCGTGGTGCAACGTTTGATGCAGTTCTGTTCCGTGGAAATGGGTTCGTTCTATCTGGATATCATTAAAGATCGCCAGTACACCGCGAAAAGTGACAGCCTTGCCCGCCGTAGCTGCCAAACTGCCTTGTTCCATATCTCAGAAGCGCTGGTTCGCTGGATGGCGCCGATTCTGTCGTTCACGGCAGATGAAATCTGGCATGAACTGCCGGGTAAACGTGCGCAATATGTCTTCACCGAAGAGTGGTATGACGGGCTGTTTGGTCTGGCAGATGGCGAAGATATGAACGATACTTTCTGGGCTGACCTGCTGACAGTACGTGGCGAAGTGAATAAAGTCCTGGAACAGGCGCGTGCTGACAAGCACATCCGCAGTTCACTGGAAGCGGCTGTCACGCTCTATGCGGATGACGCACTGGCAGAAAAACTGGGCAAACTGTCTGACGAACTGCGTTTTGTTCTACTGACTTCTCAGGTTGACGTGGCTGCTTATGCCGCTGCCGATGAGAATGCACAACAAAGCGAACTTGCTGGCCTGAAAATAGCCTTCCGCAAAGCGGACGGAGAAAAATGTCCACGTTGCTGGCACTATGCTAAAAACGTGGGGCTGGTGGCGGAACATGCAGAACTTTGCGGCCGCTGTGTGACTAACATTGCCGGGAACGGTGAAGAGCGTAAATTTGCCTGATGAGTAAACCCATTTGTTCCACCGGACTTCGCTGGCTTTGGCTGGTTGTTGTGGTATTAATACTGGATTTGGGCAGCAAACACTTAGTGTTGCAGCACTTCACCTTGTATGAATCAACGCCATTAATACCTTATTTCAACCTGACTTATGCCCAGAACTTGGGGGCAGCTTTTAGTTTTCTGGCCGATAAAGGTGGCTGGCAGCGTTGGTTCTTTGCATTAGTGGCAATTGCTATTACGGTTGTCCTGCTGACGATGATGTATCGTTCCAATGCCAGGCAAAAGTTGGGCAATATTGCCTACGCCTTAGTGATTGGTGGGGCATTGGGGAATTTGTTCGATAGGCTGGTGCATGGCTTTGTTGTCGATTTCATCGACTTTTATGTCGGTGAGTGGCATTTTCCTACCTTTAATATTGCAGATTCTGCAATTTGCATCGGGGCAGCGCTCATTATCATAGAGAGCCTTATCAGCCCTGATGACAAAGATAAGAAAGCTGCCACGAAAGCGTAATTGAACATTGAGTCATTGGAAGCATGATAATAAACCAGCCCCTATTGTATTGAGGGGCTGGTAACGTCATCGATACCCAATAGCGGTATACTTGCAATCATTTTTAAGTAAAAGGTTTGAGCAACATGTCAATGCAGGTGCAAGCGCACAGTGCAGTTTTATTACATTTCACATTAAAGCTGGATGATGGCTCGACGGCAGACTCGACTTACAGTCAAGACAAACCCGCATTATTCCGCCTCGGTGATGGTAGTCTCTCTGCCCCGCTGGAAGAACAGCTTCTTGGTTTGAAAGCCGGTGATAAACATCAGTTTACGCTGGCCGGAGAAGCCATTTTTGGCAAATATAATCCTGATTTAGTCCAATACTTCACGCCCCGTGATTTTTCCGACGCCGGCATCCCAGAAGTGGGAACCATTATGTTATTTACAGCCATGAATGGCAGTGAAATGCCCGGATTTATCAAAGAAGTGGCTGAAGGTTCCGTTACTGTTGATTTTAACCATCCACTGGCTGAACAAAACATCACTTTTGAGATCGAAGTGTTGGAAATTGACCCTCAGTTGGAGGAAACCCATGCAAATATTACTGGCTAACCCGCGTGGTTTCTGTGCTGGTGTTGATCGCGCTATCAGCATCGTAGAACGCGCACTGGAATTGTACGGTGCGCCTATTTATGTTCGCCATGAAGTCGTCCATAACCGCTATGTGGTTGATAACCTGAGGAAGCGGGGGGCTATCTTCATTGAAGATATTTCAGAAGTGCCCGATGGTGCCATTTTGATCTTCTCTGCGCATGGTGTTTCCCAAGCCATTCGTGCAGAAGCCCGCTCCCGTCATTTAACCATGCTGTTTGATGCGACCTGCCCGCTGGTGACCAAAGTGCATATGGAAGTGGCAAGGGCAAGTCGCAAGGGTAAAGAAGCCATCTTGATTGGTCACGCTGGTCACCCCGAAGTAGAAGGTACGATGGGGCAATACAATAATCCTGAAGGTGGCATGTATCTGGTGGAATCACCGGCAGATGTGTGGAAACTGCAAGTCAAGGATGAGAATAACCTCTGTTTTATGACCCAAACGACACTTTCTGTTGATGATACTTCTGAAGTGATTGATGCACTTAATGCAAGATTCCCCAAGATTGTCGGCCCACGTAAAGATGATATCTGTTATGCCACGACTAACCGTCAGGAAGCAGTGCGTGATTTGGCATTGGGGGCTGATGTTGTTTTGGTTGTCGGCTCGAAAAACTCCTCGAACTCAAATCGTTTGGCTGAACTGGCACAACGGGTCGGAAAACCGGCTTATTTGATTGATTCTGCTGAGGATATCCAAGAAACGTGGATCACCAGTGTGAGCGCAGTGGGTGTCACAGCGGGCGCATCTGCGCCTGATATTTTAGTACAACAGGTGATTGAGCGCCTGAAAACGTTCGGTGCAGAAACGGTGAACGAACTGCATGGCCGGGAAGAAAATATTGTTTTCGAAGTACCAAAAGAGTTGCGCCTTGAGGTGAAAGAGGTCAATTAGCTTAAAAGCGCCATTTTAGCTCATATAAAATCAAACTCGGCTTTTTCGGGCTGGTTTAACCCTGATGCGATCACGATAAAAAGCCGAGTATCTTGCGATACCTTGAGTGCCCAATCAAAAAATACCTTAACAGCCACTATATCGAAAACGACCATTATTTAAGTGCCATTGATTACTTTCAGCAGGATTCAGATACAAATTGTTGCTACCCTCTAATCGAGTAAATCCCATATTGAGAGATATTGGTATTGATGAGTTGTCTAGTGGCGCAAGTCTTAACTTCCCCTCCATGTTTAATCCCAGTGATTGGTTTACCGCATACTCCACAAGTAAAACACCACAATTTCGAATACCACAATGAGTTACCAAGTAATTGATTTTTGGTGCATCAGCAGGTTTATTTTTATCAGGTTCATCTTTATAGGTAAACTGTAAAGCACCGACAGGCACACCTCTGAAATAAGCAACAAAAAACAATAAATTTTTTTTATCCATATATTTTATATAGCTATCCATACAACAAAGCATATTATGTGCATCATCATACCTTTTATTCCACTTTGTTTGTTCATCATCAGGTGCCTCCAAAGGGTTCTCATATCTCCACCCCCGACTATTAATCACAATTATATCAGTGAGAGGCAATGCTTCCTCTGCGCTCACCTTCTTGATGGTTATAAATATTCTGGCATCAAATATTGCCTTATTGATATCCGAAACAGACTTAGCGTGGGTTAAAGAACCAGAAAATGAAGGCGAATTAATATTAAACGATTTTGATCTTAACATGATTTATGTACCCAGAATTTTATTTATTTTATGGGTTTGCCAACATCATAATAAATAACTATATTTATTAAATAAATCAAACAGCCATTTATTTATCGTGTAAATCCAAGTAAATAAACTTTCATAATAGTAATACACTTAAATGATGAAACTTCCTTACTCTTCGCGGCGTGAGGAGTTAAGGAAGTGATCTACGATTTTTAAATCGTCATTTACATTTAAAAGATTAATTTCAATTAAGATAAAATGAGATAAGAGAATAATTTATCATCATAATCAAATTACGCTGGAAATACTACTTCATATTTCACTGATAACTGACCTTTCTTTTCCTGTATCGCCTGTATCCGCAGTCCGTGGATTTGCCTTAATGACGCCACGTGTGTTCCACCACAGGGATAAGGGATAAACGTGCCAAAACTGACTTGTCTAAACCCATCATCACGCACAGTGATTTGGCAAGGTAAGTTTTCATCAATACATTGGTCACATCTTTTCTGGAGATCTTCAACTGAAAAGGCTTGTGCACAAGACCCTGACTTAAAGGTAACACGACTTTCTCCGGGCCAATGGTGTGCCCTGATAGGATGCCAACCCAGCAGCTCGACAATATGACCGATAAGATGCCCCGCAGAATGTAATTGTGAATGTAACTGGCGGCGTTTCTCATCAACGCGGGCCAAGGCAACGCCAGTCGTTACCGGATGGGTTGTGTAATGGATTATTCTATTATCTTCTAACGTGACATGAGTGACTTCCACATCATTAAGCCAGCCGGTATCACTGGGTTGGCCTCCTCCTTGCGGATGAAATGGCGTGGCTTTTAATTGGATCGCATAACGTTCATCATCACAGAGGGCGCAATCCAGGATTTCAACTTCCCTTGACAGGCAAGTGCTGGATAAATAGAGACGTTCAGACATGATTAATATTCCCTGGTATCAGCAAATTTATCCCTGATTGTATTAAATAGGCTTAACAGTGATAATCCATCCAAAAATCAAATAACTTTTGACTTATGAGCACAAATAACACGATAACCTTACTGCGCGAGATGGCTATTTTCGCAAAAGTGGTTGAGACGGGCAGCTTCTCTGAAACAGCGCGCCAGCTTGCCGCGACGCCTTCCGCCATTAGTCGCTCGGTGGCTAAATTGGAAAAAGCACTTGGCACCCGTCTCTTACAGAGAACAACACGTAAGCTGCGCTTGAGTGATAGTGGTCAGGAAATTTACAAGCGCTGCCTGGAGATGGTCAATGCGGCTCAGGAGGTCATGGCGGTATCAGGGGCTATCAACCATGAACCACAAGGGATCATACGGGTCAGTGTGCCCAAAGCCGTCGGGCGTTTTGTTATTCATCCTCATATACCGGCATTTCTTGCCCAATACCCCAAAGTCGATGTGAACTTACGGCTTGATGATCGGTATGTCGATTTGATAGACGATCAGATTGATCTCGCCATCCGAATTACCGATCAACCGCCTCCGGGTCATATGGGACGACGCTTATTGAATATCTGGCATATGCTATGTGCAACCCCTGAATACCTTGCACAACATGGCATTCCACAACACCCGCACGACCTGAAAAATCATGGCTGCATCTACCTTGGAGAAGAACCCGGTGATTCGCGCTGGAAATTTAGTCAGGGTAACAAGATTGCCACCGTCAATATTCATGGGCGTTATGCCGCCAACCATACCGAAGTCAGGCTTGATGCGGTACTGCAACATATTGGAATTGGCAGTTTACCTTACTTTACGGCTAAGCCGGCTTTACAGCAGGGGCGGCTGGTTCAAGTGCTGCCTGACTGGAATTTTAAGGCCAACTATACTGGTGAGCTTTGGATACTCTACCCCCCAACGCGACATTTACCGCCAAAACTGAGCGTATTCATCGAGTTTTTGGCTCAATGCCTGCGTAAAGAAGCCATCTCAGATAAAGTTTAGTTTTTTTTATAACTGCCAGCCTGTTTCCTGTTTTTCTTATTGTCAGGCTATAAATCTGGCACAGCCACGCCTTGCCAGTTAAGCTGTAGAACGCGGTCTCCTTAAAACAGTTTCCTTAAAACAGTTTCCTTAAAACAATTTCCTTAAAAAATTGCCTTTATTACTCAATGAAAAATGATTCACAGAGAGGGCCTTATGGCTGAGACAGATATTCGCGTTGCTATCGTGGGCGCTGGCGGACGCATGGGACGCAATCTTATTCAGGCCGTCCAGTTGTTGGATGGCGTTACACTTGGCGCGGCATTAGAACGTTCCGGCTCTTCATTAGTGGGCGCTGATGCCGGCGAGCTGGCAGGAATGGGTAACAACGGTGTCATTATCCATGATGACCTGCATCAGGTCATTGAACACTTTGATGTGCTGGTCGATTTTACCCGCCCGGAAGGGACATTAGCCTACCTCTCTCTATGTCGGCAACATCGCAAATCCATGGTGATTGGTACAACCGGTTTTGATGATGCTGGTAAACAAGCCATTGCACAAGCCTCCCTCGATATCCCCATTGTTTTTGCGGCGAATTTTAGTGTCGGCGTCAATCTGGTGTTAAAACTGCTGGAAAAAGCCGCCACGGTGATGGGGGAATATACCGATATCGAAATTATTGAAGCACACCATCGCCATAAAGTGGATGCACCGTCAGGAACCGCATTGGCAATGGGAGAATCCATCGCCGGTGCACTAGGCCGTGATCTCCAGACCTGCGCAGTTTACACCCGTGAAGGCCATACCGGAGAGCGCGATCCGAAAAGCATTGGATTTGCCACGATACGGGCAGGAGATATCGTGGGAGAGCATACCGCGATCTTTGCCGATATTGGTGAGCGTGTAGAGATAAGTCACAAGGCTTCAAGCCGCATGACCTTTGCTAATGGTGCCATTAAGGCAGCAATATGGTTAACAGGGAAAAACCGTGGTCTTTACAATATGAAAGATGTATTGAACCTTGATAAAATTTGATTTTAAAAAACAATAACACATTGTAATTACGCAATTATTTTATACATAATTGCGTAATAATGACATAAACATCATTTATTACTTAATCACTGAATTAATCACTGTTTTTACAAAAAAAACTTAACCTTATTGCTGTCTTTTTTCCATAAACACCAAAAAAATCCTCTTTTTTCCTGTTTTTAAGTTTTCCTCACCGTAATCGATTATTCATACCCACTTTTCTTCTGTTTTTCAGCGGCATTAACTCAATACAAGCGCGAGAGTTGTAAAAAAAACAATAAAAATGCCATTTTTTGTAGACAACCCTCCCGCTCATCATTAGAATGCGCGCAATTTGCCAAAATTTTGCTACAAATCATGATTGGCGTTGATTTTATGGATTAAGTCTGAATTAATATGCATTGGATGCAACTGATTATTCATTCTGGAGGGTGTTTTGATTAAGTCAGCTATATTGGTTCTGGAAGATGGAACCCAATTCCACGGTCGCGCCATTGGTGCAGAAGGTGTGGCTGTTGGAGAAGTGGTCTTCAATACCTCAATAACCGGATATCAAGAAATACTTACCGACCCTTCCTATTCCCGCCAAATTGTAACTCTCACTTATCCCCATATTGGTAATGTCGGCATCAATGCCGCTGATGAAGAATCCCCCGCCATTCAAGCCCAAGGCTTAGTCATTCGCGATTTACCCTTAGTGACCAGCAACTTCCGCAGTGAAGAAAACCTGTCTGATTACCTGAAACGTCACCATATTGTCGCCATTGCGGATATCGATACACGTAAGTTAACCCGCTTGTTGAGAGAAAAAGGCGCCCAGAACGGCTGTATCATTGCCGGTAATACTGTTACTGGTAATACTGCTGCCGGTAATACGGGTAATGAAGCCGATGCCCAAGTTGCGCTGGAAAAAGCAAACGCCTTTCCTGGCCTGAAAGGCATGGATTTAGCGAAAGAAGTCACGACAGCACAATCTTACCAATGGCTGCAAGGGAGCTGGGCATTGGCGGATGGGCTACCAGAAACGCGTAAAGCGCAAGAACTGCCTTACCACATCGTGGCCTATGATTTTGGCGTGAAGCGCAACATTCTGCGTATGCTGGTGGATCGCGGCTGCCGCGTGACCGTTGTACCGGCAACAACCCCCGCAGATGAAGTGTTGAAAATGGCACCCGATGGCATTTTCCTCTCCAACGGGCCGGGTGATCCAGCGCCATGCGACTATGCCATTGACGCCATCAAGACCTTCCTGAATACCGACATTCCGGTCTTTGGTATCTGTCTGGGACACCAGTTGCTGGCGCTGGCCAGTGGTGCAAAAACCGTGAAAATGAAGTTTGGTCACCACGGCGGAAACCATCCGGTCAAAGATCTGGATCGCAATGTTGTCATGATCACGGCACAGAACCACGGTTTTGCCGTTGATGAAAGCTCGCTGCCCGCCAACCTGCGCGTAACGCATAAGTCTCTGTTTGATGGCACATTGCAAGGCATCCACCGTACTGACAAGCCCGCATTCAGCTTTCAGGGACACCCCGAAGCCAGCCCCGGCCCACATGAAGCCGCATCACTGTTCGATCACTTTATCGAGTTAATTGAGCAATATCGCCAGACAAACGTTGAGAACACCAAATAATCAGGAGAAGAAGAAAAATGGCAAAACGTACTGATATTAAAAGTATCCTGATCTTAGGTGCCGGCCCAATTGTTATCGGTCAGGCTTGTGAATTTGACTACTCCGGCGCACAAGCTTGTAAGGCGCTGCGGGAAGAAGGGTATCGTGTCATTCTGGTCAACTCGAACCCGGCAACGATCATGACCGATCCTGAAATGGCCGATGCGACCTATATCGAGCCAATTCATTGGGAAGTCGTCCGCAAAATCATTGAAAAAGAGCGTCCAGATGCCGTCCTGCCGACAATGGGCGGGCAAACAGCACTCAACTGTGCATTAGAACTGGAACGTCAGGGCGTACTGAAAGAATTTGGCGTGACCATGATTGGTGCAACGGCTGATGCCATTGATAAAGCCGAAGATCGCCGGCGTTTTGATCAGGCGATGAAAAAGATCGGCTTGGACACCGCGCGTTCTGGTATTGCCCATTCGATGGAAGAAGCGCTGGCCGTCGCGGAAGACGTGGGTTTCCCCTGCATTATTCGCCCCTCTTTCACCATGGGCGGAACCGGTGGCGGCATTGCCTACAACCGTGAAGAGTTCGAAGAAATCTGTGAACGCGGATTAGACCTCTCTCCAACCAATGAATTACTGATCGATGAATCCCTGATTGGCTGGAAAGAGTACGAAATGGAAGTGGTGCGGGATAAAAATGATAACTGCATTATCGTCTGCGCAATTGAAAACTTCGATCCCATGGGTATCCATACCGGCGACTCCATCACCGTCGCCCCGGCACAGACACTGACCGACAAAGAATATCAAATCATGCGTAACGCTTCGATGGCGGTATTGCGTGAGATTGGCGTCGAAACCGGGGGGTCAAACGTTCAGTTTGCCGTGAACCCGAAAAATGGCCGCCTGATCGTCATTGAAATGAACCCACGCGTTTCCCGTTCTTCGGCGCTGGCATCCAAGGCAACCGGTTTTCCCATCGCGAAAATCGCGGCAAAACTGGCCATCGGTTATACCCTCGATGAATTGATGAACGATATCACGGGCGGACGGACGCCGGCGTCTTTCGAGCCTTCCATCGATTATGTGGTAACGAAAATTCCTCGCTTCAACTTCGAGAAATTTGCCGGCAGCAATGACCGCCTGACCACCCAGATGAAATCGGTGGGTGAAGTGATGGCAATCGGCCGTACTTTCCAGGAGTCCATGCAGAAAGCCCTGCGTGGCCTGGAAGTCGGCGTGACCGGATTTGACCCCGAAGTCAATCTGGATGATCCACAATCCCTGACCAAAATCCGCAGTGAACTGAAAAATGCCGGTGCCGAGCGTATTTGGTATATCGCGGATGCTTTCCGCGCTGGCATGTCCGTTGATGGCGTCTTCAACCTGACCAACATCGACCGCTGGTTTTTGGTACAAATTGAAGAATTGATCCGTCTGGAAGAACAAGTGGCAGAGCAAGGTGTTAACGGCCTGACTGCTGATTTCTTGCGTCACCTTAAACGCAAGGGTTTTGCCGATGCACATCTGGCAAAACTGGTGGGGATCTCCGGCAAAGAGATCCGTAAGCTACGCTCTGACTACAACTTATATCCCGTTTACAAGCGTGTTGATACCTGTGCGGCGGAATTTGCCACCGATACCGCTTACATGTACTCCACCTACGAAGACGAATGTGAAGCCAACCCGACCAGTGACAAACCGAAAATCATGGTATTGGGCGGAGGCCCGAACCGTATCGGGCAAGGCATTGAGTTCGATTACTGCTGCGTGCACGCCTCTCTGGCTTTACGTGAAGATGGTTTTGAAACCATCATGGTGAACTGTAACCCAGAAACGGTTTCCACCGATTATGACACGTCCGATCGTCTCTATTTTGAGCCGGTCACACTGGAAGACGTGCTGGAAATCGTGCGTGTTGAACAGCCAAAAGGGGTTATCGTTCAGTATGGCGGCCAGACGCCACTGAAACTGGCGCGTGAACTGGAAGCGGCGGGGGTTCCGATTATCGGCACCAGCCCTGATGCCATTGACCGTGCAGAAGACCGTGAACGTTTCCAGCAAGCGGTTAATCGCCTTGGCCTGAAACAGCCGGCCAATGCCACCGTTTCCACTATCGAGCAGGCGGTTGAAAAAGGGAATGAGATTGGTTATCCGCTGGTTGTTCGCCCATCTTATGTACTGGGCGGGCGTGCAATGGAAATCGTCTACGACGAGTCAGATTTGCGCCGTTACTTCCAGACTGCGTTTAGCGTATCCAACGATGCGCCCGTCCTGCTGGATCGTTTCCTTGATGACGCGGTTGAAGTCGATGTGGATGCCATCTGTGATGGTGAACGCGTCCTGATTGGCGGCATCATGGAGCATATCGAACAAGCAGGCGTGCATTCTGGTGACTCCGCCTGTTCCTTGCCGGCTTATACCCTGAGCAAAGAGATTCAGGATGTGATGCGCCAGCAAGTGGAAAAACTGGCTTTTGAACTGCGTGTCCGTGGTCTGATGAACGTCCAGTTTGCAGTGAAAAACAACGAAGTCTATCTGATTGAGGTGAACCCACGCGCAGCCCGTACCGTGCCATTTGTTTCCAAGGCAACCGGTCGGCCGCTGGCGAAAATAGCGGCGCGTGTGATGGCAGGCCAGTCTCTGCTTGAGCAAGGCGCAATGGAAGAAATCATTCCGCCTTACTACTCCGTGAAAGAAGTCGTGTTGCCATTCAATAAATTCCCCGGCGTTGACCCGATTCTGGGGCCAGAAATGCGTTCTACCGGTGAAGTCATGGGCGTTGGCCGTACCTTTGCCGAAGCCTTTTCAAAAGCGATGCTGGGCAGTAATTCAACCCTACGCAAGAAAAGCCGGGCGCTCTTGTCTGTCCGTGAAGGCGATAAAGAGCGGGTGGTCGATTTAGCCGCGAAGTTGCTTAAGCATGGTTTTGCACTGGATGCGACACACGGTACAGCGATTGTATTGGGTGAAGCCGGGATCAACCCGCGTTTGGTGAATAAAGTTCATGAAGGACGTCCGCACATTCAGGACAGAATCAAAAATGGTGAGTATGACTATATCGTCAATACCACCGCAGGTCGTCAGGCGATCGAAGATTCAAAACTGCTGCGCCGCAGTGCACTGCAATATAAAGTGCACTATGACACCACCCTGAACGGCGGTTTTGCCACCACCATGGCACTCAGCGCTGATCCGACTGAGCAGGTGATTTCTGTTCAGGAAATGCACGCCAAGATTGGCAAATAGAGATGTCTAAAATCATTTGACCAAAAAATACCGCCCTTTTGTTGGCGGTATTTTTTTGATTATGAACCCAATACGGTTTCCGCGACACAGGCATATTGATTATTCATATTAACCTGAGGGGGCGTAAAACAATCCTTCAAAAACCAGGCGGCGGGCGTTTCCAGGGCAATAGAAATAGCCACCAAATGATCCAAGCTGATCCGGTTGGTTCCGCGTTCATAACGTGACAATTGCTGATGGCTCACGCCAATTTTGTCCGCCAGCTCCGCTGCGGTCACGCCAATTTCTCTTCTTTTTATTTGGATTCGTTTTCCTACCAGCATACTGACTTGCATAATATGGTTACTCTCGGTTTATAGTTATAAATAAGTTAAATGAACGACAGCAACACCTTCATATTTACCGGCTTTGGGTAATATTGGCGTGTGCAATATTGAAGTCAGCTCGAACTTCTTCTCCTCATACTTCTCTTTAACCTCAATCCTCACACCATTTTCTGTATTTTTTCCATTAATCAACAAGGTCGCATATATTTGCTTATCAGGATCAAGATAAATTCTTTCTCTCTCATTAGTTACTGTGGTTCGCAATGTAATACTACTGCTAGAAAGGGCACAGCTAACTGAACCGATAATTGTGCGGGTCGCATTATTCACTTCCTTGGCGGTTAATTCCCCATAAGCAATTTCAGAAGGTAAATCGAGCTTACAAGTTTGATTTGGCGGCGGCATTTTGTTGCAAGTGGAATTCGGAAATTGTTGCGCATAACCATATCCCGAAGAGATATGATTTGTATAAAACAAACCGATACAATCCGCATCTTTGGTCATGATAGTAAAGGTAACCTGTTTAGGAATGCCAAATTTGCGCTTATAGGCTCGCATCACGTCAGCAGTTGTCCGGTAATTTTCTGCGTCGTTCAAACATACTCTTGCCTCTTCGCAGGAACCTTGCATTCCCGGCCGATTATTATTCTTATACAGAACATCTGGGCCGACATAACATGGTTTATTTCTATAGCAGGGATTCGGTATCCCTTCTTCCTCTGTCCAAGCAATAATTTCCATGGTCGTGACCGCTTGGTTACCTGATGGCACTGTATCAACCGGCATCACATAAGCCCCGGCATAAACATAGGTGGTACTGGCTAAACACAACAGGACAGCCAGCTTCAACAACGATTTCTTAATAGAGCGCATAACTTATTTTCCAATAACATCAAACTTTGACGAAAGATCGTGGAGGAAAAACCAGTCAGCCTGACTAGTCGTAATTAACTTCAAACGTCGCGATTGCCGTAAATTGACCAACACCCATCGTTTTATCTTGGATCACGCGGGGGGCAGCTTGTATATACGCCCGGAATGGGATCACATTCTCAGTGCTATTGGTTAATAACGGGAATTCACTGGTTTTATTAAATGGCATCGGCGTACCATCGAGTTTTTCCATTCCAATGGCAATACCACGAAGGTTTCCATTGGTTCTCACCGCTAGCAGCCCCGGCAGCTCTGGGCTTGGTTCTCCCAAGAATTTGATTTTCAGGCGCTTTATCATACGAGGATCACAATCCTCTAAGTACAGATGAAATCTTTGCCCTTCTGTCCGGTGTTTCAGATAAAGATCGTTGTTAAGGACATTGCCAAAATCCACTTCGATGTTGCGATCTTTTGTCTTAATCGAACAAGTCGGAGCAAGTACAGTTAGCGTAATCCTGACATTCTTAAGCAGACTACCTTGTGCATAGGCACTTTGCTGGTGACCCATGCCAAACAAAAATAGCATTGGCAATACATATCGGGATAACCTGATGCTCAACGGATTCATTATTATTTACCCTACACTTATCCAATCTATTGCCGAAAAAACGCACCCCATTCCGGCTAATTCTGTGCGGATACCCCGCCAATGTTTCGGTTAATGGCGTATCCGCACAATGCAATCAGCTTTCACCCGTCACCGCTTTGGTTACTGTGCAAGTATTGCTACTACTATTGTTACCACAGTTGAATATTAACTGTGGGCGTCCACCATAATCATTAACATAGGTCAAGACGGGGGCATTCCCGAATGAATTGACTGTTCCACCCAGTTTTTCACTGCTTCTGGGTGCCAGCATCACCGGCTGAAAATCCTCTGCACTTTTACCATTCACCTTGTTCGATGCTTCTGAAATAGTGACGTAATACGGTGTCGGGTTATGCACCACATATTGATTACCTTCACGGGTTAACGTGAGTTTTTCCTGCCACGGGTTATCAAGATCAATACGGCGTGCAATCACCGCTTCCGGGCGATAGAACAGTTTGACCCGCGTTTGCAAGGCGATTTGCAGCACATTCGCTTTTTCACTGCGGGGGGGAATTTCACGTATGTTGAAATAGAACAAGCTTTCCCGATCTTGTGGCAATTGGGCTATCGTCGGCAGGGCCTGAATTTTGACTTGGCTCTTTGCGCCAGCTTCAACTCGCTGTACGGGCGGAACCACCACCAGTGGGCCATTGATCTTGGTTCCCTTCTCATCTTCAAGCCATGCCTGCGCCAGATAGGGCAAATCAAGATGCTGATTTTCAATGTTCAGGCTGACGGATTTGGTATTGCCATTAAAGATCACGCGAGTGCGATCCAAGGCTATCGCGGCCATGGCCTGATGAACTGACATCAAGCCAGTGACCATCATGGCGGTTATCATTAGAATATTTTTCAGTTTCATAGTGTCATTTGCTCATGCTCAAAAGAGACTTATGTTGATATTGCTGCTACTCGCAAGTCGCGGCATTTTTCAAATCAAACAAATATAATACGTTATTAAATAATGAATTTTTGGATCATTTATTTACAATTTACTGACTATCACCTGTTAAAAACTGGCAAGGCAGTAAAAGCGAAGTTAAAGATCCTGCGGTTATTTCATCTGGCACGGTAATCTCACACCGGGCGCGTCCGTCCCAATGCACGTTCAGTTTTTCCCCCGGATTGATGCCACTCAGATAAGCATGTCCATCATCACTGACAATCCCGATTTCACGTTGCGCCGCATTGACCACAGACGCACCAAAAGGCGGGGATGAACCATCGGGTAACCGAATATTCGTCATTGCTTTCATGCCTGACATGACCTGGAATTTACGATAACCAATTGCGCCTTCCGTTAATGTTGCCTGTTGAACGGAACGCAGTGCCTCGACATCATCGGGTAAGTTATCTAAGTCAATATTCGCACTGTTGCGATAGTAGCTGTTCACATCGACCAGCACCGCTTTACCAAAGTAGTTGGTATGTACCGCGGAACCGAATCCCCGGATAGGAACATTGCTCACCCCTTCGGTATCGACCATCAGGCGGGTTGCACCCGGCAGGTTGGTACGGTGCAGGGCAGCCCCTGTTGTCGTGACCGTCACCCCACCTTGCAGGCCAAGTGCTGCCGTCGTATTGCCGCCATTCTGGTGGCTGGCACTGGCAGTGAGTAACACCTTGTCACCATAATGGTTGTAATAGCCGTCAGTGGATGCCCTGCCGTCGATATTCGTCCCGGCTGAAATACGATAGTTATTGCGATCATCAATACGATCAAAATAGCCCACGGTATGGGCATTCCCCTGACGATTCAGCATACCGTTGTAACTGAGCGTGCCACGCTCACCCCACGGAATAGAAAGGTTCAGGTACATGCCGTCATCTTTTTTATTGTCAAAATTGTTACGGTAAGCCGACAAGCTGACGTTAATATTTTTATAACGCCCAATATCCAAGTATTTGGATAACGAGAGGTTATAGCGATCGTTGGTTGGCCGGTTCCAGTAAGTTTGATGGCTATAGTCAAAATGGGTGTTAAGGCCGATATCCGTAAATTGTTTACTGAACGTAATGGTATACATCTCTTTACCGCTATCGGAAAAAACGTTGCGATAACGGCGATCAATATACTGCCCCATATTCATGAAGTTGCGCTCAGAAAAGCGATATCCGGCAAAGGTCACCTGACTATTATATTGATCAAAACGTTTCGAATAACTGAGACGATAAGATCCGCCTGTCAGGGTTTTGTTTTCGCCCGGTAATTTTGCCCTTGATTCCGTCACATCAAACGACAGTGCACCAAACATCATCAGGTCGCGGCCGACCCCCAGTGACAGGGCGTTATAGTCCCCCGCCGCCAACAAGCCGCCATACAGCGACCAACCATTGTTAATTCCCCACGAGAATTCCCCCAGACCGAATGCCGGGCCTTCACGACGGTGCCGGTCATTCGTGGATTGACCGGCAACAAATTTGTACTGTATGCGACCGGGGCGTGTCAGATAAGGGATGGTCGCGGTATTGACCTGAAATTCCTGTATGCCGCCGTCTTGCTCTTCGACCCTGACATCCAGTGTTCCTGCGACCGCATCACTCAGATCCTGAATACGGAAAGGGCCGGAAGCGACCTGAGTTTCATACAGTACCCTTCCCTGCTGGCTCACCGTCACCTTGGCATTCGTCCGTGCTACGCCGGTGACTTCCGGTGCATATCCACGTAAATTCGGTGGCAACATATTTTCATCCGTCACCAAACTGGCACCCGTGTAACGGAAACTATCGAAAAGGCTGGAATTGAGGTAATCCTCACCCAGTGTCAATTTCGCTTCCAGCCGTGGGATCGCACGATACACATAGTAGCGACTCCAATCCCAGTCACGTTCTCTTCCAGCAGAATCCCCGGATTTATCATTATCCTGAGTTTTGAAACGATGATACCTGGCTTGCCAATCAGCCCGAAAACGCCACGCCCCGAGATTCATGCCGGCGGTTCCGATTGCACTGACCTGTTGGTTACTACTGCCGTGATTCGGTTTGGTGGTTTGTGCGTTAACGTTATAGTCAAACAGTAATCCGGGGACACCATTGTCCCAACGTGAAGGAGGGTCCCAGTCCGGCAAATCATATTCCAGATAAATTTTAGGGACGATTAAATACAGCGTATAAGTCGTCAGGTCACCTCGGGTTGACAAACCCGGCAAGGTATTGAGATCAAGGCACTGACCTTCATTCTGCCAACCTAACTTTTCTACCCATTGCTGTTTCAGGGCGATTTGTTTGACTAATTCAGGGGACACACAGGCTTCACTGCCCGTTGGATCATCAGGCGGTGCAATAAAATCAATAGAATACGTATCCAAAAGTTCATTCTGATTCACCCGGACACCCATCATATAGTTGCCCGGCATGATATAACCTGCCCGGGCAAATTTATCCAAATCAATATTGGTACGCTCACTGACATCCAGTGCCCCAATATTAAATTCGATTGATGATCGGGAATGTGCGGCCTGAATGCCGGATAAGGCAAACAGTACGAGAACTGAAAGAGGTTTAACGCCGAAGATTAAGTGTTCTGTTTTTGTTTTATTCGCTATCTTCTTTTTATTACTTGCACTATTTTTATTGAAGGTATTGTCTCTCTTACGGTTTGCTTTTTTATGACTGATTGTTTTTCTATTACCAAATAAAAAATCATGACTCATAAAATCTGAAAATAAAGCCATAGCATCCTCTGAACAATGAATCGTTAATAATCCAGTTTGAATTTAGCGCTATTTGATACGGCGAAGTCTGTAAGCGCACAGGAGTTCTTACCTCATACATGGCGTCATTAAAGTTCATCGATCTCAATTGAGGACTCTGACCGATACTGGAGTTGCAGAGATAACCGCATGTCCTGCCTATCCGTAATATGTTACGTTCTCTGTTTATGTTTCATAGAGTAAATAAGAAAGGGTATTTCAATTGACTGCCATTGGGATTATTTTGTTAATGACACAATCTGTTTATTCGATCATGAATAATATTGACCTGCATCAATAAAATAGATCTTATTACAGACTATTGTAGTCATACTTTACTAACACGTTCTATCCCAGAAATACCCTAAATATATTATCAGGAGGGTCAAGGCAAATGGTTAAAATGAACTTCCTGATATTCAAGCATTAAAAATGATCAGCTTGATTGCAATATTATTGGTAGTTTAAAACAAAGTTTGCGATAGCAGTAAAATCACCCGCTTTCACACCACCTTGACTATTCAGACCTTTCAGGTGCGCAGCAAAGTTCAGATCATTGTTGCCTAAATGCAGGGACATGTTGTCTGACGCAGTGCCCAATGGAATGACTTTGTTACCGTGGTTAGTAATTGCGATTGCGGCACCTTGTGCTGTACCTTCAATCGCCAGCAAGCCTTTCTCATCAGCTTCTGGGCCAGTAAAAGTGGTTTTCACACTTTTCTGAGTTTCAAAAGTACAACCCACTAATTCAATTTTGAAAGGAGTTGAAGCTGAACGGCCACCATCTTTCAGAGCAACATTCGAAACGGCACCCATATCAACTTCAACATTGGTGTTTCTGATTGAGCAAGGTGCATCAATGATAGAACCGGTGAATTTAACGGTACCGCTACCTTGGTTAACTACTTTTGTCTCTTGTGCTTGGTTAACTACTTTTGTCTCTTGTGGTCGAGTTTGGTCATCCGCGTTTGCCGCACCCGCAGTTAAAGCTACACCAAAACCCAGAACCAGCGCCAATTTGTTAAGTTTCATAATTAACTTATTCCTTTAATCGTAAAATCGATATTAATAACCAAAAGGGAGCCGAAGCCCAGAAATTAATTTCTGACACTTAGGCAAAGGATTATTTAGTTTTTTGACATAAATCATGTGCTATCAAAATAAACCAAATCGGCAATATCATTCTACAGAATAAACCTTAAGTCAAATTTCAGCGGATAAAACTGCGTATGTTCATTAACATCATATAAAATATGAGTTTTTTAAAAAAGTGCTGATTATGAGTAGGATATTTTACTAATAATCTTTTAATTTTAGATTATTTCCCTGAGTTATATCGAAAAATGTTTAGCAGTTCAGCATCTTAATTGGCGTTGCTTTATTGCTCTATTTTATTTTCCTGAAAGGCAGGCGTATTTTATTATCCTGTTATCACCATCACATTTGGTTTTTATTATCATTAAAATTACCTGTTTCAGTATAAAACCAATGTTTTCATCCAAATAAAATAGCTACCAAGCTAATTATCACCTCGAAATATCACTTAAAATAATCGTTCAAATTGTGTTAAGTATATTTTTTATTTTTATTCATTCTCTAATCAAATTAGAAAAAAAAGAGGTCTATTAAATAAATAACCAAGACCTATTCTTTATAATAGCGATAAATTTGGATGCGATATAAACAAAAAAAACCCTTTCCAATAATGGAAAGGGCTGATGATTTTTTAATGAAACACCAAAACTATTGACGCTTTTTTAATTATCACCCATCAAAATGGATTCAAGCGCAATGTCGATCATGTCATTAAATGTATGTTGACGTTCTTCGGCAGTGGTTTGTTCGCCAGTACGAATATGGTCAGAAACAGTGCAAATCGTCAATGCCTTGGCACCAAATTCAGCAGCAACACCGTAAATACCTGCGGCTTCCATTTCAACACCCAGAATGCCGTATTTTTCCATGACGTCAAACATCTGAGGGTCTGGCGTATAAAACAGATCGATAGAGAAGATATTACCGACACGCACGTTAACATTCTTCGCTTTAGCCGCATCCACCGCATGACGAACCAGCTCAAAGTCAGCAATAGCCGCGAAGTCGTGATCTTTAAAACGCTGGCGGTTTACTTTGGAATCGGTACACGCTCCCATGCCAATCACAACATCACGAATTTTAACGTCTTTGCTGACCGCACCACAGGAACCGATACGGATGATTTTTTTCACACCAAATTCCGTGATCAGCTCTTTGGCATAGATAGAGCAAGACGGAATACCCATTCCGTGGCCCATGACCGAGATGCGACGACCTTTGTAAGTTCCGGTGAAACCGAGCATACCGCGAACATTGTTAACCTGACGGGCATCGTCCAAGAACGTTTCCGCGATGTATTTTGCACGTAATGGGTCGCCTGGCATCAAAACAACATCAGCAAAATCGCCCATCTCAGCATTAATATGTGGGGTGGCCATAATTTATTTCCTTGTTTTTATTACGAATCACAATAGATGAAAATGAATAGACGGAAACGGGGAAACCTGTTGGTTTCCCCCAGAAATTAAAACATCACTTTACCGTAATCCATCGGTGTCAGATCGAAATATTTCGCGACGGTCTGACCCATGTCGGCAAACGTTTCACGATGCCCTAATGAACCGGATTTAACTTTCGGCCCGTAAACCAGTACCGGGATATGTTCACGCGTGTGATCGGTACCCGGCCAAGTTGGGTCACAACCATGATCAGCCGTTAAGATCAGAATGTCGTCTTCTTTAACCAGCTCCAGCATTTCTGGCAACCGGCGGTCAAATAACTCCAGCGCGGCCGCATAACCGGCAACATCACGGCGGTGACCGTAAGAAGAGTCAAAATCAACAAAGTTGGTAAATACGATGGTGTTATCCCCGGCCTGTGCCATTTCAATCAATGAAGCATCAAACAGGGCATCAATGCCCGTCGCCTTGACCTTTTTGGTGATCCCGACATTCGCATAGATATCGGCAATTTTGCCGATGGAAACCACTTCCCCCTGCTTTTCATCGACCAGTTTTTTCAGGACGGTCGGGGCTGGCGGTTCAACGGCCAAATCATGCCGGTTGCCGGTACGCTGGAAATTCCCGGCCTGATCACCCACAAACGGGCGGGCAATCACGCGGCCAATGTTATACTCACCGATATTCAGCTCTTCACGCGCGATTTCGCACAACTCATACAGACGATCCAAGCCAAAAGTTTCTTCATGGCAAGCGATCTGGAAAACAGAATCCGCAGAGGTATAGAAAATCGGCTTACCGGTTTTCATGTGTTCTTCACCCAGTTTGTCCAGAATCACTGTACCGGAAGAGTGACAGTTACCCAGATAACCCGGCAGATTTGCCCGTTCGACAAGTTTATCCAGCAATGCCTGCGGGAAGCTGTTCTCTTCGTCACGGAAATAACCCCAGTCAAACAGAACCGGAACACCCGCAATTTCCCAGTGGCCTGACGGCGTGTCTTTACCAGAAGAAAGTTCACTCGCATAACCATAAGCGCCAATAATTTCGGCCTCTTTATCCAGGCCAATCGGGAAAGTACCACAAGATTCTTCTGTTGCTTTGCCCAATCCCAACCGGCTCAGGTTTGGCAGGTGGAGTGGCCCTTTACGGCCGATATCAGCCTCACCACGGGCACATTGTTCTGCAATATGTCCTAATGTGTTAGATCCCTTGTCGCCAAACTTTTCTGCGTCAGCGCTTGCACCGATACCAAAGGAATCCAATACCATGATGAATGTACGTTTCATAATTTTCTCCTGCGTCAATTCACGCGTTCAATGCGGAAACTGCCAGCTAATTAAAATCGGTTTCAATGCTTGTATGTTTTATCCACTGATATGACGATAAACCATCGGTGTGGTGGCTTGCGTTTCGCTTTCTTTAAAAACGGTTTCTTTAAAAGCGGTTTCTTCAAAAACAAAAGCCCTGCGCACGGCTTCTGCGGCCTCGTGCCAGTCATGCTCATTGCGGGCATGAATCATTGCCAAGGGTGTATCCGCATTCACTTTTGTGCCCAATGCAACGATCTCACTCAGCCCCACACTGTAATTAATCGTATCTGTCGCCTTACGCCGTCCCCCGCCCAATGCAACAACAGACATCCCCAAGGCACGGGTATCCATTCCTGCAACGATGCCCGTTTTTTCCGCGAGCTGCCCGGCCAATACCGGCTTGCTGAATTCCGCAGTCGGGAGATAACGCACGTAGTTTTCGACAAAATCAGTCGGCCCTCCCTGGGCGGCGACCATGCGGCCAAATATTTCCGCCGCTTTGCCACTGTCCAGTACTGCCTGTAACTTACGGTATGCCTCGTCACGATCGATAGCCAAATGACCCGAAACCAGCATTTCAGCAGACAACGCCATCGTGACTTCAAATAGCCGGGGGTTACGGTATTCCCCCGTCAAGAATTGGACGGCTTCACGCACTTCCAACGCATTGCCCGCACTGGATGCCAACACTTGATTCATATCCGTCAAAAGTGCCGTAGTCTTGCACCCCGCACCATTGGCGACTTCAACAATGGCTTCGGCCAGCTGTTCCGATTGTTGATAGGTCGGCATCAACGCCCCGGAACCCACTTTCACATCCATGACCAACGCATCCAGCCCTTCGGCCAGTTTTTTACCCAAAATAGAGGCGGTAATCAAGGGGATGGAATCCACGGTTGCCGTAATATCGCGCGTCGCATAAAAGCGTTTGTCCGCCGGTGCCAGTGCGCTGGTTTGCCCGATAATGGCAATGCCCACATTGCGGATCATATCGCGGAAATGGTGCTCATCGGGAAAGATGTCAAAACCGGGAATGGACTCCAGTTTATCCAGCGTTCCTCCGGTATGCCCCAAGCCACGTCCCGATATCATCGGCACATATCCTCCACAAGCCGCCACCATGGGGCCAAGCATCAGGGAGGTCACATCCCCTACGCCGCCTGTCGAGTGTTTATCAACAATCGGGCCGGGTAAATTTAATTTTTTCCAATCTAAAACGGTCCCCGAATCACGCATCGCCAGTGTCAGTGCGACACGTTCTTCCATCGTCATATCATGGAAATAGATTGTCATTGCCAGTGCGGCAATTTGCCCTTCGGAAACGGTATTATCGCGGACGCCGTTGATAAAGAAGCGTATCTCTTCTTCATGCAATGGATGACCATCACGTTTTTTGCGGATAATTTCCTGTGCCAGAAACAAAGCTACCTCCCAATCATCATTATCTGAAAAGAACGGCAGTGATGCACACTATCTTAGCCACACTATCTTAGTATGCATGCAATCAGTCATTATTGATCTCAATAACCACTACGGTGTTTTTGGCTTTGGTATCCGAGCGTGGTCAGTAAACTGCCCAACAAACTGGAGGCACCAAAACGGAAATGGCGGGGATCAACCCAGTTGTCTCCCATGATGCGTTCCGCCAGCGCCAGATATTGTGCCGCTTCTTCGGCGGTACGCACGCCACCCGCCGGTTTAAAACCGACGCTATCAGCGACGCCCATATCCCGGATCACGCTCAACATAATCTCAGCACTTTCCAGCGTCGCATTAACAGGCACTTTACCGGTTGACGTTTTGATAAAATCGGCACCCGCCTTGATGGCGATTTCCGATGCTTTGCGAATCAACGCCGCGTCTTTTAGTTCACCGGTTTCAATAATAACTTTGAGCCAGACGCCCGATTCAGCACAGGCCGTTTTACAGGTGCTAACCAAGTCAAAACCAATTTGCTCATTACCGGCCATCAATGCGCGATAAGGGAAAACCACATCCACTTCATCAGCACCATAGGCGATGGCCGCACGGGTTTCAGCCAGTGCAATGCCGATATCATCATTGCCATGCGGGAAGTTGGTCACCGTCGCAATGCGAATATCAGGGGTTCCCTGTTCACGTAATACCTTACGTGCCACGGGAATAAAACGCGGGTAGATACAGATAGCCGCGGTCTGTCCGGCCGGGCTGTTGGCCTGATGACAAAGCGCTGTCACTTTCTCATCGGTATCATCATCATTCAGTGTCGTTAAATCCATCAGACTCAGCGCACGCTGAGCGGTGGTGGTTAAATCGGTCATAAAACTCTCCAACGGTATTATTATCGTGACTGAATCAGTTTAGGAAAAACAAAAGCAGGTGAGAAATCTCACCTGCACTCAATTTGATACCTGCTTCCCGGCGTTTTACAACGAGAGGAAGAATCCGGCAATGGTTGCACTCATCAAGTTAGAGAGTGAACCGGCCAAGACAGCTTTCAAGCCGAAACGGGCAATGTCACCGCGACGGTTTGGTGCCATCCCTCCCAAGCCACCCAGCAGGATCGCCACAGAAGACAGGTTGGCAAAACCACACAGGGCAAAAGAAATGATAGCTTTAGTATGGTCAGAAAGCACTTGCAGACCCGCAGCCTGAACGACATCATCGGCTTTCAGGTACTCACCAAAGTTCATGAATGCCACGAATTCATTGACCACTAATTTCTGACCGATGAAAGAACCCGCGATGGTGGCTTCATTCCACGGAATACCGATCAGGTAAGCGATAGGTGCGAAAACCCAACCTAAAACCAGTTCCATCGATAATTGCGGATAATCAAACCAGCCGCCGATACCGCCTAACATCCCGTTCAGCAAAGCAATCAATGCGGTGAATGCCAACAGCATTGCGCCGACGTTCAAGGCCAACTGCATACCGGCTGACGCACCCGATGCCGCCGCATCAATCACGTTAGCAGGACGATCTTCCGCCGCAACCAACGACATCGCATCAACGGTATCCTGCGTTTTTTCTGTTTCCGGCACCATCAGTTTTGCAAACAGCAAACCACCGGGTGCGGCCATAAATGAAGCCGCAATCAGGTATTCCAATGGCACGCCCATTTGCGCGTAACCCGCCAGCACGGACCCCGCAACCGAAGCCAGGCCACCACACATCACGGCGAATAACTCAGACTGGGTCATAGTCGCAATATACGGGCGTACAACCAGAGGCGCTTCGGTGTGACCGACGAAAATATTCGCCGTTGCAGACAAAGATTCAGTCCGTGAGGTGCCCAATAATTTTTGCAGTCCGCCACCCAATATTTTGATGACAAGCTGCATAATGCCCATGTAATACAACACCGCAATCAGTGATGAGAAGAAGACAATCACTGGCAGCACACGCAGGGCAAAAACAAAGCCGCCACCGCCGAACAATTCAAACATTTTGTCGGAAACCAGGCCGCCAAAAATAAAATCAGTTCCTTTTTGTCCATATCCAATCACATTGGAAACGCCTGCCGAAATTCCCTCCAGAACGTCTTTACCGGCTGGTACATAAAGTACAAATGCCCCAACAGCAATCTGAATCAGAAAGGCGCCTAGGACGGTACGGATGTTAATAGCTCGATAGTTACTGGAGAAGAGTACTGCGATAAAAATCAGCACTACCATCCCGATCAGGCTCATGAGGAGTTGCATTGGAAGAATCCCTGTTCACTGAATAAATAATAAGAAAATATGTCAGCTATCCTATAAGTTCCTACTGACATTGTGTGCGAGCCGATTATACCTAGGACTAAAAAAGAACAAGCAATTAACATCACAAATTACTACAGCAAAAAGTAACATAAAAACAAAAAATGAGACCTTCGTCACAGAAAACCATTTTGTTTCGGGGGGATTAATTAATTTAACGGAGAAAAAGGTAAAAAAGAGGATAAACAGGCGAGGAATGTAAGTTAAACATTATTAATGTTTATTATTCCCTTATCTTTCAAATGACTCGCTAAGACCGATGTGATGTCACTCAACCCAATGCAAATAGCGTGACACTATTTTGATAAATTTGATTGGCAATTTCATCTGGCGCTTCTTGACGCAACTCACACAACGCAGAGAAAATCAGTGCAACTCTTTCGGGTCGGTTTGGCTGTCCCTGAAACCCCGACAACGGCATATCAGGCGAATCCGTTTCCAAGACTAAAGATGACAGCGGCAATTGTGCAATGGTATGGCGTGTCTTTTGTGCCCTGTCGTAGGTTATTGTTCCCCCGACACCGATGTAAAAACCCAAGCGAATAAAGGCTTGGGCTTGGGATAGACTCCCCGCAAAACCATGAATAACCCCGCTTCGTGGTAGCTTGTGTTTTCTCAATATTGCCGCCAATTGATCATGGCTTTTTCTGGAATGGAGTATCACCGGCAGATCATGTTGTTTCGCGAGTTTTAACTGCGCTGCCAACAGGCTTTTCTGCTTATCAAACTGCGGATCTGGCATATAAAGGTCAAGGCCAATTTCGCCTACCGCGACACATTTAGCCTCTTTTTCTTGTAGTTTCTGCGCCAACTCATCTAAATGTGCCTCTTGGTGTTCGGCAATATAGCGTGGATGCAAACCCAATGCGGCATAAATTGGGGAATAAGTCTCAGCCAGCGCAGAGACTCGCTGGAAATTCATTTGGCTTATCGCGGGAACGATCATCTTTTCCACGCCCATTTGTCTGGCTTGTTGCAGGCTGGCTATTTCATCCCCCGCAAAAGGAAAGAAGTCAAAATGGCAATGGGTATCAATAAACATCTAATTATCCGGGTTATCCAAATTATTCATCATGATAGTGTCTGTCGTTTGCCCGTTTTCCATCACATCGTTTTCCATCACATCAAGTGTGGAGGACTCCGCTATTGATCCCACGATTGATCCCACGATTGATTCCACTATCGGGTGATGATTGCCGTGGTTCAGAAAATGGTTTCTGCGAAAACAATGGTGATTGACGCTATCAGCATTTAACCCCGGACGGCATACCCCATAACTTTTACGTTCAGCATCGCCAAATTTTCCGCCAACAAACGTGTGCCCAATCGTTGCCAGAAAATATCGTCCGCAACGCCGTCCCAAATGATAATCCTGATTTAGTGAACTCAGCCGGCTTCCCAATGCCATGGCAGCCAATGGTGCCGGCGGATAGATTTCGAAGATTTGCACATCACCCGGCGGATTTTCGATAAACTTCTGTGTCTTACGGTAACTTCGTGCATGGAGGTTGAGCATTTTGACCATCTTTTGCAGGCTACTGGCCTCTAACCAGCGCTCCATGCGCTTGAACCACTGACGCGTATAGTAGAGTTGTGAAGGGACTGTCCGGATCACAACGATAGCCTCCGCGCCGCGGCGATAAGCCTCCTGTACGGGGATCGCATCACAAATCCCCCCATCTTGATAAACAATATCACCCAGCGTAACCCCATTACGGTAAAACCCCGGAATGGCACTTGAGGCTTTGATAATATCCATCCAATTTTTTTCATCCGGATGCAGGTAGCTCGCTTCAAAATTATCAGCACGGCAAGCGCACATGTAGAATTCACGTCCTGCATCAAACTGACGCATTGCAGCAGAAATATTGAGAGGCAACTGCTCGGAGATGGTATCAATATACCAATCTAAATCGATCAAATGCCCACCGCGCACAAAACGCAATGGATTAAAAAAAGCCGGGTCGGTTGTATAACGGTTAATGACCTTGCGCGCATATCCCTTCTGACCGCAAATATAGGCAGAAAGGTTTTGCGCTCCCGCCGATGTTCCAAGGAACAGTTCGAATGGATTAAAGCCAAGCCGGAGAAATTCATCCAAAACACCGGCGGTAAAAATACCTCGCTGACCACCACCTTCACAAACGAGTGCAATTTTCCCAAGTTTTATCGGTGACTTATAGGCTAAAGGTTCTATATTACCCAATGTTATTGGAATATGTTTCCCCACTCTTCTCTCCCTTTGAACGTTAATGACACCACCATGCCATAACACATTAGCTGAATATCTATCAGTATATCGTTACTCAAACAACTTGCTTGTAACATTTTTATAAAAAAATGCCCCAATTAAGCATCAATCGTTAAATCGATATGAAAATGGCAAATTGCCAGCGAATAACCTTCCGGTGAGATAATCTCATCGCTTAACAAGAGGTTATTGGAGGAAAAGAAATAAAAAGAGTGGCTCTATTTATCAGCCACTCTATTCACAATATTGGTTATTTTTAAGCTGGTAAAACGCAAACCACTTATTATCTCCCCGTAACACGGAGAGATAATAAATGTATCTTGCCTGAATTTATATTCAATCCGACGAGTATATAGCTGTTTTTTACTTCAAGATCACGGCTTAATTTCCAGGGTATTTTTCACTGATTTAACCCCCTTCACACCATGAACAATCTTAGCTATTTTCGCCGCTTGATGTTTGTTTTTGACCAAACCGGAAAGGTGGACAATACCTTTTTCCGTTTTCACCGAAATGTGATGACTATTGATGCCCTTATGTTCCAGCAAGGCGGCTTTCACTTTCGCCGTAATGGCACTGTCGTCTAAATAAACATCGGCACTTTTCAAAGAGCTATCAATTTTTTTCCCTGCAACATCCAGAGAGTTATCGATTTTTTGTCCCGTACTCTCCGGGGTTTTTCCCGAAGAAATATCGGCTGCCAGAGCAGTACTACTGATCAATACCGAGCCTAGGACAACAGCCAGTAGTGAATGGGTAAATTTGATATTTTTCATCCTACCACCTTCTTAACTTAAGTTTGAACGTTTACCAAGGCAGTATGTCAATTAGGCAGTGGTGATAAAATGAGATTTACAAAAAATAACGTAAATTTTCACTAAACCAGAGAATTATTCTGTTAATTAACTAAAAAAGAATAAATATATAGAATAAATAATAAGGGCCAGCAGGAGAGCTGGCCCAGAAGGGGGATTAGTGTTCCCGCGTCTTGCGGAAAGAAACGTCAGGATAGCGCTCACTGGTCAGGTTTAAGTTGACCATGGTTGGTGCAATATACGTTAAGTTATCACCACCATCGAGAGCCAGATTCAGCTCATTTTTGCGTTTGAACTCTTCCAGTTTCTTCGCATCGCTGCACTCTACCCAGCGTGCCGTGGAGACGTTAACCGGTTCATACAACGCTTCAACGTTATATTCACTCTTCAAGCGGGCAACAACCACATCAAACTGGAGCACCCCTACCGCGCCGACAATCAGATCGTTATTGGACAACGGACGGAATACCTGTACAGCGCCTTCTTCTGACAATTGCACCAGACCTTTCAGCAATTGCTTCTGTTTCAGCGGATCACGCAGACGAATACGGCGGAACAATTCAGGGGCAAAATTAGGGATGCCGGTAAATTTCAGCTCTTCGCCTTGGGTAAAGGTATCGCCAATCTGAATGGTGCCATGATTGTGCAGACCGATAATATCCCCCGGATAGGCATGCTCGACATGAGAACGATCGCCGGCCATAAAGGTCAGTGCATCAGAAATGACAACATCTTTCTTAATGCGGACTTGGCGCAGTTTCATGCCTTTTTCATATTTACCGGAAACGACGCGCATAAATGCGACGCGGTCGCGGTGTTTCGGGTCCATATTCGCCTGAATTTTGAAAACAAAGCCGGTGAACTTTTCTTCACCCGCGGCCACTTTACGGGCATCAGCCTGACGGGGCATTGGGGTCGGCGCCCATTTAACCAAGCCATCCAGCATATGATCAACCCCAAAGTTGCCCAATGCAGTACCGAAAAAGACCGGCGTCAATTCTCCCTGTAAAAAGGCTTCCTGATCAAATTCATGGGAGGCACCTTTGACGAGTTCCAGCTCTTCGCGCAATTGATTCGCCAGTTCTTCGCCCACTGCCGCATCGAGTTCAGGGTTATCCAATCCCTTGATGGCACGAACTTCCTGAATGGTATGCCCTTGACCAGACTGGTACAAATAAGTTTCATCAAGATAGAGGTGATAAACGCCCTTGAAGGATTTACCACAGCCGATTGGCCATGTAATCGGGCTACAGGCAATGTTCAGCTCATTTTCTACTTCATCCATCAGCTCCATGGGATCACGAATATCACGGTCGAGCTTGTTCATGAAGGTCAGGATTGGCGTATCACGCAGACGAGTCACTTCCATCAGTTTGCGGGTGCGATCCTCTACCCCTTTTGCTGCATCAATCACCATCAGACAGCAGTCAACGGCGGTCAAAGTGCGGTAAGTATCTTCCGAGAAGTCCTCATGCCCCGGCGTATCCAATAAGTTAACCAGACAGTCAGCATAAGGAAACTGCATCACGGAAGTGGTAATGGAAATACCACGCTGTTTTTCCATCTCCATCCAGTCTGATTTCGCGTGTTGGTTAGAGCCTCGGCCTTTTACCGTACCCGCTTTCTGGATCGCCTGTCCGAACAATAATACTTTTTCGGTAATCGTGGTTTTACCCGCATCCGGGTGGGAAATGATTGCAAAAGTACGCCGTTTCGCGACTTCATGCAGAAATGGGGAATTTGACATCAATTGGGATCTTCTAGTCTGTACACGGATTGATATCGTTCGGGAAGCACCCCCTGACAGCGCTTCGCTTTCAAATCCGTCGTGTTAATCGTGATTGACGCTTATTTTGGCTGAACTTGAGGCTATAAACAATCAATGATTGTCAGGCTCATTGCCCAAATCGATTTCAACAACGCCGAACACAGTACAAAATCAAATTAACCCCGTGAACTCATTGATATTCAATTTGTTTTATCACCCCTATGCGTTCCCCAAACGAAGGCGCAATTTTATCTGTCTCCACCAAACAACGGCAACGCCATAATAATGGCATCTTCCTTGCCTGCCGCCGTCGGGTAATAATGCTTGCGGATAGACACTTCATTGAAACCCATGTCTTCGTATAAACGAATGGCGGATTGATTCGAGCGCCGTACCTCAAGCCACAACGTATTGATCTGTTTTTCAGGCAATATATTGATAAGATGCACCATCAAGGCCCTGCCATATCCCCGTGATTGATGCTCAGGATGAATAGCGATATTAAAAAGTGTCGCTTCGTCCATGACATATTGCGTTATCGCAAAACCGATAACTTGGTCACCCTGCGTTATCTTATAGTTGAGATAACGCTCTCCCTGATTGGAGTAAAAGGTTTTTTCACTCCACGGAAACGCATGGCTGGCCTGTTCTATTTGAAATGCAGCGGCAAGATCAACGGGAGTTAATAGAGAAATATTCTTCATAATGGTAAATTTGTTGCCAAAGAGCGCGTTTTGCATTCCCATCAAGAGATAAGTCATTTAATGCTGGGCTTCTCAAAGAAATCCCTTGTATTGATAAGGTAATATCAACCCCTAACAGCCAGCTTGGACAGTGGATTGATTCCGAAAGTAGCTCAACATCTTTTGTCGTGATGCAATATACCGATGAGGCATCGATCCCCATGGCTGTAAAAATATCAGCGAATAATGAGTGACTTAAGTCAATGTGATCATGGCTAATGATCAATAGACGGGTTGAATCAGGGATGAGGACAGATAATTCACCTTGCAAAGCCAAAGGGCTACGCAAAACCCATTGGGTGATCCCCAGTTGGGAGAGTAATCTGTCACGCTTCGTCATCGTGTTTTATTCCATCTGTCATAAAAATAACAAGTAATATATCAGAGGGCTTATCTTTGCGCCAATTAGCATGGCTTCTCAGCTCTGCCCACTGATGGTTATACTTGGCTAAAGATTTATAAGGAGCTATACAGAGATGTCAGTATTAACCCCGGCCAGCGAAGTTATCCTGCGCCATCATGAGCAATTCCGCTCTCATCACCTGCTCTTTGCCGGTGATCTTCAAGACAATCTGGCAACAGAAATCGAAGCTGCCAGTGTGCGGGTGCATACCAACCAATATCACCACTGGCAATCTCTGATCCGTCAGCTTGGTGATCATGCCCACTTCGGCCTTGTCGCCGATAACGCATTTATCAGCGGATGTGATACGCTGATTTATTACTGGCCAAAAAGCAAAAATGAAGCGCGTTTCCAGCTACGCAGTCTGTTTTCTGTTCTGCCACCCGGCACTGATATCTTTATTGTCGGAGAAAACCGCAGTGGTGTTCGCAGTGTTGATAAATTAATGGAAGATATCGCGACTTTTCGTAAAATTGATACCGCACGCCGTTGTAGCCTGTTTTATGGTCAATTGACAGATCAGGTTCAGTTTGATCAAAACAATTGGTGGAACAGCTATCAAGTGGAAGATGTCACCATCAATACCCTGCCCGGCGTCTTTAGCCAAGATGATTTGGATGTCGGCAGCCGCCTGCTGCTTTCTACGTTTAATGCCCCCATCGCTGGCAGCCTGTTGGATATGGCTTGTGGTGCCGGCGTATTGGCTGCGGTATTGGGTAAAAAGAACCCGGATTTGTCCCTGACACTGAGTGATGTCAATGCTGCCGCCATCTTATCGAGTAAAGCGACGCTGAACGCCAATAAGCTGCAAGGTAATGTGGTCACCAGTAATGTGTATTCTGCCATCGAAGAAAAATTCGACTGGATTATTTCTAATCCTCCTTTCCATGATGGCTTGAAAACTAACTTGGCGGCGGCCGATGATATGATCCGTATGGCACCCAACCATCTGAAATACGGCGGTAAATTGCGGATTGTTGCCAATGCTTTCTTACCTTATCCTGCTCTGCTGGATAAGGCTTTTGGCAACCATCAAGTCATTGCGCAAACAGGCAAATTCAAAGTCTATCAAGCGACCAAAAGATAATTCAGACAGTCAGTGTCCCTGCTTTGCCTGCCCCCGTTGAACGGGCAGGCAATTGCTGTTTTTCAGCATTCCTACCTGCCCTCCCCAACGACACCTCTCCAGCCATATTGATATGCCGATTTTTACACCAGTCACACGTTCCCTCACTAAATAATGATTGACGCCAGCCATAAAATCTCTAGAATGCGCCCCCATGCTATTCGTTTAGGCGATAGTATCTGAATACGCGAGGGTGGCGGAATTGGTAGACGCGCTAGCTTCAGGTGTTAGTGTTCTAACGGACGTGGGGGTTCAAGTCCCCCCCTTCGCACCAAATCAGATAGCTATCAATTAAACAAATCAGATAAATGGCAGTACCTGCGAGGGTGGCGGAATTGGTAGACGCGCTAGCTTCAGGTGTTAGTGTCCTTACGGACGTGGGGGTTCAAGTCCCCCCCTTCGCACCACTGTTCCATTTTTCTTCTGTTTCCTTTCTTTTTTTTACTCAATTTTCCTTCTTTATTACCTGCTTTTTATTCAGCATTAGCTCAGTTTCGGCTTGATTCAACTCAAAAATACCCTAGATAGCCAAAGCTGCCAAACAAACTGCACACAAAGGCAATACCGGCCGGAATTAACAGAAAATGACGCGTACTGCGATGCAACAAGAGCACAACGGTAAGCAACATCGCTCCCTGAATACTCACCTTAAATTGGGCGATTTCTGCCCCTGTGATGACTAATATTGATACAATTAATACCGATAAAATCACGCTAAATGCCAGCATTCCCCAGAATCCTGTCATCATTTGCCAACATGCCCATTTTAAATTCCGCCTTGCCGCCAGCATAACAACCCCTTAAATGATAATGATTACCAATATCATAATAATGATAGCAAATTAATTACAGGCTGAAAATAAATCGCAGAGAAATGAGCGGCCATAATAAAAAACGCGGGAATGGCAGCTTCCCGCGTTGTCAATATTATTTCAGATCCATGGCATCACGTAGGGTAAAGAACAGATCTGTCTGATCCGTCAAACCGACAACATTGGCAGCGTGCGGACCGTAAGCGGCAACACGTAGCTGTGTACCGGTATGTTCCTGTTTCTCCCCTTCCGAATTACCGTAATTGACGGTCATGACTGCACCCTCTTTGGTTATCAGTGATCGCGTCAAACCGGGTGATTTGACATCAGGCTCAATGATCTGACTGGCATGAGCATGATCCGCCGTCACAATGACGAGAGTGTCACCGTGCTCTTTAGCAAATCTAAGGCCGACTTGTACGGCCTTATCCAAGGCGACGGTTTCGCCAATCTGGGCACAAGGATTGGCATTATGATCCTGTTTATCAATCGAAGCACTTTCGACTTGCAGGAAAAAGCCATTTTTATTCTTTTTCAGTAAATCAATCGCTTTTTCTGTCATTTGTTCCAGCGTAGGGGCGTTGGGATCTAATTTAGCATTGACCGCGCATTTCACCGGCTTCTCATTGATATTACCGTGATAGACCGCTTTTGGCCCTTCCCAAGCGACATCCATATTTCCATCATGGAACAAGCCTAACAAAGGCTTTTGTTGATTCGCATTTTTGACGGCCGCTAATGACTGCGCATCTGTTATCCATTGGTATCCCTGTTCCAGCGCCTGTTGTTGCAGCGTCTTTCCTTTATTGGCACCGGATACCGATTGTTGGGTAAACGACTTGGCGCCACCACCCAAAGTGACATCAGCACGCGCTGCCAGCAATTGTTCGGTAATGGAGCCTTTACCGCCATTTTCTAAAGCATCCGTGGCGCATTTTTTCGCCGTTTCTTCTGGGCCATAACACTTGCGGTTCGTTACATGGGCATATAAAGCCGCGGGAGTGGCGTCCTGAATTTCAGCCGTGGTGATGTTTCCCGTTGCTTTACCCTTCTTTTTCGCCAACGCCAAAAGCGATTGATGAGATTTGCCAAAAACATCAATGCCCAACGCTCCGTTATAAGTTTTGACTCCCGTTGCCCAAGCCGTGGCGGAAGCCGCTGAATCTGTCACATAGTTGGGCTTATGCGTTTTCTTATCTAACGAGTAGTGTGTATATTGCCCGGTAAATGGCAGGGCATCGATTCCTTTAAAAAATCCGCCAGCCCCTTCGGCATAATTACGGGCAAGGGTAATTTCAGAATCACCCATGCCATCGCCGATAAAAAGGATCACATTCTTGGCTTTATTGTTGTTCAGAGCGGCCTTAAGCGCCTCAGTTTGATCTTGAATGAGGCGGCGGGCACCGCCAAATTCGGTAATATTGCCTTGTGCTGCACGCTGTTGCCCTATGATGTGGTTGGCATCACCGGCGGCCCATGCCGGAGCAATAACACCTGACATCAATACAGCAACCACCGCAGCAAGCCGATTTTTTTCATAATGACGCGACATAGGATTTTCCTTGCAATCAGAAGAATGGGATGAAAAATAATCATATTGAGTTGTCCATATAATAGAATAGCGATGTCATGTGACAGTTATTTGAACCTATGACGACATTCTTGTGACAACGATGTTGTTTTCCATCCCATTACTGACGCATCCATCAATAACGCATCATGACCGATTTCAGCTCCGTGTAATGTTCAATGAATGCACTGCCGAACTCACGCCCCATCCCTGAAGATTTACGGCCACCAAATGGAACAGCAGGATCGAGGAGTGTATGCATGTTAATCCAAACAATGCCGGCTTCAATGCGGGGAGTCATGCGCATTGCTTTGCCCAGATGATTAGTCCATAAACTGGCAGACAAACCAAATGGCGTTGAATTCATCATGGAAATTAATATTTCTTCATCATCGTAACTGAAGAAAGTCCCAATTGGCCCGAATGTCTCTTCTTTCATTAAGGTATCTTCAACACTCTTGGCTTTGATGATCGTTGGGGCGACAAAAAATCCCGGCCCTTCCAGTGCATGGCCGCCATAGACAATTTCACTGCCTTCCTGACGCGCTTTTTCAAACAGAGACAGAATTTTCTGGTAATGTTCTTTGTTGGCCAAAGGCCCCATTTCCGTTGATTCGTCAAGGGGAGAGCCGATTTTCATCGCCGATAAGCGTTCAGAAAGTAACGCCAGAACCGCATCCATGTGGGTGGATGGAATATAAAAACGTTCCGCCGCTGCACAGATTTGCCCCTGATACAGATATCCCGCTTCCAATATGCCATCAACCATTTTTTCAACGGTCATATCAGACAGAAAAGCGGCTGCGTTTTTGCCGCCGAGTTCCAGCGTTGTGCGCTTTAACCCCTGTTCCAAGGCCAATTTTCCCACGCTAATGCCTGTCGGAACGGAGCCGGTAAAAGTGACTTTGGCACATTGGGGATGATGAATCAGGGAAGAACCTATGCGGGCACCTGAACCATTGACGATATTGATCACCCCATCCGGAATACCCGCTTCTTTTGCCAGTTCAGCTACACGAAGCAGGGTTAAGGGAGTATATTCACTCGGCTTAAGGACTATTGTACAACCGCAGGCCAGTGCTGCCCCTAATTTCCAGATCGCAATCATGATGGAAAAATTCCACGGAATAATGCCAACCACGACGCCAATAGGCTCACGGTAAGTAAACGCAGAATATTTTTCCCCTTTAAGCGACGGCAATGAAACATTCAATGTTTCGCCAGTAATTTTGGTTGGCCATCCGGCAAAATAGCGTAAATAATCGGCGGATGCGCCCACCTCCAGCATACGGGATAATTGAATCGGTTTACCGGAGCATAAACTTTCCAGTTGAGCCAATTCCTCACCATTTTTTTGCAATAGATCAGCCAGTCGGTTCAGGCAATTCCCCCGTTCGGTCGGAGAAGTCTGTGCCCATGCGCCGTGAAAAGCGGCTGATGCCGCCTGCATTGCCTGATTAACTTCGGACTCCCCTGCTTGGTTGACCACCGCGATTGCGTCACCCGAAGCGGGATTAATGACCGGGAAAGTGTCACTTTCCTGACCAAGAACAGAGACGCCATTAATATAATGACCGTGAGAACGCTGCAAAAAAGTGGTCACTGATCCCAGCAAATTAACTTCACTCATTCTCTTTTCCCCTGCTTAGTCAGACAGTTGCCCATTGATACAGGCCATATAATGTTTGACGAAACGCTCGCTGGTGATTTCCCACAATACTTCCGTCCCTTTTGCCGCAAACCACGAGTCCCCTTGATGATATTCAACCATCACCCCGGTTTTAACATCGGTCAGTTTGACTGAACCTTCATGCACCGTTGCCATTTCATCAAAGGGATAGATCATTTTAAATTTTCCCTTAGTGCAGGCAAAAATACCGCAGGTCAGATTATCCGCTGGCTCGCCGTGGATCATCGCTCCGCTCGCCTGCGGATCGCCTTCCACCACAACAGAACCGAGGTGGGTGACACTGCCGATTGGCATTAATTCAGGTAGTGCTTTATCTAGCAACAATGGCTTTATCATGATGTTGACCCCTAATAGTTACCGTTCAAAAAAACTAACGACGCCCTTTCCAATAACCCGAAGTTTGGTGCCAAATCTTACCGGCCGAGAGCAGTACATTTCTCAGCGTGTCTTTCCCGATAATATTGGCGTGCGGAATCGAACTGAGTAGCGAATAACGCTCCGAGCCTTCGCTCATGCCCTCAGCCAGAATTTTGCAGATGATATGACTCGGCGTTACCCCAAAACCCGAATAACCTTGAACATAAAACACATTGTCGTGCTTAGGCAGAGAACCTATTTGCGGGAACAGATTCGCGCTGCAACATAATGGCCCGCCCCATGCCAGCTCTATCTTCACATCTTGCAAGTAAGGGAAGGTTTTGAGCATGAGATTGCGGTTCCATGCGGTCAAATCAGAAGGGATATACTCAATAAAATGTGTCGCCCCGCCATATAGCAGGCGATTTTCTTTGGTCACACGGTAGTAATCGATGACAGGGCTAATATCACCATATGCCCCGCGAATTGGGCTGATTCTTTCAATCAAATCGTCCGGCAGTGCTTCTGTCATTAATTGAAAAGCATAGGTATTGATTGTCCGTCTATAAATCGTCGGTTCGAGTTCATCCAAAAAGCCATTGCATGCCCACAACATTTTGCTGGCACGGACTGACCCCGTTGCTGTGCGTACTGTGACTCTGGGGCCATACTCTACGTCCACAACCTGACTGTTTTCAAAAATTTTGACACCATATTCAGTGGCAGCCTTGGCCTCGCCCAACAACAAATTGAGTGAGTGAACGTGTCCGCCCCCCATATGTTTTAAGGCGCTGGTATAACGATCTGAACCAATGACTTTTTTAACCTCTGCCCCCGTATAAAGCTCAATGTCTTCATCAGGGGAAGCCGCACGAAATTCCGGTAGCCAGCTATGCAGTGTTTTATCATGCCGTGAATTCATGCCAAGATAGGCATAGCCTTGGCAAAAATCGGCCTGAATATCATATTTGGCAATGCGATCACGGATAATTCCCGCTCCCAGACTGCTAATTTTAAATATGGTTTCCAGTCCTTTTTGGCCCACATGCCGTTTGATCTTATCCAGATCATGGCCAATGCCCGTCATCACCTGACCACCATTACGGCCTGTACCGCCATATCCCAACGTCCGGCCTTCCAGGACGGCAATATTGGTGATGCCTTTTTCAGCCAACTCTAAGGCCGTATTGATCCCAGAAAAACCACCACCAATGATAACGACATCAACATCCAGATCTTCGGTCAGCATTGGAAAACGAAGATCATATTTTTTAGTGACTGTGTAATATGTTAATGAGTCAAGTTTATTATTCATGTTATACCCCATGAGCATTTGTTATTCAGGTGCCTTAACAAAGCAATGAAAGAGCCAAAACATTAATAAGTGAATAAAAAGAGCGATCCCTGCTTTCCATCTCAGGCACCTATATGAATCATATGTACTTGAAATGCTCAAATCATTTGTTTCTTTCATGTTAATGAAATCACAATAATTAAAATATTTATTACTAAATTGTTACTTTTGTGTTTTTGTTTTGTGGTGTCTTGAGGGGCATTTTTTCCATTCGTGAATTATTCTGAGAGTAGATATTTACATCTGTATCTAAAAAAGGAATAAATATGCTACCCAAGAAAATTATCCTTGACTGCGACCCCGGGCATGATGATGCCATTGCTCTCCTGCTTGCCCACGGGGATCCCGCTATTGAACTGTTGGCTGTCACGACAGTGGTGGGTAATCAAACCCTGGATAAAGTCACCCGCAATGCCCTCTGCGTGGCACGCATCGCCAATATTCAAAATGTCCCTTTCGCAGCAGGCTGCCACCGCCCGCTTGTTCGGGAGATCAAGACAGCCCCAGACATTCATGGTGCAACGGGTCTGGACGGCCCCGTTCTTCCTGAGCCTAATATGAGACTGGATGCCCGCCATGCTGTTGATTTAATTATTGATGTGATAATGGAAAATCCCCTAAAAAGTGTGACTCTGGTTCCCACTGCGGGATTGACGAATATCGCGATGGCCGCACGTAAAGCGCCACAAATTGTCGAACGTGTGAAGGAGGTCGTACTGATGGGAGGCGGTTATCATAAAGGAAACCGAAGCGCAGTGGCAGAATTCAATATCGTGATTGATCCGGAAGCGGCACACATTGTTTTTAATGAAAAGTGGCCGCTGACGATGGTGGGTCTGGATCTCACTCATCAAGCGCAAGCAACCCCTGATATTCTCGCAGCAATCGCCCAGATTAAGACACGCCCCGCTCAGTTCGTTTTGGATGCCCTGAAATTTTACGGCAACAGGTATCGTGAGCATCAGGGATTTGATTATCCTCCGGTACATGATCCCTGTGCGGTAGCCTATGTGATCGATCCTGATGTCATGACGACCCAAAAAGTGCCGGTGAATATCGAGCTAACGGGAACCTTAACCACAGGCATGACCGTGGCAGATTTCCGTTTTCCTCCACCTGAAGATTGCCATACGCAAGTTGCTGTTAAATTGGATCATGCCAAATTCTGGCAATTAGTGATTAATGCGCTGAAAAATATTGGTGAAACTACTTGCTGATTTTATTAATTTTACTGAATTTCTTTTTTGGCCATTGAGGCGGAGAGACAACTTCAATGGTCAAGGAAGTGTTGGTCAAACTAACCGAATTCCCATTAACACCGCACTACATAAGATCAAGCATAATGTGACATATTGTAATACCTTGTCAGGCAAATGCTTCATCAAAGGCTTGGCAAAAGGGATCGTCAGTAAAGAGCCAACAAACAGTACCAATGCCAGTCCCCAATCGGTATACCCGCCATGGGCATAAGCAAAAGCAGATGAACCGGATAACATCATCGTGATAAACAGGGAAACACCCACCGCTTGTTTAATATTCATCTGCCCATAGCGTAACAGTAACGGTAATACCACTACGCCACCGCCAACCCCCGTCGCCCCAAGCACCAGTCCAGCCCCCGTACCCGGCAGCAAGAGAGGCTTGACCAGCCCGGATTGTCGTTGTGATTGGGTTTGATTCACGGGTAACTGTGGCTGACGTATTCGGTGATAAAAAAGATAAAGGGAAAATAAGATAGCCAATAAAACCAGTAAATTAATCCCCCATTCAAGTTGTACCCGGTTATGGCTTAAATGACTCAGCATGGTTACGCCATAACTGGCTAATACCGTTCCGGGTATCATGATCAGCAGAATAACCAAAGATTGGCGTAAGGGAATATTTCCCATCCGAAAGTGCATATACGAAGATGATATTTTCATCAGCATTGAAAGAAGATTCGCCGTTGCGACAGAAGCCAAGGCATCCAATCCAAAAAAATAGGTCAGGATCGGCAAAACAATGACTCCGCCACCCACGCCGGTCGTGCTGATCATCAAGCCAACCATCGCCCCAATGGCAAGTTCAGGGATCAATAACATCATTCGTTTCCCGCTGATATCTCATCACAGATCATTTTCTTACCAAGTTTCAGTAAGCGCTGCTCATAATATGACAAAAATAAATAACGTATTCAAAAATAGAATAGGGGTCTCAGCCTGATATTAAAGCCAAACGATACAGGAAAGTGATTTTTTTAGTCGCAGCTTGATTGGCTGCAACTTTGTGACTGAAAGAGAAAAGGTGAAAATATCGAGGGTGAGTTTTAATGGGGAGGATGTATTGCCCCAAAATCGAACAATTCATTAAGTTCAATTTGTAGCCCATTGGCTATCACATTAATAATTTCTAACGTAGGATTCCTGACACCGCGCTCAATGCCACTGACATAAGTGCGATCCAGTCCACATTTATCGGCAAAAGCCTCTTGTGACATCCCTGATTCTCTCCTGAGATACCGAATTCTTTGACCAAAAAGGGATCTGATGTTGTTCGATTTTTTCATCCGATAAGTATCGATTCATGTTACTTATCCGACCACGGACTATGAGTCACATTCCGGCGAGAATTATGCTAAAATGTGTGACTTATAGTCTACGGAATAGTAACTTAGTTTTTAATTGAAAAAACGGTTAGACAACTGGAGAAGTTCAGGATGGAAAAAAAAGACTGGCATTCTGCTGATATTATTGCTGAGTTGAAAAAGCGCGGGACAACCTTGTCAGAAGTATCGCGGACAGCAGGGCTGGCATCATCAACACTTGCCAATGCACTGCAACGACACTGGCCGAAAGGCGAGCGTCTCATTGCAGCAGCGCTGGGACGCATGCCAGAAGAAATATGGCCTTCACGTTATGAAAAGAAATAATGATAAACCCAGCACTCGCTGGGTTTATTTATCAACAATCAACTGGCTAACTTTAAGCCAATAATGCCTATCACAATCAAACCAAGGCTCAATATCCGGGCAAAGTTCGCAGATTCTCCCAGCACCATGATGCCGAAAATCGCGGTACCTACCGCACCAATACCTGTCCACACGGCATAGGCAGTGCCTGCCGGCAGATTTTTCATGGCATAGGCGAGTAGCCCCATACTGACAACCATCGCGCTGATCGTCATTAAACTCGGTATCAAACGTGAAAAACCGTGGGTATATTTCAGGCCGACTGCCCACACGACTTCCAACAAGCCTGCAATAAGAAGGATCAACCAAGGCATACCTTTCCCTTTAGATGATGACAAGCGGGGTCGTCCCCAATAAGATGGCGTTTATCCGGGTCGTCCAGGATAACGATAAGAGATGAAATGGGATTATAGCTATCCGATCTGATAGCGGCAATGAATGGCAATGAATAATAGTGACCGACGATTGACAACAAAAAAACCGCAACCCCTGTACAAAGAGGCGACGGTTTTTTTAGAATAACAAACGCGATTATTTCACGCGAGAAACGTATTCGTTAGAACGGGTATCAACTTTGATAACTTCGCCGATTTGTACAAACAAAGGAACCTTAACAACAGCGCCAGTACTTAACGTTGCAGGTTTACCGCCAGTACCGGCAGTATCACCTTTCAGGCCTGGATCCGTCTCAACGATTTCCAGTTCAACAAAGTTTGGTGGAGTGACAGAGATAGGACGGCCATCCCACAGAGTCAGAATACATTCTGCCTGATCGATCAGCCATTTTGCATTGTCACCAACAGCTTTCGCATCCGCAGCTAACTGCTCGAAAGTTTCGTTGTTCATGAAATGCCAGAATTCACCGTCGTTGTACAAATAAGTCAGGTTGACATCCATGACATCTGCACTTTCAACCGAATCGGTTGATTTAAATGTTTTTTCCAGCAGTTTACCGGAAATCAGTTTACGAATACGGACGCGGGCAAATGCCTGTCCTTTACCTGGTTTAACAAATTCACTGTCAAGAATAGCGCACGGCTCGCCATCTAACATGATTTTAAGACCTGAACGGAATTCATTGGTACTATAAGTAGCCATGGAGATCCTCTAATTTTTAACAAAATGGCTTAGCCAAAAAAATGGCACACATTATAACCCATATTCACCCTGTCAGAGAAGTCTGGCTAAAACAACTTGCGGATGTTATTACTGATCCCAATGAGTTGTTACAACTATTGTCGCTAAATACGCATGCGATGCTGAAAGAAGGCAATGAAGCAAAGCGTTTGTTTCCCCTGCGTGTGCCAAGAGCGTTTGTAACACGAATGAAAAAAGGCGATCCCCGTGATCCTCTTCTATTACAAGTCCTGACCTCACGGGAAGAGTTTGTTACGTCCCCTGATTTTTCCACCGATCCGTTGGATGAACAACGCAGTGTCGTTCCGGGTCTACTGCATAAGTATCGCAATCGGGCGCTACTCTTGGTCAAAGGGGGCTGTGCGGTCAATTGTCGTTATTGTTTCCGTCGCCATTTCCCTTATGAGGACAATCAAGGGAACAAAAAAAACTGGCAGCTTGCCCTGGATTATATTGAACAACACCCTGAGCTTGACGAAATTATCTTCTCTGGTGGCGATCCGCTAATGGCGAAGGATCATGAGCTGGACTGGTTAATCAGTCGTATTGAGTCCATCCCACACATTAAGCGGTTACGGATACACACCCGTTTGCCGGTTGTGATCCCCGATCGAATCACGCTTTCACTGTGCAATCGTTTAGCACAAACCTGTTTACAGGTGATCATGGTGACCCATATCAACCATGCAAATGAAATTGATGATGCGTTTCGCAACAGTATGATGCGGTTAAAACAAGCTGGAGTGACACTGTTGAATCAAAGTGTGATGTTACGTGATATCAATGATAATGCCGATACGCTGGCTGATTTAAGTCATGCTTTATTCGACGCGGGTATCCTGCCTTATTACATTCACGTTCTGGATAAAGTTCAAGGCGCCGCACATTTTCTCGTGGAGGATGAACAAGCGAAAGCTATCATGCGGGCGTTATTGACTAAAGTATCCGGTTATCTGGTTCCAAACCTGACAAGAGAAATTGGTGGAGAACCAAGCAAAACCCCCCTGGATTTAGGGCGTTAATCCGACGCTATCATCACTAAAACTCTTTCAAATGGGCAGTGCACAGAAACCGAATCATACGTCACTGATGTTTCGGAATATGCTTTCTGGGCATTGCCCAAACCTTTCTCATTAATTCCATTGATTTCAGGTCGTTAATGCTTAAGGACACTGATAGACCTGACCCACCATTTTGCTATCAAGGGGAACAAAACTCGCCAATAATCCTTCCGACGGGCTGTTGATACCATAGATAACATTGCCGCCCATTTCAGCCGCTTTATTGCGTAAGTCATTGGCAGCACTGCGCATAGAACTGCTCTCATTACTAACGCCATTGAGCCAGTTGGATTGCGTCCCAACAACTTCCCCTAACCGCTGGCATTCACTGCTTGGTTGCGTGTCTACAAAACGCACATTGGTGCCAGCAGAAGTTAATTGATGAGTTGTCGTACACCCTGCCAATAATAATATTGACGCACCAAACAAGATCTTAATCCGCATAACTTCCCTCATTGATTAAAATAAAAAGGCGAGCAGAAAAAACGGCTCGCCTTCAATGTCTTATCCTAGTGGATGGAAGAATTCCATCAGTAGGATGAACAGCATTACATCATGCCGCCCATACCACCCATGCCGCCCATGCCACCAGCTGCGCCTAAGTCAGCTTTGTCATCTTTAGGCAGGTCAGTCACCATCGCTTCAGTGGTGATCATCAGGCCAGCGATAGACGCTGCGAATTGCAGTGCAGAACGGGTGACTTTAGTTGGGTCCAAGATACCCATGCCGATCATATCGCCGTACTGTTCTGTTGCCGCGTTATAACCGTAGTTGTCTTTACCCGCTTTCACGTTGTTGACAACAACAGATGGCTCTTCACCTGCGTTTTCTACGATCTGACGCATTGGTGCTTCCATTGCACGCAGTGCAACGCGAATACCGACGTTCTGATCTTCGTTGTCGCCAGTCAGGTTAGAGATAGTGCTGGCAACACGAACCAGAGCCACACCACCACCAGCAACAACACCTTCTTCGACAGCCGCACGAGTTGCGTGCAGTGCATCATCAACGCGAGCGCGTTTTTCTTTCATTTCAACTTCAGTTGCAGCACCGACTTTGATGACAGCAACACCGCCTGCCAGTTTAGCGACACGCTCTTGCAGTTTTTCACGGTCATAGTCAGAAGTTGATTCTTCGATTTGCTGACGGATTTGAGTCACACGTGCAGCAATTGCGCCCTCTTCACCTACGCCATCAATGATAGTCGTGGTGTCTTTGTTGATAACGATACGTTTCGCCTGACCCAGATCTTCCAGCGTCGCTTTTTCCAGCTCCAGACCAATCTCTTCAGAGATAACAGTACCGTTGGTCAGAGTAGCGATATCTTGCAGCATAGCTTTACGGCGATCACCGAAGCCCGGTGCCTTAACCGCAGCCACTTTCACGATACCACGCATGTTGTTAACAACCAGTGTTGCCAGCGCTTCGCCTTCAACATCTTCCGCAATGATGATCAAAGGCTTGCTTGCTTTAGCGACACCTTCCAGCACGGGTAACAGTTCACGGATGTTGGAAATTTTCTTGTCAACCAGCAGGATGTATGGGTTTTCCAGTTCAACAGAACCCGCTTCCGGTTTATTGATGAAATAAGGAGACAGGTAACCACGGTCGAACTGCATACCTTCAACAACATCCAGTTCGTCTTCCAGTCCAGTACCTTCTTCAACGGTGATGACACCTTCTTTGCCAACTTTGTCCATCGCTTGTGCGATCAGTTTGCCTACCGTTTCGTCGGAGTTTGCAGAGATAGTACCAACCTGCGCAATAGCAGTGGAATCTGAGCAAGGTACTGACAGCTTTTTCAGCTCGTCAACGGCTGCAATCACAGCTTTATCAATACCACGTTTCAGATCCATTGGGTTCATGCCGGCAGCAACAGCTTTCAGACCTTCGGTGACAATCGCGTGAGCCAGTACGGTTGCTGTAGTAGTACCATCACCTGCTGCATCATTGGCTTTAGAAGCAACTTCTTTAACCATCTGAGCACCCATGTTCTCGAATTTGTCTTCCAATTCGATTTCACGTGCTACAGATACACCGTCTTTAGTGATGACAGGCGCACCAAAAGATTTATCCAAAATAACGTTACGGCCTTTAGGACCCAAGGTCACTTTAACCGCATCAGCCAATACATTCACACCGCGGAGCATTTTGCTGCGAGCATCATTACCAAATTTTACGTCTTTAGCTGCCATTGTGTCTTTCCTTTAAATTCGTTCAATTATTAAGAAGATCCCAGCGTAATAAGATTCTTAATTACGCTTCAACAATTGCCAGAATGTCGCTTTCAGACATGATCAACACTTCTTTATTATCGACCTTTTCTGTTTTAACGCCGTAACCTTCATTAAAAATGACGGTATCACCCACTTTTACGTCCAGCGCCTTCACTTCCCCACTTTCGAGGATGCGACCATTGCCGACTGCCACGATTTTCCCACGGGTAGATTTGCCCGCAGCAGAGCCAGTCAGAACAATTCCGCCGGCGGATTTTGATTCAACTTCTGTACGCTCGACAATAACGCGGTCATGTAATGGACGAATTTTCATTGATAGATCTCCTATAAATAAAGTCCATATCAGGTAAGAGGATTGATACCAGAACCCAACAGAACCAGTACCATGATGCTACAAATTGGGGCTTGGGATCATGACTTCAAGGGTGGGCAACAAAAAATATTTTACTTTTTTCTTACCCACTGGGATTTCAGCCGACACAGCGGGCATCATTTCTTCGCGTGCTTACTGTCAGGCTCACCATGATTTTTTTGCTCAGCGGATTTTTGCTCATCTACTGTATAAGCCGGATCATCTTGTCTGCGTTCATATTCTCCCTCAAACGTCTGCCCATTCTGACCATCACCGCCGCCGTGATTACCGGAACCATAAAACGTATTTGGGCGATAGAGCTTAATATGAGGCAATAATTTCGCTGTCAGGCGTTTTTGTACCGGAGACAATAACAACAGTAAGCCGAGAAAATCGGTGAAAAAACCGGGCAGTATCAGCAAAAAACCGGCGATGACCAGAGACACACTTTTAATCGCCTCTTCGGCAGGATTCTCACCGGCTGCGAGTTTTTGCTGCATGGACATAAAATTCTTGATGCCTTGATTACGCACAAGAGAGACACCAAGACAAGAAGTAAGAACCACCAGCAGCAGAGTCAACAAAACCCCAATTTCAGCGGCAATCCGAACAAACAGGACAGACTCGATGTAAACCAGAAGGCAGATAAGGATAAGCGGGAGCCAACGCACGTGGTTCTCCTTTCATTATTATTGAAAGTTCACACTATTTGATCATTCACACCATGTTGATCATTCACACCATGCGTGTGACACCGATATCGGGTTAGATCACATAATATGGTGTTAGATAACACATGTGGGGATCATCGTGACCGTTTTCAATACTTCGAACACTTAACTTTCTCCTACCGTAATCGTGACCTTAGTCACACATATGTTATTTCATCAATAAAATAGCACTATAAAGTGATCCAGGTTCAAGGCATTTTTCACAAATCCACCTATGATCGCGCCAGCAATTTCATGATAACTATTTAATATCAGGGAAATTGTTGTCGGCAACATTATTTCTCAACAAACACACGAATAGAACAGTAAAAAACACGTATCCAATTTAAGAAGGTTCTCATGTCAAACAACATTCGTATCGAAGAAGACCTGTTAGGTAAACGAGAAGTGCCTGCTGAAGCCTACTACGGTATTCACACTCTACGTGCGATTGAAAACTTTTATATCAGTGACCGTACTATCAATGATGTGCCTGAATTCATCCGGGGCATGGTGATGGTGAAGAAAGCTGCGGCACTGGCAAACAAAGAACTCCATACGATTTCTGCCAAAGTGGCAGACATTATTGTCAAAGCCTGTGATGAAGTCCTCACTAAAGGCAAATGTATGGATCAATTCCCTGTTGATGTCTTTCAGGGTGGCGCAGGTACTTCATTAAACATGAATACCAATGAGGTACTGGCAAATATCGGCCTGGAATTGATGGGGCATCAAAAAGGTGAATATGAGTACCTGAATCCGAACGATCACCTGAACAAAAGCCAGTCAACCAATGATGCTTATCCTACTGGCTTCCGTATTGCTGTTTATAACGCCCTGATGCACTTAATTGATTCCATTGAATTGCTGAAAGAAGGCTTCGATAAAAAAGGCGTCGAATTCGATGATATCCTAAAAATGGGTCGTACCCAGTTGCAAGATGCGGTTCCCATGACACTGGGCCAAGAATTCCGTGCTTTTTCCATCCTGTTGAAAGAAGAGATCAAAAGCATCACCCGCACCGCAGAACTGCTGCTGGAAGTCAACCTTGGCGCTACCGCTATCGGTACTGGCTTGAACACTGCCCCGGGTTACCAAAAGCTGGTCGTTGAAAAATTGGCCGAAGTGACAGGTTTGCCTTGCCAACCCGCAGAAGATTTGATAGAAGCCACTTCTGACTGCGGCGCTTATGTTATGGTTCACAGTGCGTTGAAGCGTCTGGCGGTTAAGATGTCCAAGATTTGTAACGACTTACGCCTGCTTTCTTCCGGCCCCCGCGCTGGTCTGAATGAAATCAATCTGCCGGAATTGCAGGCAGGTTCGTCCATTATGCCAGCCAAGGTTAACCCCGTTGTGCCAGAAGTCGTTAATCAGGTTTGCTTCAAAGTCATTGGTAACGATACCTGTATCACGATGGCAGCAGAAGCAGGTCAGTTGCAGCTTAACGTCATGGAACCGGCGATTGGTCAGGCGATGTTTGAATCCATGTCTATCCTGAACAGTGCCTGTCGTAATCTGGTGGAAAAATGTATCAACGGCATTACGGCCAATCGGGAAGTCTGTGAAAGTTTCGTCTTCAACTCTATCGGGATCGTCACTTACCTGAACCCATTTATTGGCCATCATAATGGCGATATCGTGGGCAAGATCTGTGCTGAAACCGGTAAAAGTGTCCGTGAAGTCGTGCTTGAGCGCGGTTTGCTGACTGAAGCTGAATTAGATGATATTTTCTCTGTTGAGAACCTAAAACATCCGACTTATAAAGCAAAACGTTTTGATGACTGATTAAATGATTATAATAACGAGTTCGTCTTAATTATTAAGGCACGCTATTCCAACCGGAAGCGTGCCTTTTTAATTTGCAGCAAACACAAAATATTAACCATGGATTTTCATAAAACCAAATAAGTGAAGGAGTATTTAACATGTTAGCCGTAGAATTGATTATTGTTCTGCTGGCCATTTTTCTAGGGGCACGGTTAGGGGGAATAGGTATCGGTTTTGCTGGTGGGATTGGGGTTTTAGTCCTCGCCGCCATCGGTGTTAAACCAGGTAGTATTCCATTTGACGTTATCTCAATTATCATGGCTGTCATTGCTGCGATATCCGCCATGCAAGTGGCTGGCGGACTCGATTATCTCGTTCAGCAAACTGAAAAATTACTGCGCAGGAATCCCAAGTACATCACAATCCTTGCACCTATCGTCACCTATTTTCTGACGCTATTTGCAGGTACGGGGAACATCTCACTGGCAACCTTGCCGGTGATTACCGAAGTCGCCAAGGAGCAAGGCATAAAACCATGCCGTCCGCTCTCCACCGCCGTTGTCGCAGCCCAAATCGGGATCACCGCCTCGCCTATTTCTGCGGCCGTTGTTTATATGGCATCCATTATGGAAGGACAGGGCATCAGCTATATCCATCTGTTGATGGTACTGCTGCCTTCAACATTCTGTGCCATCATCCTCATGTCATTCATTATTTCATGGCTTTTTGATTCTAAACTGTCAAATGACCCTGTTTATCAAAAACGCCTTGAAGATGGCTTGATAGAAATGCGTGGCACCAGTCAGATTCAAATCAAACCCAAAGCAAAACGCGCGGTTCTGTTGTTCCTGCTGGGTGTCGTTGGGGTTGTCATTTATGCGATTATCAACAGCCCGGGTGTCGGCCTGATTGAAAAACCGCTGATGAATACCACCAATGCGATTTTGATCATCATGCTCAGTGTCGCGACCCTCACCACCATTATTTGCTCCGTCGATACCGATGCCATCCTGAACTCAAGCACGTTTAAAGCCGGGATGAGCGCATGTATCTGTATTTTGGGCGTTGCATGGCTGGGAGATACGTTTGTCCAGTCCAATCTGGGTTGGATCAAAGAAACGGCGGGGAGTCTGATTCATGCCCAACCGTGGTTGCTGGCGGTCATTTTCTTCTTCTGTTCAGCGTTGCTCTACTCACAAGCAGCAACCGCAAAGGCACTGATGCCAATGGCGCTGGCACTGCATGTCACCCCATTAACGGCGATCGCGTCTTTCTCTGCGGTGTCTGGCCTGTTTATCCTGCCAACTTATCCGACACTGGTTGCCGCCGTACAGATGGATGATACCGGAACCACCCGCATCGGGCGTTTTGTTTTCAATCACCCCTTCTTTATTCCGGGCACCATCGCCGTTGCACTGGCTGTCACCTTTGGTTTCTTATTTGGTGGCATCATTTTGTAACTTTATAGGATTATTTGACATCATTATTCAGGGGCGTGCCTGATCAGCCAGCCCCTGAAACCTGCCTTCTTTGCTCATCTTTTTCTGTCAAAAACACCGTATTGTCTTAATCTTAGACAAGTTACTTTCTGCCATGAACCTCATCGGTTATAGTGCAGGCTCTGATAAATTTCACGGATAAAACCCACGATACAGGCAGGTTAAAGATTATCTTATGATGAAACGTATTCTCATGTTGTTTCTCCTGTTCAGCGGTATCGCGCTCTCTCCCAACAACGCCAACGCACTGTTTGGGCAATCAGGGAAAAGTCTCTATCTTCCTGCTGATCAGGCATTTATGTTTGATTTTCAGCAACAAGGCAATCAACTCACCTTGAACTGGGATATCAAACCCGGTTATTACCTCTATCGAAAACAGTTCAGCATCACTCCCAATCAAGAAACCTCATTGAGTCACATTACCTATCCCAAAGGGGTCGATCACGAAGATGAATTTTTTGGTAAGACGGAAGTCTATTTTCAATCAGCGCGGATTGATGCCTCTATCCTATCTGCTACCAATGATGGCGCTCTTCAGGTCACCTATCAAGGATGCGCAGAAGCGGGTTATTGTTATCCCCCTGAAACCTTAAACGTGCCGTTGCAAGCCGTTGCAGCTGCGCCGCAACCCCGTGATGAAACCGCACCATCAGCCGATTTCGTCAAGCAACAGGAAGCGCCATCCCCCAACGCCCATGATGTTCCATTTTCGCCGCTCTGGGCGCTGTTAATTGGCATCGGTATCGCTTTTACGCCCTGCATCCTGCCCATGTATCCGCTGATCTCCAGTATTATTTTGGGCCAAAAACGCCCCGAAAGCCTGAAACGGATCTTTTGGCTCGCCATGAGTTACGTTCAGGGAATGGCGCTTACTTACACGATACTGGGTTTAGTGGTTGCGGCGGCCGGCTTACAATTTCAAGCTGCCCTGCAAAATCCTTATATTCTCGTCGGGCTGTCAGTCCTGTTTATTTTGCTCGCCTTATCCATGTTTGGGCTCTATAACTTACAGCTTCCCTCTTCCGCCCAAACCCGTCTGGTGGATTGGAGCAATCAGCAACAAGGCGGCTCTTATATTGGCGTATTTATTATGGGCGCCTTGGCGGGGTTAATTGCCTCTCCCTGCACGACTGCGCCGCTCAGTGCTATCTTGCTGTATATCGCCCAAAGCGGTAATACCCTAGTCGGTGGCCTGACGCTCTATCTCTACGCATTGGGAATGGGCTTACCGCTTATCGCTGTCACACTATTCGGGCACAAACTCCTGCCACGCAGTGGCCCGTGGATGCAGTACGTCAAAGAAGCCTTCGGGTTCATTATATTGGCTTTGCCCGTCTTCCTGCTGGAACGGGTGCTGGGCGACACATGGGGCATAAGATTGTGGAGCCTGTTGGCCGTATCTTTCCTGATTTGGGCATTCGCATTAACGTTAAACAGCAAAAACGGCTGGGTACGAACGCTACAAGTCACCTTGCTGGTTCTGGCACTCATCGCCGCACGCCCTTTGCAGAATTGGGCATGGGGAAGCCCTGAGGCAGAACAGCAAAAAACCACTCTGCACTTTCAACAAGTCGCTGATTGGCAAGAGTTAAGTCAAATTTTAGCTGAAAATCACCATCAACCGATTATGTTGGATCTGTATGCTGACTGGTGTGTCGCCTGCAAGGAGTTTGAAAAATATACTTTCAGTGATCCACAAGTACAGGCACAATTAAGTCAATTCCGCTTGTTACAGGCAGATGTCACGGATAACGCCCCAAAACAAAAAGAATTGTTGCAACAACTGAACGTGATGGGACTCCCCACTATCTTGTTTTTCGATAAGGGAAAAGAGCTAACCGATTCGCGAGTCAATGGATTCATGGACGCCCAGCGTTTTAACCAGCATGTACAACATCTACAACCAAAATAATCGGGAAGGAGAGCCACCGTGCAACGAGAATATGTGATTAACCATGTTCTGAACTCATTGGAACAACATGGCCTGTCAGCAACCATGGAGACACTTTTAGCTTCTCTCGATATTGATATCAGCCATATCAAACATTTTTGGCCTGACCGCGAAGCCTTACTCTATGACTGCCTGCGCTACCACAGTCAGCAAATTGAAATCTGGCAGCGTCAAGTCTTGTTGGATGAAACCTTAAGCCCTGAGCAAAAATTATTAGCGCGCTATGACGCGCTCAGGGAAAAAGTCCAAGAACAGCGTTATCCGGGCTGTCTGTTTATTGCTGCTTGCAACGCTTTTCCTCATGTTGACCATCCCATCCACCAATTGGCAGAATTACAAAAACAGCACTCTTTCCATTACACAGAAGCGTTGTTACAACAACTTGAGATTGACGACAGTCAGCAAGTCGCCAAACAGATGGAACTTATCCTTGAGGGGTGTCTCAGTAAGCTATTAGTAAAAAGAGAGCTTGAAGATGTGATTACCGCAAAATTACTGGCTCAAGATATTCTAACCATCGCAAAATGCCGAAAAAATGGGGCGTTAAGTTAATAAAAAGCAGCCCTCGCTGAATAACCACACCAAGTCAGTATAAAAATGCAGCAAACAATCAGTTTTCGTGGTTTTTTTCACAGAAAGTGTTTGACGGATTGAGCCGAATACGGTTTAATGCGCCCCGTTAGCCCGGATAGCTCAGTCGGTAGAGCAGGGGATTGAAAATCCCCGTGTCCTTGGTTCGATTCCGAGTCCGGGCACCAAAATTTAAAGCTCGTTTGTTGAAAGTTTTCAATGCCTTAACAGGCGAGTTAGCATTAGGGCTGTTAAGAAAATGTTAAGCAATTGGCAGTCCTATTTTGCATGTATCTGGTGTATTAACACCGCCAGTCAAGAATACAGGGTGCCTGCATCAGCAAGCGCCTTTTTCTTGTTAAAGGGTAATAATTTCAGTAATTGATTCTGATGTCAAGTAAGGTGAAGACTTCACCGGATGCGGGATCAGGTATTAACACTTTTTTCCATCCCATCAATTTTGATACAGGGCAGTTCATACTTCCTCCTTTCCAAACTGAGATCCGCCCTGATTTTTTTATCTTTATACAGAAAGATCCAGATAAAACGCCAGCTCACTTTCCAACGTTTTACCCGCGATGTCCATATCGATATCAATATACTCCATCGTGGTCGCCAGACTGCGGTGCCCAAGCAAACATCTTACCAACTGTAAATTCCGGTTCGGTGCTTTCATCAGCTCAGTAGCCAGGGTATGACGAAAACGGTGAGGGGAGACAGCAAAACCGCACTCTTTGGACAGTCGGTTGAAGAAATAGCGTATGTGCTGATTTTCTCTCTCATAATTGTAACTGGTCACCCGCCCGTGATAACGAAAACGCAAGCGACTTAAATCAAACAGCGGATCATCGTCTTTCGCACCGCAGGCTTTCGCCTGTTCAACCAACTGTGCCAACCG
>NZ_JAQRFK010000150.1 GCF_028598745.1 Xenorhabdus sp. IM139775
CGCCCGATTGCCAATACCCAAATCTATATTCTGGATACACAGGCCCAGCCTGTCCCCCTCGGTGTGGCCGGTGAAATCTATATCGGCGGCGTCGGGGTGGCACGCGGTTACCTGAACCGGCCTGAACTCACCGCCGAACGCTTTATTCCTGACCCATTCTCAGCCGACCCCGATGCCCGGGTGTACAAGACCGGCGACCTTGGCCGCTGGCTGCCCGACGGCACGATTGAATACCTCGGCCGCAATGACTTTCAAGTCAAGCTGCGCGGTTTCCGCATTGAACTGGGGGAGATCGAAGCCCGGCTGATGCAGTGCCCCGGCGTGCGCGAAGCGGTCGTGCTGGCACGCGAAGACGCGACAGGACAAAAACAGTTGGTCGCCTACCTGCGGCCACAGGAGGGAGTTGAACTGCTGCCGGCGGCACTGCGCCAACAACTCGCCCGACACCTCGCGGACTATATGCTGCCCAGCGCCTTTGTCACGCTGGATGCCTTCCCATTGACCCCCAATGGCAAACTGGATCGCAAGGCACTGCCGGCCCCCGATTCGTCTTCGGTGGTCGTGCGCCAGTATGAGGCACCACAGGGTGAGATAGAAATGATGCTCGCCCGGATTTGGCAAACCCTGCTGGGGCTGGAACGCGTCAGTCGTCATGATCACTTCTTCGAACTCGGCGGTCACTCGCTGATGATTGTCAGCCTGATTGAAGAACTGCGCCAGCAGGGCTGGCAACTGAATGTCCGCAACGTGTTTGTTGCCCCCGTCCTCGCTGATATGACGCAGGTTATCCAGCGTCACACCGAGACGTTTGCCGTGCCACCGAACCTGATCCCGGCAGACTGCACGGCCATAACACCCGATATGCTGCCTTTGGTTTCGCTGTCCCAAACCGAGATTGACGCCATCATTGAACACATTCCGGGTGGGGTGAGCAATGTGCAGGATATCTATCCGCTCGCGCCATTGCAGGAAGGCATTTTGTTCCATCATCTGTTACAAACCCAAGGGGATGACTATTTATTGCACATCATGCTCGCATTTGACCACCGTGAGCGCCTTGATGCTTTCCTGAATGCCCTGCAACAGGTGATTGATCGCCACGATATCCTGCGCACCGCAGTCTACTGGCAAGATCTGGCGCAATCGGTCCAAGTGGTCTGGCGTCAGGCGCCCCTGAGCATCAACACCATTACGCCCGTCACAACGGATAATGTCGCCGCCCAACTGTGGGCTGACACCAATCCACACCAGCACCGCCTTGATTTGACCCGCGCCCCGTTGTTTGCCGCTGATATCACCCATGATCCGGAACAAAATGAGTGGTTGCTGGCGCTGCGGTTCCATCATCTGGTCAGTGACCACATGACACTGGAGCTGATTTTTGCCGAAATGACGCTCATCCTGCAAAAAAAGGCGGAGAAGCTGGCGGCGACTCTGCCCTATCGCAACTTTATTGCCCAAATCTTGCGCACTCCGGCTGACGCACACGAGGCTTATTTCCGTGCCCAACTGGCTGATATCGACGAACCGACTGCGCCGTTCGGGGTGCTCAAAGTGCCCACGGATGACAACCGCATTAGCGAGGTACGTCTGCCGGTCGCCCCGGCGCTGGCCGACGCGATCCGGACTCAGGCGCGCCGCCTGGGGGTCAGTCCCAGCGTACTGTTCCATGTCGCCTTGGCGCAGGTACTGGCCAAGACCTGCGGCCGTGATGACGTGGTATTTGGCTCCGTGCTGTTGGGCCGGCTTCAGGGTGGGGCGAAGGCGGAACAAATATTGGGGATATTTATCAATACCCTGCCCCTGCGGGTTTCCCTGACCGGCCGCACAGTGCAGGAGGCGGTTCAGGATACTTACCACCGTTTGATGCTGTTACTGGAACACGAACAGGCACCCCTGGTTCTGGCACAACGTTGCAGCGGCGTGGCACCGTCGGTGCCGCTGTTCAGTACCCTGTTGAATTACCGTCACAGCGCCACGAATGACACGGCGACGGCGGAAACCATGTGGGCCGGCACCCGTATTCTGGCCGCCGAGGAACGCACCACTTATCCCATTACCCTGTCAGTGGATGATTTAGGAACCGGTTTTCACCTCACCGCCCAGACCGTGACGGGTATCGATCCCGCGCAGATAAGCCGTTATCTGGTCACCGCCATCAGCGGCCTCATTGATGCACTGATCCACCACCCGCAGCAACCTGTCCTGCAAGTGCCGGTTATCCCCGCCGCAGAACGCCAACAAATCCTTGCGGACTTCAACGCCACACAGGCGGATTTCCCGCAGGATGCGCTGATCCACCAACTGTTCGAAGCGCAGGCGGCACGGACACCTGAGGCGACTGCCGTCGTGTTTGAGGAACAGACACTCAGCTATGGCGAACTGAATCGCCGTGCCAATCAACTGGCGCATCATCTGATTGCGCTCGGTATCCAACCGGATGACCGGGTGGCGATTTGTGTCGAACGCAGCCCGGAGATGGTGGTGGGTTTGCTGGCTATTTTGAAAGCCGGCGGTGCCTATGTGCCGCTTGACCCGGCCTATCCCACCGAACGGCTGGCCTATATGCTGGCGGATGCTGCCCCGGTGGTGTTACTTACCCAAGCGGCCTTGCTGGACACGCTGGACAGTCACTTACC
>NZ_JAQRFK010000151.1 GCF_028598745.1 Xenorhabdus sp. IM139775
TTTTTCCCATTGCTGGGGCGTCAGGCTGTCCACAATCTTGTCCGCTCTGACATAGGTCGGCCCTTGCCACCACAACGGTTCATTTTTGGGGATCGCCAGCACAAACGGTTGATAGCGGGACTCCAGCCAGCAGCGCAGGCGACGATCCTGACCATAAACGGCATCTGCCGTCACCCAGCGACAGGGAACACCGGCCTCTAATGCGCGTTCCAGCATCTGCCGGGCGAGCTGCGGCTTGGCGGCAAAGCTCACCGAGTCAGGAATGCCGGCGGCTTCACAACGTGGACGGTCATCAGTCCACTGCTTGGGCAGGTATAACGCCCGGTCAATAAAGGCATGGCCGCCCTGACCGGCATAACAGAGAAAGACGCCTATCTGACTGTTTTCGACGCGCCCGGCGGTGCCACTGTATTGACGTTGCACGCCGGCAGAATGCGTGCCTTTTTTGATAAAGCCGGTTTCATCCACAATGAGCACCCCGTGTTCATCGCCCAAATGCTCCGTCACATAGTCCCGCAAAATATCGCGGGCGACGTCGACGTCCCAGTGGGCGCGTTCCAGCAGATGCTGAACGCCATCAGGCGTGCGTTCGCCTATCCATTCCGCCAGTTGCCAGCCATTTTTACGTTCAACGTCACTGAGTAATCCCCGGAGGTAGGCGAGGCTGCGTTGCTGTGGGCCGGGATGGTGAAACAAGGGAGCCAGGCGGGTATGCAGTGAGAGCAGTTCCTGTTCCCAGGCATTGGTCGGTGAGTGCATTGAACACCTCCCCGTATTTTCAGGAAAAAAATGTCAGGGCCATCATGCCACAATGGGGCGTACGACTGTAGTACTAGGGGTGGTAAATCTAAAGTTCCATTTTTCATCAGTCAGTGGGGCATTACTATGCAAAATTGGTTGAGAAGATACTGCCGGCGCTCTAGATGAGAAGGAGCCACAGGCAGTTAAACCACATATTATTCCAAGACTGAGCAATGTTATTAAATATTTTCTTTCCATTATGAAATTTCCTTATCGGTAATATCAAAAATGGCTCGGTGCCATTTTTCACAAGGACGATTAACAAAGCCGATTAATTCTACGGCATTAACACCCCCCTGAATATTTTCGTCTTTTATCACCACCGAATTCCAGTGTGATGAACAGTGGACATATTTAGTCTGGATCAACGCCAATTCTTCAACGCTAAAAGGAATTGATGGCTGTCCTTGTCGAACCGCCCGCCCCTGTTCAATGGCCTTTTCTGCCAGTGAAGCCAGTTCCGGCGGGAGCTTGTAATTTTCATCATTACCACTGGGAGTCGTGAAGACCACTCCTGCCTCTTGGGCGGCATCCTGCATAACCCGCATAACCACTTTAGACCAGGCATTGGTAATTTCACGGTACAAGACCGCTGCTGCGGCTACTTGCTTTTGAAAACGTTCCAGATCATTGCGGGGGAAGAACCGGTTGTTTTTCCAGGTTTCCATTTTTACATTTTCATCGTTGCCGCTAAGTAGCGGAGCAATCGCCGGATAATCTGCCATCTGAGATAATTCATCCCGCGCTTTTTTATAAATCCAGGTAGTGTGTTCGGAGATGTTTTCATCCACAGTGATACTACGTAAGCGGCTCATTTAGACCGTCTATCGGTATACCTCGGTTTAGGGGAGTTCGCCCGGCGAGGTGTGGGTAACCGGGCAAATCAGATCCCCGACATGAGTAATTTTCAGTTCTCCGGAAATTGGTTTAAACAGCCGAACGGATGGATTGTTCAGGTATTTTCGTTAGAACTGCCCGCCGATGTCACATCCGGATCTGTAGCGTTTCCGTTGGCATTCCCCGGCAGTTGCCGGGGGGCAGTAGTCACTGGGGGATCGATGGTTGGATTTAGCGCGAATCCGGGCATTGTCACATTAAATATTGCGTCACTCGATACATTAGCGTGGCGGCGTTTTGGGTCAACCGATTCATCGTCTGTCACAGTTTTGACTCTGGGGTTCTGATATGAACGAATATAAATTTTATAAAAATACATTCTACGCGTATGCGTTGAGAACAGAATATGAGTCAGCCGGCTCATGGCCAGCCGTTGGTGTCGATGTTAGCGAATCTGTTTTTACTGAATTCACTGGCAGTGCGCCAATCGGTAAGATACGCATTGTTGGCCCCGATGGTCTGCCTGCGTGGGGGGATATTCCACCGCCGACACCAGAGGAACTGCAACAAATTGCAGAATCTCAGAAACGACAGTTAATGAGGGTCGCCAGAGAGAAAATTGATATATACCAGGATGCTGTAGATTTTAGTATGGCGACTGAGGTAGAAAAATCCGCGTTGGTGGCATGGCGAAAATATCGGGTAGAACTCTATCAGGTAGAAACATCTACCGCCCCCGATATCCAATGGCCGGAACAGCCGAAATAATGAAAGGGGCATCACGCCCCTAACAATCACTCTGGCGCTTTAGGCCAGTCAATATCTGGTGCTGTCGAACAGTCTACACGGTTTAATAACACACAGTATCGTTTCCACGCTGTCAGTGCCGCCCGTTCTTCGCCCGTTGCCATTTCGAGATCAACGGCGTATTG
>NZ_JAQRFK010000152.1 GCF_028598745.1 Xenorhabdus sp. IM139775
CCATGATTTTCACCGTCACTGAGCCGCCAATCTCAAACCCCGCTTGTTTAAGCCATTGCCCCTTAAGGCGGATCATCGGGGGCGGGTTCTCACTGCCGTTTTGCGGCACGTATCCCACGGTGTAATAACGTTCTGTTTTCGCGGCTTTATTTTGAGCTGCGTTTTGCTTAGAATGCGCCTTAGCCATTATTCAACTCCTCTGTAGTTGGTTGTGGTCAGCGGGGTTTAAAGGTGCCAGCCTTTAAACCCCACGTTATTTATCAGTCTGTGACTCTCGCTTGCGCTATCAGGGCGCTTAACATCTCTGAAATCATCTTCTGCTTCGTCTTGGGTAAATTATCAATCTCTTCAATCTGCTGCTGCCACTTTGGTGCCGGGCCGCGTTTACGGTTGACTTTTTCCGGTTCCTCCCCGAATAAATCCTCCAATGAAACTGAAAATATTTTTGCCACAATAGGTAGTGAAGACACTTTGATCCTTCGCCGCCCTGCTTCCCATGCCTGCACAGTCTGTTGTGAAACATTAAGCTTCTGTGCCAGTTCAGCCTGAGTTATGCCACGTTCTTTACGTAACAGGGTGATCCGTTCCCCTAATGCAATGAAAAAATCGCGTTCTTCGTTACTGATAGCCATAGCTGTTACCGTTCTTGGATGTAATAAGACAGCCATAACTTACCTCACGTTTTACCACTATCTGTTGTTAATACTACAATATGTGGTATATTGATGTCGAGTTATTTTTATCCAAACCCTATTGACACGCTTTGAAGGATTATCGATATGGCTCGCATCCCGGAAGCAGAATTACAGCACCTGAAAGCCGCCGTCTCCTTGGTGGCTGTTATCGAGCAGCAGGGGCGGAAGCTAACCCCGCGCGGCAAGGACATGGCCGTGCTGTGCCCGTTCCATCAGGAAAAAACGCCCTCGATGGTGATCACGCCGTCGAAAAACCTCTACCACTGCTTTGGCTGCGATGCGGGCGGCTCGGTGCTGGACTGGGTGATGAAAACCGAGGGATTGAGCCTGCGCCATGCCGTGGAGCGGTTGCGTGCCGTGTTGGGTGTCAATCCTGCGGTTGAGCCACTGGTTGCCAGTGAGGAACTGGCCGGGGATGTCGGGGATGCCGCCGGGCAACAGGCGCTGCTGTTACGGGTGGTCGGGTTCTATCACCAGACCCTGCTCAATGCCCCGGAAGCGCATCAATACCTGAAAAAACGCCGCCTTGACCATCCCGAACTGGCCAGCCATTTTAAGCTCGGCTTTGCCAACCGCACCCTCGGTTACCGGCTGCCGGAGAAAAAACAGAAAGCCGGTGCCGAGATCCGCGCCCGGCTTCAGGCGGCCGGGTTGCTGCGGGAGAGCGGCCATGAACACTTCAGCGGCTCGCTTGTGGTGCCGGTGATCGGGGCTGACGGTCAGGTACAGGAGCTGTACGGCCGCAAAATCACGGACCGCCTGCGGGCAGGCACCCCGCTGCACCTGTATCTGCCGGGGGCGCATGGCGGGGTCTGGAATGAAGCCGGGCTGGCTGGTTCAGCCTCGGTGATCCTGTGTGAATCGCTGATTGATGCGATGTCGTTCTGGTGTGCGGGGTATCGCCATGTGACCTGCTCATATGGGGTAAACGGCTTTACCGATGCGCACCGGGCGGCCTTCCGGCAGCATGACATCCGGCAGGTGCATATTGCCTATGACAATGATAAAGCGGGCAATGAAGCGGCGGTGCAACTGGCGGCAGAGTTGCAACTGGCCGGGCTGGATGTCTGGCGGGTCGTGTTCCCCGAAGGCAGCGATGCCAATCGTTTTAGCTGCGAGGTGGCAAACCCTGAAAATGCCTTCGGCCAGTTACTGGACGCGGCACAGTGGCTCGGTGAACCCACAAAAACGCCGCTGGCAAACCAAAATACCGCCGCCACGGTGTCAGTCCCTGCGGCGGCTTTGGTGCCTGAACCGGGTGTGGTCACGACACTTGCCGACAACGGGGATATCGTGGTCCGGCAGGACGGGCAGGAATGGCGGATACGCGGGGCGCAACAGAAAGCCGGTGTCACGGTGATGAAAGTCAATGTGCAGTTAACCGACAAACCCAGCGGGGCGCAGTTCGTGGACAGCCTCGATATCCTGAGCGCCCGTGCCCGGTCGGCCTTCGTGCGTCAGGCCAGTACCGAGCTGGCCTTGCCGGAAACGCTGATTAAGCGTGAGCTGGGGCGGGTGTTACTGGTGCTGGAACAACGGGCATGGGCAGGGGCGGACACGGCGCAGGCCGCTCACTCCCTGAGTGCGGATGAACAACACGCCGCCGAAGCCCTGCTGAAAGACCCCGAACTTATCAGCCGCATCACCGCCGACCTGAGCGCCTGTGGGGTTGTCGGCGAATCGACCAACCTGTTGGCGGGCTATCTGGCCGCCGTCAGCCGCAAACTGCCCAAACCCTTGGCTGTCCTGATACAAAGCAGCAGCGCCGCCGGGAAATCGTCATTAATGGATGCAGTGCTCAACCTGATACCGGAAGAAGAGCGCATCCAGTACAGCG
>NZ_JAQRFK010000153.1 GCF_028598745.1 Xenorhabdus sp. IM139775
AGCGCATATCAATTTTAGCGCCAAATCGACCGATAACTGGAGCTAGAATAATGGGAAGAATGCCGAGAGGAGCTAATGCCAGCCCCGCCCAAGTAGCGGTATAGCCAAAAACTGTCTGTAATAACTGAGGTTGTAAGACTAGGACACCAATGTGCAATAGAAATGCCAAACTAATACAAATCGTACCCACTGTAAAATTACGTGATTTAAACAGGGATAAATCAACAATTGGGTTATCATCAGTCATTTCCCAAATGACAAACAGGACAATACCTATCGTTGCAATGATAGCCAGTACGATGATCTCATTGGAATTAAACCAATCGAGTTCCTTCCCTCTGTCCAACATAAGTTGTAAGCAACCAATACCGACAACTAGCAGAACCAAGCCCACTTTATCAACTGGGATAATTTCAGTTTTTGTTTCGCGCTTATTTAACAGTAAATAAGTGATAAAAATGGCAACCAAACCGATAGGGACGTTGATCAAGAAGATCCATCCCCAGTGGAAGTTATCGCTAATCCATCCTCCGAGAATTGGGCCACAAACAGGGGCAATAATGACGGTCATAGACCAAATAGCCAAAGCCATACTGTGTTGGGATTTAGGAAAATTTGCCAACAGCAGACTTTGTGATAAAGGGATGATGGGGCCAGCAACAGCACCCTGCATGATTCTAGTAATAATTAGCATTTCAAGGCTATTGGATATGCCACATAGCCAGGAAAAAATAATAAAAAGTAGAGTAGAAATAATAAACAGCCGCACTTCCCCTATCCGTTTTGCCAGCCAACCAGTTAAAGGGATAGAAATCGCATTAGCAACACCGAATGACGTTATAACCCAAGTTCCTTGTGACACGGATGATCCAAGATCACCTGCAATGGTTGACAATGCCACGTTAGCAATCGTCAAATCCAATATTTGCAGAAAGGCAATAACAGCCAGAGCCAGGATTAACCACCAGCGCTGGCTGACTGATAAAGGTCCCATAGCAGTGTGATCCTTAATTTTCATTACTTGTATTGAGTTTTATGATTTGCTCAATGATTTCATCTATCTTATTACTATTGAATGAGAGAACGTCAGTTTGATAAATAATTCGTTGTGGAGCCTTGGTCGCCAGGGTTGTACCTTCTGTGTCTCTGGTATCAACTGTTGCATGCATAGATAAGCCAATTCGTAACGGATTGAGGGCAACTTGTTCCGGTTTTAATTCAATGCGTACAGGGAGGCGCTGTACCACTTTAATCCAGTTACCTGTTGCATTCTGAGCGGGAAGGATAGAAAAAGCGCTGCCAGTTCCCATATCCATGCCAATAATACGTCCTTGATAAGTAATACTATCACCATAAAAGTCACTGACTAACTTAACGGATTGACCCAGACGCATATTAGTGAACTGTACTTCTTTAAAATTCGCCTCAACCCATAACTGATCAGAAGGGACGATGATCATTAATGGCGTAGATTGGCTGATTCTCGCTCCGACTTGGACACTGCGACGTGATATATATCCACTTACAGGAGCGTAAATCTTGGTACGTTGCAGAGACAGCCAAGCTTCGCGTAAATTGGATGCAGATTTTTCTATATTAGGCAGCTTTTCCAGTGGTGTTCCCATAACCAAAGCTTGGTTAATTTTATGCTGCTGTATAGCGACCTTGAGATCTGCTTTAGCAATATCGACCGCCTTACGGGCATGCTCTAACTCTTCAACAGCAATAACATTGACCTTGCCTAGTCTTTCCCGTCGTGCCAGATCATTTTTAACCTTATCTAAGGTAAGCTGTTTTAGTTCCACATTGGCTAGAAGTTTGGGATTACTGAGGATGGTTTCTTGTGTTTCACGCACGGCTTGAGCTAACGCATGCTTGCTCTTCTCAAAGGCATTTTCAGCGTCAGTACTGTCCAAAGTTAATAGAAGGTCTCCTTGTTGAACAAAATCAGTATTATCAACATAAATATTTTTTACACTGCCATGGGTTTGTGACATGACTTGAACCTGATTACCAGCAACATAAGCATTATCTGTTGATTGATAGAAACGCAATACCATGTACCAGTAAGTTAAATAAGCCACACCAGCAAACAAAAAAAGTAATACAACAACAGAAAGTATTATCTTCCGTTTTTTATTATTTTTTCCTCCTTGTTGTTTCTCAGGCATTGCTTCAACTTGATTATTTCCCATGTTTGACTCCAATATTCAGGTTTACCCCGTTTCTCTAATGATAAATCAATGCTTGTCATCTTCCAACTTCATCGTTTCTACATGATTCACATGAAATTACCCTTATAGGAAGTGCGTTTCATATTCAGGGATTTGGCTTGCTAATACCTCGCAGAGGCTCAGTATTTTACTGTATAACTTAATGACGTGATTGGATTGAATAATCTGGCTAAGGTTGGAGATTGGATAGAATGTAATGTTAAATAAAATTCATGTAATCATGATTAATTGGACAGAGGATATATACAAGTAATTTATGGAGTAAATAAAAATA
>NZ_JAQRFK010000154.1 GCF_028598745.1 Xenorhabdus sp. IM139775
GGCGATTATCAGTATGTATTCCCGAGCCGCACAGATTACAAAAAACCGCTCAGTGAAATGGCTATGAATACCATGATGAAGCGTATGGGCGACGTCGGCATCCCAGCGGTCGCGCTCCAGCAGATGCTGAACCCCATCAGGTGTGCGCTCGCCTATCCATTTAGCCAGTTGCCAGCCATTTTTACGTTCAACATCACTGAGCAATCCTTTAAGGTAGGCGAGACTGCGTTGCTGTGGGCCGGGATGGGTGAAACAAGGGGGCCAGACGGGTATGCAGTGAGCGCAGTTCCTGTTCCCAAGCGTTAGTCGGTGAGTGCATATGGCACCTCCCGTAACCTACCGTATTTTCAGGAAAAAATGTCATGGGCTATCATGTCACAATAGCGCGTACGGCTGTAGTACTAAACCGAATCGGTCTGGTGGCATGCGTACTGCTAAGCGGTTCAGCATGGGCAGGCACACCGTCACCCTTAACGTCGCAGCCGGTGCAATCGGTGGAAAGCCAAAAGCAATCCCTGAAAATCCAGGCTGAACAATGGGGATTGCGGGCGAATGAATATCAGCGTTATCAGCAATTACTCAAGGGACCCAGGGGGATTCAGTCACCGGGACTTGACCCGCTGACGACGCTGGGCATTGAAGCTGAAAATGATGCCGAGCGCCGCCGTTATGCCGAGCAGTGGGTCAAATCGGAATTTGCCCGCGCCGAAAAAGAATTGCGCTTCCAGCGTGCAGTGGATGCTGCCTGGCAGCGGCTGTTTCCGGATGTGTTGCCGGTCAATATGGCAAAATCCCGTGAAGCTGATGGCCGTCTGGCGCTGTTTGTCAAAGCCAACGATTGCCCGGCGTGTGACACCCGTTTAGCCGAAGTCCTGACTGCAAATCAGCCGGTTGATATCTATCTGGTTGACAGTCAGGGCAATGACAACCTGTTACGGCAGTGGGCCAACGCGCATCATATTCCCGTTGAACGGGTACGCAACCGGCAAATCACGCTCAATCATGATGCGGGGTATTGGTTCCGGTTTGGGCGCGGCGTGATGCCGGTATTACTGCGACAGGGGGAACAGGGATGGCATATCACGTCATTATCATAAAATGGCTGGGTTTATTGCCCATTATCGGGATGTTATGGGTGAATGTCTGCCATGCCGAACTGAAAGTGATTGCGGATTTAGGCGGAAAAGATGCTTCGCCCTTTTATGACGGCATTAATGCGCAACCAGATAATATTCCTGCGTTGCCACCGCATTTCTTACCCGAGGTGGCAGATGAATCCGTGATGTTGCCGGTCAGAACACCGGAACTGACACCGGGGAAAGTGGCAAGCCGGCCGCTGCAACTGCCGGAGATTGGCGCATTGTTTATTATCGGTGATGATCCCGGTTCCCGCCAATGGTTAAACCAGCATGCGGCGCGGCTTAAGGCACTGCACGCCGTGGGTCTGGTGGTCAATGTCAGTGAGAAGGCGGGCTTACAGTCACTGCGGGCATCAGCGCCGGATTTACTGTTATCGCCCGCTTCCGGCACCGAGCTGGCCCGCCGTCTGCAACTGCAACATTATCCGGTGTTGATCACCGCAACCGCACTCACGCAGCAGTTATCACCATGAGCCGTCGTTACGTGATCGAGGCCCTGCTGCGCCCGGCCGTGGAGCTGAATACCGCCGTGGTGTCAGCCGTCGCCGCGTTTGTTTGTATCAGAGCGCCCTGGGCCATCGCACTGGCACCGTCAGTCAGCTTTATAATGGCCGTCGGTTTTGCCATACTGGCGGTGATACGCGCGTGGCAGGGTATTCAGGTGATACGTTATCGCAGAAACCTGCGTCGCCTGCCGCGTTATCAGATGAGTACAAAGTACATTCCCGTCAGTCATAAGCAGCTGTTTCTGGGCAGGGGCTTTCGCTGGCAGCAAAAACATACCCAGCGTTTGCAGGATACCCGCCGGCCCGAAGTCGAGCGATTTGTGCAACCTTCCCATATCTATCAGCTTGCCCGCGCACTGGAGCGCAGAACCGAATACCGTTGGCCGACATTATCTGCGCTATTACGTCAAGACTCGCCGTTTAATCCGGTACGTCCGCTGCCGCCGGTGGGGGGCAATCCGGTGATCCACGGTATTGAGCCGCAGGAAGCCGACGTATTTATGGATCTGCGCGAGCGGGTCGGCCATACCCTGGTGATGGGTACCACCCGTGTGGGGAAAACCCGGCTGGCAGAGTTGTTGATTACGCAGGATATCCGGCGCGGCGAGGTGGTGATTGTCTTTGATCCCAGAGGGGATGCGGATTTGCTGAGGCGCATCTGGGCGGAAGCGCACCGCGCAGGGCGGGGTAATGAACTTTCCCTTTTTCATCTGGGCTGGCCGGAAATCTCAGCGCGTTATAATGCCGTCGGGCGGTTTGGCCGGGTTTCTGAAGTGGCGTCCCGTCTGGCCGGGCAACTCAGTGGTGAAGGAAACAGTGCCGCGTTCCGTGAGTTTGCCTGGCGG
>NZ_JAQRFK010000155.1 GCF_028598745.1 Xenorhabdus sp. IM139775
TGTTGGGGGAGTTTGAATATGAACCTTACGAAAGAGCAAGAAAAATCCATTACTCAACTGATTAGAAACAGCAATAAAAAACATACCCAGGGGCGTGATCTCAGTCCGGCTGAACCTATGTTAATTCGGGCAGGAATAGCCGGTGATTTACCTTTTAATAGCTTAACCACCGATGTAGTGACAGGCTGTTTACCAGAAAGTATGGCTTGTTATGGTATGTGTTTTTCTGCTATCTCCAGTTGGAAAAATGGTATCGATTTTGGTAAACGTATCGATAATCATCTGGATGAAAATATTTTCTCCCGTGATCTACAAGCCTTGCCTGATTCACAGAAATATATCAGATGCGGGTGGAATAGCGACCCTTCGTGGAATTGGAACGTATCTACACGAATGGCTGAATTAGCACGGGAAACCGGGATCTTAATGATATTTATCACTAAATCTTTTAAAAAAATGACTGATGATATTGCGCAGCGTTTAATTGCAGTCAAAGCGGAGATGAGAGTTTCTGTCAGCGCACTCGATACCAATGAGCAATTAAAAAAACGACTTGATTTTATTGAGTATTATCGTGAAGCCGGAGGGATCGTTATCCCGATAGTATTAACCACATTTTTTAAAGATATCGGGCTTATGGAACGACAGCAAAATATTGTCGATTGGATGGTAATGCATGATTATCCCGCAGCCGAAAACAGTTTGCGGTTCCCTAACGATGCCAAAATTTCTGAAATTGTTGAGCCGGGCATGGTTAAGCCATTGGATAAAGGCAACGAATTTTGGAGTGGTCGTTTATATCCTGATCAACTGGTATTTCCGACCACAACGACGGTTCCGGAAGATTACCAAGGTATTGACAGTGGTTATCTTTCCCAGTTGAGTATGGATGAAATCCATCAATTATTTCTTGATCCCGTAAAAACTCACCAAGAAGTCATGCAATCTAATTCGCCGCTGCACAGCCCCAAAATGTGCGGAGTCTCAGACACACGCCGCCGTGCCCAGGAATATATTGATAAGGTGTAAAAATGAAAATCAGCGAAATCATGGAGTCAGAAAATGGCTCTAAGAAATATTTGCTCTCAGCCAGTGACTCAGATTTAAGAAAAAGCGTTGAATCGACTTTCTTTATCCATACAGAACAACATTTGCCTTATCTCTGCATATCCAGTCAATACGGTTGTGCGGTCGGTTGTATTTTCTGCGAAACAGGCAGGCAACAACCATTGGGAAATATGACAACAGAACAGATAGTGCAACAGGTTTTGTTATGCCATGAACACTTATTGCGTTCAGAAGCACTGGGAGACAGCCCAAGTCTCAATACGATATTGTTTGCCGGCATGGGGGAGCCAATGTTGAACCTGAAAGAGATCAGTGGCGCAATGGCTGAGTTCAGAAAGCAAACGCTGGCAGAGAGGATAACCCTGACAACGGTAGGTATTCGCCACGCCGGAGATAAAATTTATGATCTGTCGCTTGATATGATTTCCATTTCACTCCATGCCACGACGGATGAACAGCGTGACATGCTCATTCCTTCAAAAGCAAAATTTGGTATCAAAGACCTGCTTGACCATTTTTCAGCGTATCATCACCATAAAAATGTGCCCGTTATTGTCAACTATCTGATGTTAAAGGGAATAAATGACTCACCAGAGGATTTGACACGGTTAAAAGATCTGGTGGATAAAGACACGTTTATTATCAAGCTAAAATACTTGAATGAAGTAAGTGATATCAATGGGATAACATTAAATCCCTCAGAAAAAATGCCGGCTTTTGCCAAAGCACTGACCGAAGCAGGTTTTCGGTGTATGTCAGATATCAGTGATGGAACAGAAATTTGGGGCGGCTGTGGGCAACTCAAGTCTCAGGTTAGGGATATTCGCAGTAAGTATCGCATTATGTAACCTGCCACACCTTCATAATAGGGACTCATTTTGATACATACTGCCATGATACCAGCAAATGATAAATTGTGGACTTAGGCTTGGGAAACGCTCTCAAGCCTTGGTTTTTCCATTGCTTGCATGACTTATTTTATGCCTATCCATACCGTCCAAAAATCTTTCTCAACAATATCAACCTCAGCACCCAGTGATTTTTCAATATGCCTGATTAAGTCGGCTATCTCTTTATCACTCAATTCATGCAAAATTGTTAACCTTTTTGGTTATTATCGTTTTTTTATCCGTTAGCGATAGGGGCTATCCCCAAGGAAATTCCTAGCCCCATTAAAATAATGCCAATGAACCGATTGAGTATGGTCTGTTTTTCTGACATGGCGGCTCTAAGTTTATGGTGAGAGAAGAAAACGGCCACCCCAATAAACCAGATGAGGTGCATAAGGGACATAAAGATCCCATACCCTATTTGTAACCCAATGCCAGTCGGTGATGAAACAATTTGAGTAAATGTACTGACAACAAACAGTGTTGATTTTGGATTTAATACATTCGTTAGAAAACCCGTTCT
>NZ_JAQRFK010000156.1 GCF_028598745.1 Xenorhabdus sp. IM139775
GCACCCTTTGCCACCAGGTGCTCAGGGAGAACTCTATATTGGTGGTGTCCAGCTTGCTGATGGATATATCAATCAGACAGCGCTTTCAGCTGAACGATTCCTGCCGCTTCCGGGGACTTTGAAGTCATTCCCGATTGAAGGTAATAAACTTTACCGCACTGGAGATTTGGTTCGTCTGACCGCAGAAAATGGGCTTGAATTTTTGGGGCGTATTGATCATCAGGTCAAAATTCGCGGATTACGAATCGAACTGGGTGAAATAGAAACCCAGCTAATGGTTCTGCCACAGGTGAAATCTGCTGTGGTCTCAACGCATCGTGACAATTCAGATCAAGCTCAATTAGTAGGTTACATCGTGCTGGATGTTTCAGATGAGGCAGCCAATGTCATCCCAGATATTCAAAGCCTGCTCAGCAAAGTACTTCCTGATTACATGATCCCAGCCCAGTGGGTTATTCTCTCAAGCTTACCCTATCTCTCCAATGGTAAAGTGAACCGCAATGCACTGCCCAAACCCGAGATATTACCTGCGTCAGATTCATATACAGATGAACTAACGGCACAGGAGAGTCTGGTTGCTACCGTATGGCAGAAAGTATTAAAGCACGCTCAGATACTCCCTGACGTTCCGTTTTACAGTCTTGGCGGCGACTCAATGATGGCTATCAGGGTACGTAGCGCTCTGGAAAGAGAAGGTTTCTCGCTGGATCTTGCAGCACTCTTTCGTAACCCCACGGTACGTCAGGTTGCACGATTGCTTGTTCCGGTTTCTCCACAACTATCTGTTTCTCGATCGCCCTTTTCACTACTGAGTCATCAGGACAAGCAACAATTGCCTCCGGGGCTTGAAGATGCTTACCCCCTCTCTGCCATGCAAAAATCTATGGCCTGGCAGGCAGAGATCGAGCGAGATAGTTCAGTATACCGTGTTGTCACTTCACTGACCTTGGAATTACCGCTTGATGGACAATTGCTTCAACAGGCCATAGAAGAGACTTATCGCCGTCACCCGTTACTGCGTAGTAGTTTTGATCAGTCCAACTACAGTGAGCCTATTCAGTTGGTACATCACGAGGTGTCTGTTGATATTACCGCGGAAGAATCACTCTCCCATTTAACCGAACAGCAGCAACAGCAATTTATTCAGCATTGGGTAGAACAAGCTAAGCTCCATTATCTGGATCTCAATAAAGCACCTTGTCTAGCCTTTTATACTCATCAGCTCAGCCCTCAGCGATTCCAGCTTTCAGTTATTGAGCATCATGTGGTGCTCGATGGCTGGAGCGATCTGGTAATGTTAGATGAAATCATAGAAAACTACCGTGACCTGCGTGAAAACCGCCAGCCGCAACATGCCGTTCTGACTAGCCACTATCGTGATTTTGTCGCTGCTGAACAGGAGATAATTCAGAATAAAAACGCAACTGCATTTTGGCAATCGAAACTGGCTGAGCTGAATCCTGCGCCATTACCCCGTGCGGAGAAAACCGGAAACACGTGGCATAAACGTATTCAGGCAAGCTTGCCCACAGCGCTATGTGAAACTCTTCAGACACTGGTAGTAACACATCAGCTTCCTTTAAAAACATTACTGATTGCTGCACACCTTAAGGTACAGGCTGTGTTAACCGGTCAGAAAGACGTCGCCACTGGGTTGATATTTAATGCCCGTCCTGCTTCGCAGGATGCCGACAAAATGATAGGGGTATTCCTTAACACTTTACCTCTGGCACTTTCGATCGAGCAGGAGTCGTTTATCGATTTAGCCCGGCGGGTACAGCAGTTTGAAGCTGAAGCCTGGCCATGGGGTCTCTATCCGTTCACCGCCATGCAACGTGATTACGGCCAGGAAATTGTGCTGGACAGTTACATCAACTATATGGACTTTCACCGTAACTGGGGCGCGACAGGGTCTGTCGTTTCTCAAGCATTCGGCGTCGCAGACACCAACTTTGCACTGGCTGTTAACTATCTGATGGATCCGGTCAGCGAGAATCTTTCATTGTGGTTCGATTGCAATCTCGGCCAATTGAGCGAGGCAATGTGTGATTTATTGCCGCAATACTACTTGAAAGTGTTGCAGCAGATGGCCGAGGACCCCTTACAGTATGTGTTTGCATCATCCCTTCTCCCCAGAGAACAATATGAACAGATCCAGCAATGGAATAATACGGTTCAGGCTTACGAAAGAGATTATTGCGCTTATCGACAGTTTGAACATCAGGCAAAGCATTTTCCCGATCGAGAGGCACTGTGTTGTCGTGATCAAAGTGTCAGTTACGCAGAGCTCAACCAAATAGCGAATGCCATGGCGATCCGTCTGCAAAAAGCAGGCGTCACATCTGGTGTGCTTGTCGGGGTCTGTCTCAGGCGCAGCGTGGAACTAGTGGCACATACT
>NZ_JAQRFK010000157.1 GCF_028598745.1 Xenorhabdus sp. IM139775
GCCACCATGAGCAGGCAGGCAAACCGATTGTTTATCTGGATGAAAGCGGTTTTGAGCAATCGATGCCACGAATGCACGGTTAAGGCTATTGTCGCCATGCGTGACGACAAACCTGTGATCTATAGCAACTGGGATTGCTTGTATCGATTGGTTAAAGAAAAACGATTAACTTTACATGGCACCCTACATAGCTATTGTAAAAATGGCTATGAATGTGACATGGATGGAGTAATAAATGCCGCATTCTGCGTCGATTGCCGCGGCGGCGGTAGCGTCGTGGATGATAAAAAGGCGTCATGGTGGCAAAAGAAACATCAAGCGTTGAGTAGCTATCTGAAGCAGCAATCCGATGTCAGCCATTCAGAGTATGCTCACTGTATTACACAAATTCGAGCTGCCGAGAAAGTGTTGAATGATTTTGGACTGAAATTTGAAAAATATCAGCACCCATTACAGGTTATCGATTTATGAAAAAGTCAGAAAATACACTTCTCAAGCTTGAAGCAGCTTTGCAACGAATCATCGAACGAAAAACCAAACGAATACCCGATCACCGTAAATTATCGGTTCGAGCTGTAGAGGAAGAAGCCGGATTGGGAAATGGCAGTTGTTATTACTATCCAGATTTCAAGCTCAGAGTTCAATCAGAAGCACAAAAACTAAAGTGCCTTACGCCTGATACAGCAGTTCAGTCCTACGTCGAGATTTTGAGAGAAAAGCGCAACCAAGAAAGAAAGGTAAAAATTCAGTATCGTGAAAAAGTTGCTGTATTGAACCAAAGATTAACTTCAATGGCAGCAGAACATCATCAACTAAGTCATGCCCTAAGGAGTGCACTTTCACGTATTGAAGATCTTGAACTTCAGATAGTTGAGCTCAAACAGAGCCAGATTGTGAGAATCAAGTGATTGTATACCTGAGCTAGTTTTACTGCCCTTTGCTGGCTAAACTAGCCAAACAAACAGAGCCAGGAAAACTTTCACATGTGAAAGTTTTCCTGCTTAACCTCAAAGGCAGAGAAGATGGGTAGAAAACTTGAAGACATCATTGCAGAGCAGCCTCAAGAGGTCGTTTACGCAGCCGAAGAGATAGCGTCGAAGCAGTTGATTCAGCTTCGTCTGATGGAGCTACTAAAGCGTATCGGTGCTGATGCAAGTTACCAAATTGATAGCTGTACTATCGATAGCCTACAGCAGTTGAAACAAATTGTTGAATCAGACGGAGGAAAGCTCCACCTTCATGTTGACTTACCAGACGGTTCACATCACGGCTTTAAGATATGAGGTAATATTGACCATCCGCATACCTATAGCTGCGTAATGAGGGATTATTTTGGCAACGATAGACTTCAATCAAATTCGATCTACACCTAAGAGTAAAAATGACAGCTTTGAATCGCTCGCGATTCAACTTTTTCAAGCACATTGTAAATCACCACAAGGTTCGTCGTTCTTTAGTTTGCGAGGCGATGGTGGTGACGGGGGAGTAGAAGCGTATTATAAAACCCCTACAGGCGATATTCTAGGAATTCAAGCAAAATACTTTTTTAAGCTTGGAAATAGTGAATTTGGCCAGATCAAGAAATCATTAACCACTGCATTAAAAAACCATCCAACATTATCTGAATACTGGATTTACATACCATTTGATCTAACAGGCAAAGCCGCAGAAGGAAAAAGAGGAAAAAGTGAAGTTGAAAAGTTTGAAGAATGGTGCGACGACATCAAAACTCAAAAACCGAATCTTCATATAAAACTGGTTACGGCTGAAGTATCTAGACAGCAGATATTAGAAATAGACAAAAGTGGTGGTTTTGTAGCCTACTGGTTTAACGAAAATACATTAACATCTCAGAAAATACAAAACTGTATTGACTCAGCAGCAGCCTTCGCTGGCCCAAGGTATTGCAGTGATTTAGATATAATTACCGAAGCCCATGATGCTTTAGATTCATTTGGGGAGATTTATGATTTTAAACAGTGGCTAGTTAATATTTGGAAACCATTAAAAATCAGTTTCAGGACAAAAGCTCAATATTCAGAAAAGGTATTTTCTCAGACACCTGAAAGCGAGAGAGTGCAAGCGATACAGCTACTAAAAGTACTTTTAGATAAAACTTCTAGTAAGCACAACATTATTGACCAAACAGTTATTTGTTCAACTTTAGATATCATAAGATCACTTAAGCCGCTCTGTGAAAATGCTGTAAAACAGCAAGAGAAAAAGTTTTTTGCGGAACACGGTGAAGGTAGTGATACGCCTTCATTTAGACAATTCCAGGCTGAATATATGTGTGTATTCCCTGCTGA
>NZ_JAQRFK010000158.1 GCF_028598745.1 Xenorhabdus sp. IM139775
CGCCATCCAGCAATGGGAACCTCGCATTATCCTGACGTCCATCACGGTGACTCAGGGTGCCGCCGGACAAACCACTGTCGATATTCACGGTTACTATCAGCCGTCACGCGCCCCGATCTCATTTTCTGTACCTGTGAGGTAACCATGCCAACCATCGATTTGAGCCAGTTGCCGCCGCCGGATGTGGTCGAGCCGCTGGAGTTTGAAACCCTGTTTGCTGAGCGAAAAACTCGACTCATTGCCCTGACCCCGCCGGAACAGCGCGAGGCCATCTCTCGTACATTAGCGCTGGAATCGGAACCCATCACCAAATTGCTACAGGAAAATGCCTATCGTGAATTGCTGTTGCGCCAGCGTATTAATGAAGCGGCTCGCGCGGCAATGGTTGCGTTTGCCAGGGGAGGCGATTTGGATCAGTTGGGCGCAAACAACAATATCAGTCGGTTGATATTGCAATCAGCCGATAATCAGGCGGTGCCGCCGGTGCCTGCCGTGCTGGAATCGGACGCCGATTTTCGGGTACGCATCCCGCAGGCGTTTGAGGGACTGAGCGTCGCTGGCCCGGTAGCAGCCTATGAATACCATGCCCGCAGTGCCGATGCGTCCGTGATCAGCCCGGCACCGGCCTATGTCACGGTCAGCATTTTATCCCGTGACGGGAACGGCGCAGCCAGTGATGAACTGATTACCATCGTGAGTCGCGCCCTGAATGACGAGGACGTGCGCCCCGTGGCGGATCGCCTGACCGTGCAATCCGCTGAGATTGTGAATTATGACATTGACGCCGTGCTGTACCTCTACCCGACGCCGGAGTATGAGCCGATATTGCAGGATGCGAAAGAGCGGCTGGCGCGCTATACCGCCGAACAGCACCGCATTGGCCGTGACATCGTGCGCAGTGCCATTTTTGCCGCCCTGCACGCGCCCGGCGTCCAACGTGTTGAGCTGAAAAAACCCACACGGGATATCATCCTGAGCAAAACACAGGCCAGTTTCTGTACACAGGCATACGTCACTATCGGGGGTTCGGATGAATAACCGCCTGTTGCCGGTCGGCTCGTCCCCGCTGGAAGTCGCTGCTGCCGCTGCATTATCCAGTCTGGCCGACATTCCCGTACCCATCCGCGATTTATGGAACCCGGATCGCTGTCCGGTGCGAATGCTGCCCTATCTGGCGTGGGCGTGGTCGGTTGACCGCTGGGACATGGACTGGCCGGAACAGGCCAAACGCGAGGCTATCCGGGCGTCGATGTTTGTGCATAAGCACAAGGGCACCATTGGCGCTATCCGGCGCGTGGTCGAGCCGTTCGGCTATCTGATCCGGGTGATTGAATGGTGGCAGACCAACGAAGCACCAGGCACTTTCCGGCTGGATATCGGGGTGATGGAAACCGGGATCACGGAAACCACCTATTACGAATTGGAACGGCTGATTTTTGATGCCAAACCCGCGTCACGCCATTTGGTTGGCATGTCCATTCAGTTGGAAACGAGTGGCACGGCCTATTGTGCCGTCACCAGTTATGACGGTGATGTGCTGACCGTCTACCCCTATGTACCTGAATTAATCACCGTGACCGGCGCGGATATCGTCGGGGCGGGGATACATGTTATTGATGATATGAGGATTAGATCATGACGAAATTTTTTGCCCTGCTAACCCGACTGGGGGCGGACAAACTGGCGAACGCCGCCGCACTGGGCACCAAACTGAATATTACCCATATGGCCGTAGGCGATGGGGGCGGAACATTACCCACACCGGACACGGCACAAACCAAACTGATTAACGAACGTCGCCGCGCCGCGATCAACGTCCTGAGCGTTGACCCGAAAAACACCAACCAGATTATTGCCGAGCAGGTTATCCCTGAAAGCGACGGCGGTTGGTGGATACGTGAAATTGGCCTTTTCGACAAAGATGGCATCCTGATTGCCGTGGGTAACTGCGCCGAAACCTACAAACCCCAATTGCAGGAAGGCTCCGGTCGTACCCAGACTATCCGCATGGTGCTGATTGTCAGCCATACTGATGCTGTCTCATTAAAGATTGACCCATCCGTGGTGCTGGCAACCCGCGAGTACGTGGATTCGCTGGTAACCGGTGCCATTACTGTTCATGAAAAGAGCCGCAACCATCCTGACGCAACCCTGAAAGAGAAGGGTTTTGTGATGCTCAGCAACGCAGTGGACAGCAACAGCGAAACGCAGGCGGCAACATCCAGAGCGGTTAAATCTGCCAACGATAATGCCAATAATCGCCT
>NZ_JAQRFK010000159.1 GCF_028598745.1 Xenorhabdus sp. IM139775
GGGTAAGACTGGCAGGCCGCTAAGCCCCATACCAGCCCAAAACCCAGCAGTGATATTAAGATTTTTCTTTTCATGATGAGATTTCCTTACGAGTGATATCAAAAACAGCCCGGTGCCATTTTTCACAAGGGCGATTGACAAAACTGAATAATTCAACAGAGTAAATACCGCCCTGAATTTTCTCCTTGTTGATTTTAACGGCATTCCAGTGAGAGGAGCAGTGAACGTATTTTGACTGAATTAAAGTGAGTTCTTCGGGCGTAAAAGGGACGGGTTGTTGGCCTTGCCGGATGGCACGCCCTTGTGCAATAGCTTTGTCTGCCAAAGGTTCAAGCTCTGGCAGGAGCTTGTAATCGTTATCTTTGCTCTCTGGTTCACTAAAAAATACACCTGCATCTTGCGCCGCATCCTGCATTACCTGCATCACGACTTTTGACCAGTCATTGGTTATCTTACGGGAAAGTACTGCCGCTGCTGAAACCTGCTTTTTAAACATCTCTTTCTCATTGCGGGGCTGAAAATGGGGATTTTGCCAGACTTCAACCCTGACATGATTGCCAATCAGCAAGGGCGCAATGGTTGGGTACATTTTGAGTTGTTCAAGCTCTTCCTGCGCTTTTTTATAAACCGGGGTGGCGTTATCGGGGATGCTTTCATCCACCGTGGCGATCCGCGGCCGGGTGATAAACCAGTTCTCCGTTTCTTCCAGATTATACCCACCGCCAATATCGGAATGTGCACCCGGCAGAACCAGTTCGGGGTAATCCGGTTTAATGCTGTTTAAGGAGAAGTTATAACGGCATTCATTTTGTGCCGTAATGTGGAAAATATGTTCAGCAATGCCGGCCGGCAGGCGGATATCAATATCGCCGGTATCGGCATTGTGGGGATTAAGTCCGTTATCTACTGTCCCAATCGCCGCAACGGTATCAAAGATACCCAAAAAACGGGTTGTTCCCGTCGGGCAATGGGGGGTATCCAGATAGCGTTGCTGTACAGTAAAGCATTCTGCCAGTGCCTGCGCTAAGGCAGGGTCTTTGTGATAAATGCGGTTAGCAAAATGACGCGCTGCCGCCGCACCCCGACTGAAACCGATAATATCGAATTGCAGGGATTTCACGCAGCTTTTTGTCTCTTTCAAAAAGGTCGAGATTTCGGCTTTGACTTTCTGGATAGCCATATCGGTTTTGGCCGCCACGCCGGTTTCACCAACCCCCAGCCCATAACCGATGATATTGTCCGATTTGCCTGCCTGTGTACCGATACCCTCGATATAGACCTTGAGTTGATGGTTGTTTTCACTAGTTTGCGCTTCCTTATATATTTGATGTAAAAAATGCACATTGGTGTAGTAACCATCATAACTAATCCGTGAGGTATCGCCGGACTGACCAAACTGATCAAATGAACAGGTAAAATCGTTAACCTGTTTGTGTGTTAAGCCAATCTTCTCGGGAGAACATGCAAAGCGTTCATCAATATTGTCAGTATTATTCCCTGTCCCATCAAAAAAGACGCCAATAATTAAATTGATACCACTTTCTATCGCCTGAATTTCCAGGACATACCGCCGGTTAAGGGGGTGAGCCGTGAACCCTTTTAGTGTCGAGTTCTTAAAGTGTTCCGAGGCTGTTAACTCTCCTTCTTTCCAGCCTGTGACTTTGGGGTAAGCATCACTGACGCCACCCAGCGGAATATAATGATAGGCATGCCCGCCATAATAACTATTTTCCCTGACCTGAAGATTGCCTGCTTGCCCGCTATCCGGCCGGGCGGGGCACTGGGTCACTTTATCAGCCAAGGGCTGGGCTGAAACAGATAATGTCACCGGCATGGGGGGAAGGTCTTCTTCACGTAATAAACCATTTCCATCGGTGGTGCCGGTTCGTTCAAGTCCCTTTTTTCCCCGAATTTTCAGTTTATAAGGTATCCCCGCCAGCGGTTCTCCCTGTTCATCCACCAGTTGAAATTCAATCCAATGTTTCAATATTTTCTGACAATCAAGGCAATCCAATGGTTCCAGTTTGCTCATTTTTCGTATCCCTCATTATTTATGCAAAATCATGGAGTTCCGTATCAATGTCAGCAGCCGATCCCGCTTGTTGGCTGTCAGTCATAAAACGTTCAACGGTTAATTTATTCAGGTTGTTAGTCTCGGCTCTTTTCTGTTTTAGCCACGCAATAATATGCAATTCTAATTGGCCTTCGGGTTTATCCAGTTTTAG
>NZ_JAQRFK010000016.1 GCF_028598745.1 Xenorhabdus sp. IM139775
AACAGGTGAGCATCATGGGTATATTTAGTTACTTACAGCGTTTGGGAAAAGCACTTATGCTCCCCATCGCGTCACTTCCTGTCGCCGCGTTACTACTGCGGCTCGGTCAACCAGATGTATTCAATATCGCTTTTATTGCCAGCGCAGGCGGCGGAATTTTTGAAAATTTGCCTTTATTATTTGCACTGGGGATCTCTGTCGGTCTGGCGAAAGATAATGGCGGTGCTGCGGCACTCGCTGGTGTCGTTGGCTTTTTTATTCTGACAAAAGCAACCGCTGTTATTGATCCTGAAATTAATATGTCATTCTTTGCAGGTATTATTTCGGGAATTGTTGCCGGCCACTGTTATAACCGTTTTTCTGAAACCAAATTACCAGAGTTTTTAGCCTTTTTCGCTGGTAAGCGCTTAGTCCCTATCATAACCGGAATTATTTGCCTTTTCTTTGCATGGATTTGTGGGCATCTCTGGCCATATGTGCAACATGGCATTGATAGTTTTAGTTTTTTAGTGTCTAAAAGTGGGATGGTTGGATGGTTTACTTATGGCGTTCTTAATCGCTCTCTGATTCCGTTTGGCTTGCACTATATCCTACATTCCGTTTTCTGGTTTAGCTTAGGTGACTGTATCAAAATCACTTACGATCTGGCGGGATCAATACATAATATCTGTTTGGCTCCTGATGTAGCACACTCGCTCGCTATTGGTGCAGTAATACCCGGAATAGAGGGTTCAAGTGTCACTCAAATAGCCAGTGATCTTAGTCGTGGCGATCTCAATCGTTTCTTTGCGGGTGATCCCCAGGCAGGGGTTTATATGGCATGGGCCTATCCAATATTTATGGGTGGTTTACCCGGCGCTGCCTTAGCGATGTACTTGGCTGCACCAAAATCACGTCGCCCTCAAATTGGTGGGATGTTATTCTCTGTCGCCTTAACATCATTCCTGACGGGTATCACTGAACCCATCGAGTTTTCATTCTTGTTTTTAGCCCCCGTATTGTATGTTTTGCATGCAATTCTTGCGGGCGTTAGCATGGTAATTACAAACTCGTTGGGTGTCTTGCACGGTTTTGGCTTCTCTGCTGGCCTGATTGATTTAGGATTAAATTGGGGATTAGCAACAAAACCCTGGATATTAATCCCACTCATTATCCTATTCTTTGTTATCTATTTCGTTGTCTTTACCTTAATGATCCGCATTTTCAATCTGAATACGATCGGCAGGGAAGAGGAAGAGACAAATTCAGATCAAGCAACGTCTGCCTCTCAAGATAAAGAAGCTATCTCACATTATATCAGTGCCCTCGGTGGGTCTGGCAATATCCGTACAATCGATGCTTGCATCACTCGACTCCGTTTAACAGTCGAGGACAATTCTCGATTAGACGAAGCTCAATTGAAGAAATTAGGGGCTAAAGGCGTCTTAAAAATAGGTAAACAGAATATTCAAGTCATCCTCGGCCCACAAGCCGAAGGGATCGCGGAACAAATGAAAGCTCAGTTAGAATTAAGCCACTCAGGTCAAACTGAATAAGTTATGTTTAAAAGATAAAAAGGAACGTTATTATGTTCCTTTTTATCATAGCAAAAAGCCTATCCAATTGTTTTTAAATTGAAATTTTCATAAAAACTTATTTTTATATACAAAAAAACATCTTTTATTATTCTGTTTATTAGTCAACAAACACCTTAAAAAGGCTAAAAAACTAGCCATTCAGGCAATCTTATTTTAAAATATAAAATATCTTTTTGTACTAAATGGAATAACCTCCGCTTAAAACAGATATGGTGTACAGTTTTGTCCTATAGTTATCATGCAACATATTGATATCTAAACTATCATGCGTATCGTATATAACTTTTTATCATTAATTTATTGAATGATTTTTAAGAGGTAATCATGAGGCTGATCCCCCTAACAACGGCAAGTGACGTTGGTCGATGGTCTGCTCACTACATTGTGAGCAGGATTAATGAGTTCAAGCCAACGGCTGAACGCCCTTTCCTGCTTGGGCTTCCTACCGGCAGCACGCCACTGACAACCTATAAGGAACTTATTGCCCTCTATCAAGCCGGAAAAGTGAGCTTCAAGCATGTTGTGACATTTAATATGGATGAATACGTGGGGTTGCCGGAAGACCATCCTCAAAGCTACCATTCATTTATGTACCAGAATTTCTTTAATCATATTGATATTACAAAAGAAAATATCAATTTGTTAAACGGTAACGCGAAAGATATTGAGGTTGAATGCCAACGTTACGAAAATAAGATCAAATCTTATGGCAAGATACATTTATTTATGGGCGGTGTCGGTAATGATGGGCATATTGCCTTTAATGAACCAGCATCTTCTCTTTCTTCACGCACGCGAATCAAAACACTGACCATTGAAACGCGGACGGCCAATTCCCGTTTTTTCAATAATGATGTGGAACAAGTCCCCAGATATGCCTTAACCGTTGGGGTGGGCACGTTAATGGATGCGGAAGAAATCATGATCTTGGCAACCGGGATGAATAAAGCGCAAGCCCTGCAAGCGGCGGTAGAAGGAAATATCAACCATATGTGGACAGTCACCTGTCTCCAGATGCATCCAAAATCACTGATTGTCTGTGATGAACCCGCCACCATGGAACTCAAGGTAAAGACAGTGAAGTATTTCCACCAGTTAGAAGCTGGCATTGTGAGTGAATTTGCCAGCTAAACGGATTTAGGAGTTAAGATATTCATGTACGCATTAACCAATGGAATTATTTATACCGGATATGACCGGCTCGATAACCATGCCGTCATTATCGCTGAGGGTTTGATTAAGCAAGTCTGCCCGGTAGACGAGTTACCGGAAGGGATTGAAAAACACGATTTACAGGGCGCCAATCTCGCCCCCGGATTTATTGACCTACAAGTAAATGGTTGTGGTGGCGTCCAGTTTAATGAACGATTGGAAGATCTTTCAGAAGAGACTCTGCACATCATGCAGGAAACCAATCAGCGCTACGGTTGTACCAGTTTCCTGCCTACCCTCATCACCAGCCCTGATGAATTAATGATAAAAGCGATTGAAGTGATGCGCGCCTACCTGAAAAAAAATCCCAATCAGGCATTAGGGCTGCATTTAGAAGGGCCTTATATCAATCCAATAAAAAAAGGCACTCACAATACCGCTTATATCCGCAAACCTACCGCTGAAATGGTTAATTACCTGTGCCTGAATGCGGATGTTATCACCAAGATTACCCTCGCGCCTGAAATGGTAGAAAGCCAATATATTCAACAACTGGCCGAAGCGGGTATTACGGTTTCGGCTGGTCATTCCAATGCGACTTATGAAGAAGCTCGCCAAGGTTTCCAACAGGGCATTACTTTCTCTACCCATTTATATAATGCCATGCCTCCGATTGCGGGCCGCCAACCCGGGTTGGTCGGCGCTATTTATGATTCCTCAGAAGTCTATGCCGGCATTATCTGTGACGGGATGCATGTTTCATGGCCAAATATCCGCAATTCCAAGCGATTAAAAAATGAAAAACTGATCTTGGTCACAGACGCCATTGTTCCTGCCGGGCTTTCCCACGATGCAATGGAACAATTTACCTTTGCTAATAAAACAATATATTATCGAAACGGCTTATGTGTTGATGAGAATGGAACACTGAGCGGCTCATCAATCACCATGATTGATGGTGTCAAAAATAGTGTGGAACATGTTGGTATTGCTTTGGATGAAACGTTGCGCATGGTGACGCTTTACCCCGCTAGGGCAATCGGTGTTGATAAACATCTCGGCACGATTGAATCCGGCAAGGTAGCGAATCTGACTGCGTTTACTCACAATTTCAACATCAGCAAGACCATTGTTAACGGAAATGAAATCAAACTACCGTGAGTATAAAGACTGATGAGTAATGAGAACGCGCAGAAGCAAATTGGTAATATTGATCTAGTCAAACAACTCAATAGCGCTGTGGTCTATCGGCTGATTGATCAGCATGGGCCAATATCACGCATCCAAATCGCAGAAGAGAGCCAGCTTGCTCCTGCCAGCGTAACCAAAATTACTCGTCAGTTGTTGGAACGGGGCCTGATAAAAGAGGTCGAGCATCAGGCTTCAACCGGAGGAAGGCGCGCCATCTCCATTATTAGCGAAACACGGCATTTCCATACGATTGGCGTCCGGCTCGGGCGCCATGATGCAACCGTGGCGCTGTTCGATATGAGCGGCAAGACGTTAGTGGAAGCGCGCTATCCTGTGCGGGAAAATACTCAGCAAGAAGTCGAAAAGCGAATTATTTACGTCATTGAGAGTTTCATCAACAAAAACCAGCGCCGGCTCCGTGAACTGATCGCCATTTCCGTCATTCTTCCCGGTCTGGTTGATCCTGAGCAAGGTATCATCCGCTATATGCCACATATTGAGGTTGATAACTGGCCTCTGGTTAAGCGTCTCAAAGAGTATTTCAATACCTTCTGCTTTATTGGGCATGATATTCGCAGCCTGGCATTGGCAGAAAGTTATTTCGGGGCAACACGTGATTGCGAGGATTCCATTCTCGTGCGTATTCATCGCGGCACTGGGGCGGGTGTTATCGTTAGCAACAATATTCTGCTCAACAAACGCGGTAATCTGGGTGAAATTGGCCATATCCAAATCGATCCCCTGGGTGAACGCTGTCATTGCGGTAATTTTGGTTGTCTGGAGACTATCGCTTCCAATTCTGCAATCGAGTCCAAAGTACAACATCAATTACGCCAAGGTTTCCCAAGCCAGCTTGCCTTGAATAATTGTAATATCCATGCAATTTGCCTTGCAGCTAATGCGGGTGACCCTCTTGCAACAGAAGTTATCAGGCAAGTAGGGCACTATCTTGGCAAGGCTATCTCAATCGCGATTAACCTATTTAATCCTCAGAAAGTGGTGATCGCCGGGGAAATTACTGAAGCGGAAAACATACTGCTGCCGACGATTAAGAGCAGCATCAATACGCAAGTATTAAAAGCATTCCGTGAAGACCTCCCCGTGGTGATTTCTGAGCTAAATCACTGTTCAGCGATTGGTGCATTCGCACTCACGAAACGGGCAATGCTGAATGGTGTGCTGCTGCAACATCTTCTTGGCGGATAATTTCAACTGCTTTCGCTGGCTTTGTCGACAAAATGCTTGCAAGACAAACAAACAAACGATTTTGCGCATATTTTTTTAAAAAAGCAGTTGACGCATCTGCCTGATATACGCATAATTCGCCCCGCACCGCCGATGAAGGCAAAGCGAAAAAGATGGCTACGTAGCTCAGCTGGTTAGAGCACAGCACTCATAATGCTGGGGTCACAGGTTCGATTCCCGTCGTAGCCACCATCTTTGCGGGAGTGGCGAAATTGGTAGACGCACCAGATTTAGGTTCTGGCGCCGCAAGGTGTGCGAGTTCAAGTCTCGCCTCCCGCACCATTTTCTTTATCGGGTTGTACTTAGAATGTGTTTTAGTCACGATTTTAAGTTTTAGCATGTTGTTTCAGGTGGGGTATCGCCAAGCGGTAAGGCACCAGGTTTTGATCCTGGCATGCTCTGGTTCGAATCCAGGTACCCCAGCCATTTAGCTGAAATAGCAAGTTAAAATGATATTTCGTTAACTGATCGCTCTGGGAATAACAAAGGTTGCAGTGATAACATTCAGGTGGGGTATCGCCAAGCGGTAAGGCACCAGGTTTTGATCCTGGCATGCCCTGGTTCGAATCCAGGTACCCCAGCCATATCACTGAAAGTTATCATAAATCTTACGATATGTTGTAAATGGCTACGTAGCTCAGCTGGTTAGAGCACAGCACTCATAATGCTGGGGTCACAGGTTCGATTCCCGTCGTAGCCACCATTTACAAATCCAGTTGGGGTATCGCCAAGCGGTAAGGCACCGGATTCTGATTCCGGCATTCCCAGGTTCGAATCCTGGTACCCCAGCCAGTATTTTCGATGAGTTACACGATGTGATAAGGCCACCAAGAGGTGGTTTTTTTGTTTTCTAATCATCAAGCTTCCCACAAAAACCCGCAGCTTCAACGACGTCTAAATAGAATAAGTATTCAGTCACCTATCCCCTTAATTCAACGCCATCAGTTGAATAAAAATAATACATTTACTTGTATAAGTCCCAAATCGGGACTAGCATGAGTTTATGAAAATAATATCCGTTGCATCATTAAAAATGTTTTGGGAAAAATACCCCGATGCAGAACAACCGTGTGGTATTCAACATCAAGGGGAACCATTACCGTCTGATAGTTTCCATCTTTTACCCCGCAGGCTGGGCGTATATAAAATTCATCGGTACACACAAACAATACGATGTCATAAATGCCAACACCATAGAACCGGAGTGAATAATGAACATTAAACCCATTAGAACAGAAAACGACTATCAAGAAGCATTAAAAGCTATTGCTCCATTGTTTGATAAGCAACCTGAAATCGGGACTCCTGAATTTGATTACATGGAAGTCATGATGCTATTAATTGAAGCCTATGAAGCAGAACATTACCCAATAGATCCACCCGATCCCATTGAGGCAATTAAATTCAGAATAGAGCAATCAGGACTAACTGTTAAAGATTTAGAACCCGCCATTGGCAAATCCAACCGTGTTTATGAAGTGCTAAATCGTAAGCGCAACCTGACATTACCTATGATCCGGAATCTACACTGTATGTTCGGAATACCCGCTGATATTCTTATAAAACCAACCAAACTAGCCCCATAAGGGGCTACAGAGGAAACATTATAGAAGACAATCTCTATCACAACCCCAAGGCATATTTCAGCGCAAGATTTTTCATTACGCCTGAACGTTGCGCAGCCATCAATGCCAGATTTCGTACCGTTTTCAATCCCGGCAAATCATGACTGAATGTGGTATGGAAAAAATCCATTCCCGCTTGCATCACCAAATTATCCGGCATCCTGCGAGACTGATAACGCATCAAGACGGCCAAAGAGTCCCACTCTTCCAATAACTCCTTAGCATTGGTCAGCACCTTGAGTAAAACATCAACATCCCGATACCCTAAATTCACCCCCTGCCCTGCCAAGGGGTTGATGGTATGAGCCGCATCGCCCAACAAAACCAATCCTTCTTGTACGTAATGGCTGGCATGGTGACGAGTCAGTGGAAATGAGCCTGCGGCAATTGGAATAGCTTTGCCCAAGCGGGTGGGAAATGCCTGAAAAATTTCTCGCTCAAGTTGTGTCATCGTCATCGACTGCAATTGACGAATACGAGCCGGAGAATCGTACCAAACCAATGACGCCCGTTGATCAAACAACGGCAGGAAGGCCCTGGGGCCAGAAGGGAAAAATTGTTGCCATGTTGTATCTTGTTGAGGCGAGTCAGTCTTGACGGTGATCAGCATACACGACTGCCGATATTGCCACCCTTTACTGCCAATACCTGCCAATTGACGAACTTGAGAACGGGCACCATCTGCGCCAATCATCAGCCGGGTATCCATTTCCATGCCATCTGCCAATACCACCCGCCACGTTTTATTTTCATGCTGGCGCTGCATAGATTTCAGTACCGCGGGACAAAACAAGGTCAGGTTTGGATAACGCTCAAATTCCTGCCACAGTGCCAGTTGCAAGATGCGATTTTCAACCATGTGCCCTAATTCCGGCAGCCCCAAACTTTCAGCGTCGAAAATGACGTTCGAATCATTTTGCTCCCAAGTTTCCAGCTTCCGATAAGGAGCACTGCGCATTTGCAATACATTTTCCCATGCTCCCAATTGTTTCAATAAATTCACCGAAGCACAGCTTATTGCAGAGATGCGAACATCGGGTTCACTATCCGCCTCGTAAGGCGCGGGGGGCTGGTGCTCCAATAATGCAACGCGCCAACCTTCCTGCGCCAATCCCAATGCTGTCGCAGCGCCAATCATACCTGCGCCAACAACCACGATATCGAATTTTTGTTGAGGATTATTCATATTCATCACATCATTAACTTATTGATTAAAATAGTGTACCGGAATTTTCCCTTTCCGGCTGTGAATATCCGCTGTTACAGTCTGGTCACTGGTGCCTCAAATGACTACAATAGCCAACAATATTATGCTAAATACACGACGTGCAATGACGTACAATACAATATTGTGCGATATATGCGCTTTTCAGTGTTGAAGCATCATTCCACTGGAAACACCGGATACACAAAATGTCGACAATAAAAAAACTGTATATCAAAACCTGGGGCTGTCAGATGAATGAATACGATTCATCCAAGATGGCCGACTTACTGGAAACCACGCACGGTTATCAGTTAACCGATGTCGCCGAAGAAGCGGATATCTTACTCCTGAATACCTGTTCAATCCGTGAAAAGGCGCAGGAAAAAGTCTTTCACCAACTTGGCCGCTGGAAGGGCCTGAAAGATAACAACCCTGAAATCATTATTGGTGTGGGCGGCTGTGTTGCTTCTCAGGAAGGAGATTACATTCGCCAGCGCGCACCCAGCGTCGATATTATTTTTGGGCCGCAAACCCTGCACCGCCTGCCCGAAATGATTAATCACGTAAAAGGCACCCGCAGCCCAGTCGTTGATATCAGTTTCCCTGAAATTGAAAAATTTGACCGATTGCCAGAGCCGCGTGCCGAAGGCCCGAGCGCATTCGTTTCCATCATGGAAGGCTGCAATAAGTACTGTACATTCTGCGTTGTGCCATACACCCGTGGGGAAGAAGTCAGCCGCCCTTGTGACGATGTGTTATTCGAGATTGCGCAACTTGCCGCACAAGGTGTACGTGAAGTTAACCTGCTCGGCCAAAATGTGAATGCCTATCGTGGTGCAACATTTGATGGCCGTATCTGCACCTTTGCAGAGTTGTTGCGTCTGGTTGCAGCCATTGACGGTATTGACCGCGTTCGCTTCACCACCAGCCATCCCATTGAGTTTACTGACGATATTATCGAAGTCTACGAAGATACACCTGAGTTGGTCAGCTACCTGCACCTGCCAGTCCAGAGTGGTTCCGACCGCATTCTGACCATGATGAAACGTGCCCATACTGCGCTGGAATTCAAAGGTATCATCCGCCGGCTGCGTAAGGCTCGTCCTGACATCCTGATCAGTTCTGACTTCATTATTGGTTTCCCGGGGGAAACACAAGATGACTTTGAAAAAACGATGAAACTGATTGCCGATGTTAACTTCGACATGAGTTTTAGCTTCATCTATTCAGCACGCCCAGGCACACCCGCCGCCGATCTGCCAGATGACGTCAGTGAAGAAGAGAAAAAACAGCGTTTGTACCTGCTCCAGCAGCGTATTAACCAACAAGCCATGAGCTTTAGCCGTGCGATGCTTGGCAGTACGCAGCGTATTCTGGTTGAAGGCCCATCACGCAAAAATATCATGGAGCTATCTGGACGTACCGAACATAACCGCGTGGTTAACTTTGAGGGAGCGCCTGACATGATCGGTAAATTTGTTGATGTCGAAATTGTTGACGTATACGCCAACTCCCTGCGTGGCAAAGTCATCCGTACTGAAGATGAGATGGATCTGCGCATCCATGAGTCACCTGAATCAGTCATTGCCCGGACTCGTAAGGAAGATGAGATCGGCGTTGGCGTTTATCAGCCTTAACAGGCCCTAACATAGAGATAATCAGTGACACAAATAAACCCACAAGTAGCAACCCAAGAACTCTTTCTGGAACCCGCAGACAACCAACGTCTGATGAGTCTGTGTGGACCACTTGATGATAATCTGAAACAACTTGAGCATCGTTTGGGCATTGAGATCAACCGCCGTGATAACCGTTTCAAACTGGTCGGTAAACCACTGTGTGTGAGTGCGGCGGCAGGTATATTGCGTCACCTGTATGTCGAAACGGCACCTGTACGCGGCGTGATACCCGATCTTGATCCTAAACAAGTGCATCTCGCCATCGCCGAAAGCCGGGTACTGGAACAAGCCGCAGAAAGCGTCCCGGAATACGGTAAGGCCGTCAATATCAAAACTAAACGGGGTGTGGTAAAGCCCCGAACGCCCAATCAGGCACGATATATTGCCAACATCCTTGATCACGATATCACGTTCGGGGTTGGGCCTGCGGGGACAGGGAAAACTTATTTGGCTGTTGCCGCGGCGGTTGATGCGCTGGAACGTCAGGAAATCCGCCGTATCCTGCTGACCCGCCCTGCGGTTGAAGCCGGCGAAAAACTGGGCTTTCTGCCCGGCGACCTCAGCCAGAAAGTCGACCCTTATCTGCGCCCGCTTTATGATGCCCTGTTTGAGATGATGGGATTTGAAAAAGTTGAGAAGCTGATCGAAAGAAACGTTATTGAAGTCGCACCACTGGCTTATATGCGTGGACGTACCCTCAACGATGCCTTTATTATTCTCGACGAAAGCCAGAATACCACCATCGAACAGATGAAAATGTTCCTGACCCGCATTGGTTTTAATTCCAAGGCGGTCATTACCGGTGACGTGACTCAGATTGACCTGCCGAGAGGCCAAAAGTCGGGCCTGAGTCATGCAGTAGAAGTTTTATCTGATGTTGATGAACTGAGTTTTAACTTCTTACACAGTGAAGACGTTGTTCGCCATCCGGTGGTGGCAAAAGTGGTTATTGCCTATGAAGCATGGGAAGCCGCAGAACAGGAACGCAAAAAAGCATTCAATGAGAAACGCAGGCAGGAAGCACAATGAGTTCAGTGGTACTAGATTTACAAATTGCCTGTGAAAATCCCGCAGGGCTTCCAGGGGCAGCACTTTTCCAACGCTGGCTGGAGGGTGTTCTGCCACCGTTTCAGGCAGAAAGTGAAGTGACCATTCGTGTGGTCGATGAGGCAGAAAGCCACGATTTAAACCTCACTTATCGTGGGAAAGATAGGCCAACCAATGTGTTATCCTTCCCCTTTGAAGCACCACCCGAAATTGAATTACCCTTACTCGGTGATTTAATCATCTGTCGTCAAGTTGTTGAAAAAGAGGCAGAAGAGCAACAAAAAACCGTCGAGGAACACTGGGCACATATGGTGGTTCACGGCAGCCTTCATCTTCTGGGATATGATCATATCGAAGATGATGAAGCAGAAGAGATGGAATCTTTGGAAACAGAGCTTCTTGAAAAAATGGGTTATCCTGATCCCTACCTTATGGAAAAAGAATAACCCCCGCCAACATTTTTATGTTAAACATACAAGTCTACGATTTTATTAATGGGGAATTTTCATTAAAACGCCATGAGCGACGACCATCCTTCAAGTAACGATAGCCCTGACCCTAAGAAAGGCTTTTTTGCGCTTCTTAATCAGCTTTTTCACGGTGAACCGAAAAACCGTGATGATTTGGTTGAACTGATCCGTGATTCTGAGCAGAACGACCTCATCGATCCCGATACCCGAGAGATGCTCGAAGGTGTCATGGATATTGCTGATCAGCGCGTGCGTGACATTATGATCCCGCGCTCACAGATCGTTACCTTAAAACGCAACCAATCTCTGGACGAATGTCTGGATGTTATTATTGACTCGGCCCACTCACGCTTTCCGGTGATCAGCGAAGACAAAGATCATATCGAAGGCATATTAATGGCGAAAGATCTGCTACCCTTCATGCGTACAAATGCAGAACGTTTCAGCATTGATAAAGTTCTTCGTCAGGCTGTAGTCGTGCCGGAAAGTAAACGTGTTGACCGCCTGCTGAAAGAATTCCGTTCCCAACGCTATCACATGGCGATTGTGATCGATGAATTTGGCGGTGTTTCAGGGCTGGTCACCATTGAGGATATTCTCGAACTGATTGTGGGTGAAATAGAGGACGAATACGATGATGACGAAGATAACGATATTCGTGCCTTAAGTCGCCACTCCTATTCAGTGCGGGCATTGACTCAAATTGAGGATTTCAATGACACTTTTGGCACCCGTTTCAGCGATGAAGAGGTTGATACCATTGGTGGGCTAGTCATGCAGGCATTTGGGCATCTGCCTTCACGTGGGGAATCTATCACGATTGATGGCTATCTTTTCAAAGTGACCATGTCTGATAGTCGTAAGATCATTCAGGTTCATGTAAAAATACCGGATGATGCTGACGTTCCTAGCCTTGACAAACAATAATAGGATCTAGATGAACAAAGCCTCATTAATGAGCTGCCAGCGGTTACGTGCCGTGCTGGCACTTTTCTTCGGAGCCAGTGGAACGCTGGCTTTTTCACCTTTTGATTTCTGGCCTGCGGCACTTGTTTCTCTTTTCGGCCTGCAAATCCTTTCTTTGAACAGAACCACCCGCCAAGCCTGCTTTATTGGTTTATGCTGGGGCCTTGGCTTGTTTGGCAGTGGTACAAATTGGGTTTATATCAGTATCGCTGACTTTGGTGGCATGCCGACCGCTGTCAATATCTTTTTGGTGATCCTGCTATCCGCCTATCTTGCCCTTTATCCAGCACTATTTGCCGGCTTATTGAACCGTTTTTTTCCGGCTGCCAATAGCATCAGGCTGGTTATAGCCAGCCCGGCACTGTGGCAGTTGACAGAATTCTTGCGGGGCTGGGTATTAACGGGATTTCCGTGGTTACAATTTGGTTATAGTCAGATTGATGGCCCAATGAAATCCATTGCGCCGATTCTGGGTGTGGAAGGCATTACTTTCTTACTTATGCTAATCAGTGGGCTGCTGGTGCTTGCTGTCAGGCAGAAAAAAATTTCTGCGGCTATCTTCGCCATTATCCTGCTGCTGTTACCGTGGCCAATGAGACACTACCCGTGGTATACCCTGCAACCAGAAAAAGCCACTGATATTGCTTTGGTGCAAGGTAATATTCCCCAAGCCATAAAATGGGACCCTTCTGTTCTCGGCAAGACGCTGGATATTTATCTGGATAACAGCCGTCCTTTCATTGGTAAAGCGCCAATCATCATCTGGCCGGAATCGGCTATCCCTGATTATGAATATAACCAACACGATTTCCTGACCAAATTGGATACCGTGCTGAGGCAACACAATACTAGCCTGATCACTGGCATTATAGATGCCCGACCGACGTTGGAAGGTTATAAATTCTATAACAGTATTATCGTATTGGGAGATAAGGCACCTTATCAATATCCAGCGCCAACCCGCTACGACAAACATCACCTTGTCCCGTTTGGTGAATTTGTGCCATTAGCATCACTATTCCGCCCACTGGCCCCTTTGTTCAATTTGCCGATGTCTTCTTTTAGCCGGGGTCATTACATCCAGCCTCAACTTTCTGTTGCTGGGCGCAATATTACTGCGGCTATCTGCTATGAAATTATTTTGGGTGAACAGGTGCGTGATAACTTCAAACCTGATACAGAGTTCCTGCTAACCGTTTCTAATGATGCCTGGTTTGGGCGCTCCATTGGCCCGTGGCAACATTTTCAAATGGCCCGGATGCGCTCCCTTGAATTGGGACGTCCTCTACTGAGGGGGACAAATAATGGTGTTACCGCAGTCATCAACCCGGATGGTTCGGTGCAAGCGGAACTGCCACAATCTACCCGACAGGTATTGGCGACCAAAGTCATACCCGCAACAGGATTAACCCCCTATTTTCGTTTCGGAAATTGGCCGGTATGGGGAGCAAGTGCGCTGTTTTTGATCGTTTCTTTGATGAAAAACGCTTTGATGAAAAACCGCCGCAAAAATTAATATCCCATATTTTCTACCATTATTAACAAAACGCTAACAAGAGTCAGGGCATATTACTTATGCCCTGATTTTATGTAATCATCGCTTTCATCACTAAGATAACAAGAATTCATCACATATCTCACCATAAATAACCCACCAAAGCAGAATATTATTTCAAATAGCACAAAGTGTGAACAATATTCAATATTATTCGCTTTTTAACCACACATAAATGAAATTGTTTATTTATAGTGCGATGTGAGTCGCGAAAAAGAAACATTATGGTTTCAAAAAAGTAACATTTTGAACTATTTTTTTACGACATATAAACAAAACGACTCAGAAAATCGTTTCTACAGACAGCCTTACTCATTCATGTAGAAACACAATTATCGGTAAAAAATCCAATTTCACGAAAAAAATAACCAGAGAAAGGAGTTGTATATGCGTAAGTTAATGTTAACCATGATGTTACTTAGTGCGGTTGGCGCTGCCCATGCACAGGAATTGACGGGGACACTGAAAAAAATCAAGGAGAACGGCGTTATCGTTGTCGGGCACAGGGAATCTTCTGTTCCATTCTCTTACTACGATAATCAGCAAAATGTCGTTGGTTATTCTCAAGATTATTCCAATCTGATCGTTGATGCCGTCAAGAAAAAACTGGACATGCCTCATTTGCAAGTCAAACTGATCCCGATTACTTCCCAAAACCGTATTCCCCTGCTGCAAAATGGCACTTTCGATTTTGAATGTGGTTCTACAACCAACAATCTTGAACGACAGAAACAAGCCGCATTCTCCAATACCATCTTCGCCGTCGGTACTCGTCTGCTGGCTAAGAAAGATTCAGGCATCAAGGGATTTGATGATCTGGCCGGAAAAAATGTCGTTGTGACTTCGGGTACAACCTCTGAGATATTATTGAATAAGCTCAATGATGAGAAGCAAATGAAAATGCGGATCATCAGTACCAAAGATCATGGTGATTCATTCCGCACGCTGGAATCAGGCCGGGCTGTCGCCTTTATGATGGACGATGCCTTACTTGCCGGTGAACGTGCAAAAGCGAAAAAACCTGATCAATGGATCATTGTTGGTAAGCCACAATCAGAAGAAGCATACGGCTGTATGCTGCGCAAAAATGATCCTCAATTCAAGACATTGATTGATGACGTGATTGTCAAAGTGCAAACCTCCGGTGACGCAGAAAAAATGTTTGATCGCTGGTTCAAACAACCCATTCCACCCAAGAACCTGAACTTAAACTTCTCCATGTCAGGTGAAATGCGGGAGTTGTTTAAATCCCCAAATGATAAGGCATTTAATTAACCAAATAAAAAAATACAAGTTTTGTTGACAAGGCGGGTATGAGGTAGCCGTTCCCTACCTCATTTTTTCATATTTAAATTCGATGAATGACAGCTAACCCCATGTCAGGGAGTTCGATTATGTCCGTTAATTGGGATTGGGGCATCTTTTTACAAGCTGCCCCTTTTGGCAATACCACCTATCTGGGGTGGCTTATTTCTGGTTTTCAAGTCACCGTAGCACTTTCCATCTGCGCTTGGATCATTGCACTCGTTGTCGGTTCATTGTTCGGGATCCTCCGTACCGTGCCGAATAAATTTCTGGCGGGGCTTGGGACCTGCTATGTTGAGCTATTTCGCAACGTGCCGCTCATTGTCCAGTTTTTTACCTGGTATCTGGTGGCTCCCGAATTCCTGCCCAAAGACCTGAGCGATTGGTTCAAAATGGATCTGGATCCCAATATCCAATTTTTTATTTCCTCAGTCATTTGTTTAGGGTTATTCACCGCAGCCCGTGTATGTGAGCAAGTTCGAGCGGCAATTCAATCACTCCCAAGAGGGCAAAAAGCCGCCGGGCTGGCAATGGGCTTAACCCTGCCACAAACTTACCGTTACGTTCTGCTGCCAAATGCCTACCGCGTGATCATTCCCCCAATGACCTCGGAAATGCTCAATTTGGTGAAAAACTCTGCCATTGCTTCCACCATCGGGCTGGTTGATATGGCAGCTCAGGCCAATAAATTGCTGGATTATTCCGCACACGCCTATGAATCATTCACCGCAATCACATTGGCTTATGTCGGTATCAACCTCGTGATCATGCTTGCCATGAGCATACTGGAGAAAAAAGTACGTTTACCGGGCAATATGGGAGGAAGATAAAGCCATGTATCAGTTTGACTGGAGTTCGATTATACCGAGTCTGCCCTTTCTTCTGAATGGGTTGATAATAACGGCAAAAATTACCGTGATAGCCATTATCATCGGCATTGTCTGGGGCACCCTTCTGGCAGTTATGCGCCTCTCATCCATCAAGGCCTTGAGCTGGTTTTCCGCCCTGTATGTTAACCTGTTCCGCTCAGTGCCGCTGGTGATGGTATTACTGTGGTTTTATCTGATTGTGCCTAACTTATTACAAAATATTCTAGGCATATCACCAAAAACTGATATCCGTTTAATTTCTGCAATGGTAGCGTTCTCACTCTTTGAAGCCGCTTACTACGCCGAAATCATTCGGGCAGGTATCCAGAGCATTTCCCGCGGGCAATCCTCTGCTGCACTGGCGCTGGGTATGACCCCTATGCAAAGTATGCGTCTGGTGATACTGCCACAGGCATTTCGGGCAATGATCCCATTGCTGCTAACCCAAGGCATTGTATTATTCCAAGATACTTCTCTGGTCTATGTACTGAGCCTGGCGGATTTTTTCCGTACAGCGACGAATATTGGTGAGCGTGACGGCACTCAGATTGAAATGGTGCTGTTTGCCGGCTTTGTTTATTTTGTGATTAGTTTTTCCGCGTCTATGCTGGTTAACTATTTGAAGAAAAGGACTGTCTGATGATTTCCCTGAAAAATGTATCCAAGTGGTATGGCCAATTTCAGGTTCTTACTGACTGCTCGACAGAAGTCAAAAAAGGCGAGGTCGTTGTGGTCTGCGGGCCTTCGGGTTCCGGCAAATCCACACTGATAAAAACGGTCAATGGCCTCGAACCTGTCCAGCAAGGTGAAATTCGCGTAAACGACACCAAAGTCAATGACAAGAACACCAATCTGGCGAAATTGCGTTCCAAAGTCGGGATGGTGTTTCAGCACTTTGAGCTTTTTCCCCACTTATCCATCATTGAAAATCTGACACTGGCTCAGGTTAAGGTGTTAAAGCGTGATAAGAAAGAAGCGACTGAAAAGGGATTAAAACTGCTGGAGCGGGTTGGGTTAACCAGTCATGCGGATAAATTCCCGGCACAACTCTCTGGTGGTCAGCAACAACGTGTTGCCATTGCCCGTGCGCTCTGCATGGACCCCATTGCGATGCTGTTTGATGAACCGACTTCTGCGCTTGATCCTGAGATGATCAATGAAGTGCTGGATGTGATGGTAGAATTAGCGAACGAAGGCATGACCATGATGGTGGTCACCCACGAGATGGGATTTGCCAGAAAGGTAGCACACCGTGTTATTTTCATGGATGAAGGCAAAATTGTCGAAGACAGTCAGAAAGACGATTTCTTTGCCAACCCAAAATCAGAGCGCGCCCGCGATTTCCTGGCGAAAATTCTGCACTGATTATTTTTGTCGGCGAGTGGCAAAACTACCGCCGACCTTAAATTCCCCCGAAAAATAAATCATTTTCCGCATTCCGCCCTTAACAAGAGTTGTTGCCCCTATCCCTTATCAGCTATGCTATGGAACCTTAGATTTCATAAACAAACCAAACGCGCTAATGGCGTAGCTTTATTAATCACCATAGGATTATCGGTGCCATGCAAGAACAATATCGTCCAGAAGACATAGAACAACAAGTCCAGCTTCATTGGCAAGAGAAGCAAACGTTCAAAGTGACAGAAGACAACAGCAAAGAAAAATACTATTGCCTGTCTATGCTACCTTACCCTTCTGGCCGACTACATATGGGCCATGTCCGTAACTACACCATTGGTGATGTCATTTCCCGTTACCAGCGCATGTTGGGCAAAAACGTCCTGCAACCTATCGGTTGGGATGCATTTGGCCTGCCGGCAGAAGGCGCAGCGGTCAAGAATAATACCGCACCTGCCCCGTGGACTTATTCCAACATCGAGTACATGAAAAACCAGTTAAAAATGCTCGGCTTTGGCTATGACTGGGATCGTGAAGTGACAACCTGTACGCCGGAATACTATCGCTGGGAGCAGTGGTTCTTCACGCAATTGTACGAAAAAGGTCTGGTATACAAAAAAACGTCCGCGGTTAACTGGTGTCCACATGATCTGACCGTTCTCGCCAATGAGCAGGTTATTGATGGCTGCTGCTGGCGTTGTGATTCTCAGGTGGAGCGTAAAGAGATCCCACAATGGTTTATCAAGATCACCGATTACGCAGAAGAGTTGCTCAATGATCTGGATAAACTGGAAGATTGGCCTGAACAGGTCAAGACCATGCAGCGCAACTGGATTGGCCGTTCTGAAGGTGTCGAAATCACGTTCAATGTTACTGACAGCCAAGAAAAGCTGACCGTTTATACCACTCGCCCGGATACTTTCATGGGAGCAACCTATGTCGCTGTCGCGGCGGGTCACCCCCTGGCAAAACAAGCGGCGGAAAATAACCCTGAACTAGCAGAGTTCATCAACGAGTGCCGTAATACCAAAGTTGCCGAAGCGGATATGGCAACCATGGAGAAGAAAGGCACGCCAACAGGCCTGTTTGCCATCCACCCCTTGACCAACGAAAAGATCGCTATCTGGGTTGCCAACTTTGTCCTGATGGAATACGGCACAGGCGCAGTGATGGCTGTTCCCGCGCATGATCAGCGCGATTGGGAATTTGCCACCAAATACAGCCTGCCAATGAAAGCCGTTATTCTTGACAACGAAGGAAATGTACCAAACGTTCAGGAAGCGGCTGTTACTGATAAAAATGCACTGGTCAATTCCGGTGAATTCAGCGGCCTGAGCCATGAAGAAGGCTTCAATGCCATCGCTGACAAACTGGTTGCCATCGGTGCCGGCCAACGCAAAGTCAATTACCGCCTGCGTGACTGGGGCGTTTCCCGCCAACGTTATTGGGGCGCCCCAATTCCAATGGCAACCCGGGAAGATGGTACGGTCGTCCCTGTTCCAGCAGATCAATTACCGGTTATTTTGCCGGAAGATGTCGTGATGGATGGGATCACCAGCCCAATCAAAGCCGATCCTGAATGGGCAAAAACCACCATCAACGGCCAGCCAGCCCTGCTTGAAACCGATACCTTTGATACCTTTATGGAATCTTCATGGTATTACGCGCGCTATACCTGCCCGGATCATGATAAAGGTATGCTGGACCCGGCTGCAGCTAACTATTGGCTGCCAGTGGATCAATACATCGGTGGTATTGAACACGCCATCATGCACCTGATGTACTTCCGCTTCTTCCATAAATTGATGCGTGATGCTGGTCTGGTCAACTCGGATGAACCCGCTAAGCGCCTGCTGTGCCAAGGCATGGTTCTGGCTGAAGCCTTCTACTACACGGGGAACAGTGGCGAGAAAGTTTGGGTATCCCCGGCTGAGGCCATTGTTGAACGTGATGAGAAAGGCCGCATTGTGAAAGCCACGGATAAAGACGGTCATGAACTGGTTTATACCGGCATGAGCAAAATGTCGAAATCCAAGAACAACGGCATCGATCCACAAACTATGGTCGATAAATATGGCGCTGATACCGTCCGTCTGTTCATGATGTTCGCGGCACCACCAGAGCTGACGCTGGAATGGCAAGAATCAGGCGTGGAAGGGGCTAACCGCTTCCTGAAACGTGTTTGGCGTCTGGTTTACGAACACAGCAGCAAAGGGGCAACCCAGCCACTGGATGTCAGCAACCTGACGCCAGAACAGAAAGATCTGCGCCGTGACTTGCATAAAACCATCGCGAAAGTCACTGATGATATTGGTCGCCGCCAAGCGTTCAATACCGCCGTTGCAGCTATCATGGAGCTGATGAATAAACTGACTCGTGCGCCACTGGAAACAGAGCAAGATCGCGCCCTGATGCAAGAAGCACTCATTGCGGTTGTCTGTATGCTTTCACCTATCACGCCACACGCTTGTTTCATGATGTGGAAAGCGCTTGGCCATGAGGGCGACATTGACACGGCGGCATGGCCACAAACTGATGAGCAGGCAATGGTAGACGATACTAAACTGGTCATTATCCAGATTAACGGTAAGGTGCGTGGTCGCATTACTGTACCGGCAGATGCAGCAAAAGAGTATGTCCAAGAGATGGCGACACAAGAATACAGTGTGAAGAAATATCTTGAAGACGTCAGTATCCGCAAAGTCATCTACGTCCCGGGTAAGTTACTGAATCTGGTTGTAGGCTGATATTGTCGGCTGATAACAGGAGGCTATATTTGTGGTAAAACGTGTGGTAAGCAGTGAAGTAGGCAATAATCTACGACATTATATTTTCACGTTGTTGCTTGGGTTGGCGGTGCTGGTCACCGCTGGCTGCGGTTTTCACCTTCGGGGCACAACACAAGTACCAAAAGAACTTCAGACATTGCAATTAAGTTCCGGTGACCCTTATGGGCCCCTGGCACGGGCAGTCCGCCAGCAACTTCGTCTGAACAATGTCAAAATTGTTGAAAATGGGGATGCCTCAGTACCTATCCTGAAACTGGTTGGCTCTGATGAAAACAAAGATACCGTTTCTGTTTTTCAGGATGGTAAATCGGCAGAACGTCTGTTGGTACTGAATGTTGATGCTCAGGTTCTGATGCCGGATGGCAGCATCTATCCATTGCAGGCGAGGGTTGATCGTTCTTTCTTCGATAACCCGTTGGAAGCACTGGCAAAAGATGCAGAAAATGAACTGGTTCAACAGGAAATGCGCGAACAGGCGGCCAGTCAGCTTATGCGCCAGTTACTGACCGTTCATAGTGCAGAGCTCCTGAAAGCCGAAGAGAAACAAAAAGCGGCGGCTACACAGAAGCAATGATCCGACTTTATCCTGAACAACTTCTCTCGCAGCTCAATGAAGGGCTGCGAGGCAGCTACTTGTTGTGGGGCAATGAACCCTTACTCTTGCAGGAAAGTCAGGACAGCATCCGCAAAGTGGCTGAACAGCATGGGTTTATGGAACATTTCACCTTCGCATTGGATAACCATACCGATTGGGATGAAATCTTCAGTCTATGTCAGTCGCTTAGCCTGTTTGCCAGCCGTCAGTCCCTCAGCTTGCTGCTGCCGGAAAATGGTCTCAATGCCGCAATGGCAGAACGGCTGACCAAACTGTCGGCGTTGCTGCATACTGATATCTTGCTGATATTACGTGGGCACAAGCTCACTAAAGCACAGGAAAATAGCCCGTGGTTCAAAGCGATTGGGCAAAATGGCGTCTACATCAGTTGCCTGACACCTGAGCAGAATCGCCTGCCACAATGGGTGGCACAACGTGCCAAAAGTAGGGGGCTACTACTGGAGAACGAAGCCAATCAACTCCTGTGCTATTGCTATGAAGGTAACTTATTGGCACTGGCCCAGGCCCTGGAACGTCTTTCCCTGCTCTATCCCGATAATCGATTGACACTTCCTCGCGTAGAAGAAGCTGTCAGCGATGCGGCTCACTTTTCCCCCTATCATTGGATTGATGCTTTACTGGCAGGAAAAATAAAGCGGGCATGGCATATATTGAAACAACTTCGGCAAGAAGATACCGAGGCGGTCATTCTGCTGCGTACCGTACAGCGGGAGCTAATGCTGCTGCTGATACTTAAGCGTCAATGCACCACTGTCCCGTTGAAGACTTTATTTGATCAACACAAGATTTGGCAAAATCGCCGGGCATTGCTGTCAACCGCATTACAGCGTCTGTCACAGCGAGAACTGCAATCTGCCATCCACTTGTTGACCCAGATGGAACTGCGTGTCAAACAGGATTATAGCCAATCCATTTGGGCTGACCTGGAAACGCTTTCCATGTTGTTATGCGGAAAATCATTACCAGAGAGTTTCCTGAATGCCTGACCCTATTGATTCCAAGATCAACGCCCAAAATATTCACTCAGCGAATACGGCTTCTCCGGTTATTCAGGCGCTATTCGGTGGTACATTCGATCCCATCCATTACGGTCATTTGCGCCCTGTGGAAGCCTTGGCCCAATTAGTGGGGCTTAAACAGGTTATCTTACTGCCTAATCACGTTCCTCCGCACCGCCCCCAACCAGAGGCGAGTGCCCGGCAACGCCTGGAAATGGTGCGTCTGGCGGTACAGAATAACCCCCTGTTTACTGTTGATACCCGTGAGCTGGAACGGCAATCCCCCTCTTACACAGTAGAAACACTGAAATCCTTCCGTCAGGAAATCGGTGAGCAACACTCGCTGGCGTTCATCATTGGGCAAGACTCATTACAAACTCTCCATACTTGGTATCAATGGGAAAAACTGCTCGATATTTGTCATCTGTTGGTCTGCTCCCGTCCCGGTTATCAAAGCCGACTTTCGGCTCCGGGGATGCAAACATGGTTTGAAAAGCACCAAATAAGCACACCATCCCTATTGAGCCAAAAGCCACACGGTTATATTTATCTGGCAGCCACGCCGTTATTAAACATTTCAGCGACCGATATTCGCCAGCGTCACCAGCACGGGATAAGCTGCGATGATTTGCTTCCCCCATCGATACAAAATTATATCGATTCACAGGGGCTATATAAGAAATAACGAAACCATGTGGTGAATTGCAGCTAACCCGCTTACTTTTATAGAGATTGGCATGCTATTATTCTGCGTTACTTAACCAATTTGATGAAATAAAGGTGATCCTTTTGCAAGGCACAGAACTACAACAATTTGTTATTGATAAACTTGAAAATTCCAAAGCACAAGATATTGTTTCTATAGATGTTCGTGGCAAATCCAGCATTACTGACTGCATGGTCATCTGCACCGGAACATCAAGCCGTCACCTGATGTCTGTGGCAGATAATCTGGTGGATGACTGCCGCGAAGCCGGCATCATGCCTTTGGGTGTTGAAGGGCAAGGCATTTCAGACTGGATAGTCGTCGATCTTGGCGAAATCATGGTTCATGTTATGCAAGAAGACAGCCGCCGTATGTACGAACTGGAAAAACTCTGGAGCTGAGTTTGAAGTTACAACTGGTCGCTGTAGGAACAAAAATGCCGGACTGGGTACAGACCGGCTTCATGGATTATTTGCATCGTTTTCCCAAGGATATGCCTTTTGAGCTGATTGAAATTCCAGCGGGAAAACGGGGCAAAAATGCTGATATCAAGCGCATTCTGGAAAAAGAAGGCGAACAGATGCTCGCTGCTGTTGGTAAAGGCAATCGTATTGTGACACTGGATATTCCCGGTTCTCGTTGGGATACCCCGCAATTGGCACAACAGCTTGAACGCTGGAAGCTGGATGGCAGGAATGTCAGTCTGTTAATTGGTGGCCCTGAAGGCCTGTCTCCTGCCTGCAAAGCAGCCGCGGAACAAAGCTGGTCACTTTCCCCCTTAACCCTGCCACATCCTCTTGTGCGGGTTCTGGTTGCAGAGAGCCTTTATCGAGCATGGAGCATTACGACTAACCACCCTTATCATCGGGAATAAATTGGGTAATCTGACACCGTGAATTCTGGCAATGGGATGAAGAATCAACGAACCCCTTTTCGCGATCATTCGGCTGAATCGGCCTTATTCATACGCCGCGCACTCGTGGCGTTTATCGGTATTATTATTTTAACCGGTATCCTGATTGCCAATCTCTATAATCTCCAGATTACACGCCATGAAGATTACCAGACCCGATCGAATGGAAATCGCATTAAGCTCGTTCCCATAGCGCCAAGCAGGGGCATCATTTATGACCGTAATGGCACACCGCTGGCAACTAACCGAACCATTTATCAGTTAGAAATTGAGCCACAAAAAGTTGCTGACCTTAATAAAACACTCAATGAACTGCGCTCTGTCGTTGGGCTTACCGATGAAGATATCGAAACCTTCCAAAAAGAGCGTCAACGCGCACGTCGTTTTACCTCCATTCCCCTGAAAACATCATTGAACTCAGTTCAGGTTGCCCGATTCTCCGTCAATCAATATCGCTTTACAGGGCTGGAAATCAAGGGCTACCAACGTCGCTATTATCCTTATGGCTCCGCCCTCACCCATGTGATCGGCTACGTTGCCAAAATCAACGATAAGGACATAGAAGGACTGGAAAAGGAAGGTATTCTTCCCGACTATTCAGCCACCCATGATATCGGGAAACTGGGCATTGAACGTTATTATGAATCCACCCTGCATGGCAAACCCGGTTATGAAGAAGTCGAAGTCAACAACCGGGGTAAAGTGATCCGCCAACTGCATGAACAGCCGCCGCAGGCTGGCAAAGATATTTACCTGTCAATCGATTTAGAACTGCAAACCTATATTGAAGAGATACTGACAACCAGCCGTGCCGGTGTCGTTGTTACCGATCCCCGTACCGGGGAAGTGTTGGCGATGGTGTCCAACCCCAGTTACGATCCGAATCTGTTTGTCGATGGCATTTCGAGCAAGGATTATAAATCCCTGCTCAATGACCCCGATCGCCCCTTAATTAACCGGGCCACACAAGGGGCTTATCCACCCGCATCAACAGTGAAACCGTTTATTGCCGTTGCCGCCCTCAGCAGTGATGTGATTACCAAGAACACCACGACCAATAATCCCGGTTGGTGGCAACTGCCGGGCTCAGAGAAACGTTACCGTGACTGGAAACGCTGGGGGCATGGCAAGCTGAATGTCCATAAAGCCATTGTCGAATCAGCGGATACTTTTTTCTATCAACTCGCCTATGATATGGGTATCGATAGACTGTCTGAATGGATGACAAAATTTGGCTACGGTAAGCCTACGGGCATTGATTTGAAAGAAGAAAATGTCGGCAATATGCCTAACCGTGAATGGAAACTCAAGCGCTATAAAAAACCGTGGTATCAGGGTGATACGATTTCCGTTGGTATCGGCCAGGGATACTGGACGGCAACGCCTATGCAGATGGTTAAGGCCCTGATGATCTTGATTAATAATGGTGAAGTGAAAACACCGCATTTCTTGATGAATACCCGCACCAATGGCGAAATGCAACCTTACCAGTCTCCGGTCAGCGAACCTATCGGGGATATTCATTCTGGATATTGGGAAATTGCTAAAGATGGCATGTATGGGGTGGCCAATGCCCCAAATGGCACAGCCCGCCGATCCTTTGCCGGTACGCCCTATAAAGCAGCCGTTAAATCAGGGACTGCTCAGGTCTTCAGTTATGAAACCTACAATGCGAGCAAACTTGCTGAACACCTGCGTGATCACAAATTGATGATTGCCTTTGCACCCTACGACAACCCGACAGTTGCCGTTTCTATCATTCTTGAAAATGGGGGGGCTGGGCCGCCTGTCGGCACTATCGTTCGTCAAATTCTGGATCATATTTTACTTAGATCTACCAGAACAGAAGCTAATTGAGTGACATCATGACAGACTCATCAAACAAGGTTCCTTTTTGGACCCGGCTACATATCGATATTCCATTACTGTTATGCGTGATGGCATTGCTGGCCTACAGTCTTTTCATTATGTGGAGTGCCAGCGGGCAAGATATTGATATGATGGAGCGTAAAATAGGACAGGTTATCATGGGTCTTATCGTGATGATCGTCTTCGCTCAGATCCCGCCACGTATATACGAAAATTGGGCACCTTATCTCTATATTGCCTGTGTCATTCTGCTCATCTTTGTCGATGTTTTCGGGCAGATTAGTAAGGGGGCACAACGTTGGCTGGATCTGGGTATTGTGCGCTTCCAACCATCAGAAATTGCCAAAATCGCCGTCCCCTTGATGGTCGCGCGCTTTATGAATCGGGATCTCTGCCCACCTTCACTGAAAAATACCGGCATTGCACTGGTTTTAACCTTTGTCCCTACGCTCTTGGTCGCAGCGCAACCCGATTTAGGCACATCGATTCTGATTGCCGCGTCTGGGATCTTTATCCTGTTTTTAGCGGGAATGAATTGGAAGCTCATTGGCGTTGCCGTGTTACTGCTTGCCTGTTTTATCCCAATATTATGGTTTTTCCTGATGCACGATTACCAGCGTGCCCGCGTTATGATGCTATTGGATCCAGAAAGTGATCCATTAGGCAAAGGCTACCATATCATTCAGTCCAAAATTGCCATTGGCTCAGGGGGAATATTTGGCAAAGGTTGGCTACAAGGCACCCAATCACAGTTAGAATTCCTGCCGGAGCGCCATACCGACTTTATTTTCGCTGTTCTGTCTGAAGAGTTAGGGTTAATTGGCGTCCTTGTGTTGCTCGGACTCTACTTGCTGGTCATTGTGCGGGGTTTGTTTATTGCAACCAAGGCACAAAATACCTTTGGCCGAGTGATGGTCGGCGGATTGATACTGATTTTCTTTGTCTATATTTTTGTCAATATCGGCATGGTCAGCGGTATCCTGCCAGTAGTCGGTGTTCCCCTGCCGTTGATCAGCTATGGGGGGTCAGCATTAATTGTCCTGATGGCGGGGTTCGGCATTATTATGTCGATACATACGCATCGTAAGTTATTGTCCAAAAGTTTATGAGGAAGAAGTTTCATGCGTCAACAGTGGCTTATACTTAGCGTCGTAGCAGTATTGATATCAGGCTGTACTATAACCGATAACGATCGGACATCTTCCCTTCCCCCAGTACCAACGCGTGATGTTTTGGGTGCTGAACCGCAATATGAACCTTATCACCCCAGCGCTAATCAAGACTATCAGCGGGATGGGCAAACCTATCACATCGTGCAAGATCTTGCCCACTTTACCCAAACAGGTTATGCCAGTCGATTCGGTGAAGAATCCAACGGAAAATTAACCGCGATTGGTGAACGGGCCAATCCCTACGCTTTAACGGCAGCACACCCGACACTGCCTATTCCAAGCTATGTTCGTGTCACCAACTTAAGCAACGGGCGCATGATGATTGTTCGGGTCAATGATCGAGGCCCTTACAATAAGCCGGGAAAAATCATTGAATTATCTCATGCGGCGGCAGAACGGCTCAATTTGATGCCGCAAAGCAAAGTGAAATTGGATGGTATTCTCGTTTCACCTGATGGTTCACTTTCCGGTCTGGGCACAGAAGGATCGACAATTGTTAAGCAGAGTTTCGCGTTACCTGAAAGACCACAACTGGTTTCTCAAGCCCTAACACTTCCTGCTACGACAGGCAATGCTGCCGACGAAAATACAGTGAAGCAGCCACCGGCTGAACAAAGCCTGGCTGAAAATAAGACAGACCAGCCTGTTACGCCGCCTGTAACGACATCACCTGCGCCTGAATCAATCAACGGTTACATGGTGCAAGTCGGTGCCGTCAGCGTTGAACAAAAAGCCAAAGAATGGCAACAGTCATTGAGCCAGCGCTTTAATGTGCAAGGGCGTATTACCCAATTTGGTAGCGTCTATCGCGTCCAATTGGGGCCGCTCAATAGCCGCCAGCAAGCGCTGGAGCTACAGAAAAAACTCACGGATCAGATGCAGCAATCCTCTTTTATTGTTGCCCCCTGATTTGTGAAACTTAATCGCGATAATAAATAGCATCATCAATAAATAGCATCATCGCCTGCTGGCATTAACGTATTTCATTCCTGCCAGCAGGCAGATAAAATCGGCTTCATCCTATTTTGTTTAATGTCAGCTTTTTTTTCATTTGTTATTATATCGTCTACTATCAATCCTTCTCTCACGGATGTTATCTAATCAATCATGAAATACATAGTTACTTCCCGTTTTATTAAAAGTGCCACTTTCGGCATTGCCTTGGCTGCCAGCATTTCTGCATCTGCCAACGCGGATGATAATTTCAAGACCATGATCCCCGGTGTACCAGAGCTGGATTCAGAGGCCTATATTCTGATTGATTACAATTCAGGAAAGGTGTTAGCTGAAAAGAATGCGGATATCCGCCGCGATCCCGCCAGTTTGACCAAAATGATGACCAGCTATGTGATTGGTCAGGCCATCAAATCAGGAAAAATCGGCCCTAATGATATCGTTACCGTTGGTAAAGATGCTTGGGCAACGGGTAATCCGATCTTTAAAGGCTCATCCTTGATGTTTTTAAAACCGGGTGACCAAGTGTCTGTCGCGATGCTCTCCCGCGGTATCAATTTACAATCCGGCAACGACGCTTGTGTCGCCATGGCAGACTTTGTGGCAGGCAGTCAAGATGCCTTCGTCAACTTGATGAATCAATATGTGCAAAGTTTAGGACTGAAAAATACCCATTTTCAAACCGTTCATGGTCTGGATGCCAACGGTCAATACAGCTCTGCCCATGATATGGCGCTGATTGGACAGGCTTTAATCCGCGATGTTCCGGATGAATACGCTATTTACAAAGAAAAAGAGTTTACTTACAACAATATTCGTCAGCCTAATCGTAATGGTTTGCTCTGGGATCAGAGCCTGAAAGTTGACGGTATTAAAACAGGCCACACCAGCGGGGCGGGATATAACCTTGTTGCTTCTGCGACCGAAGGCAATATGCGCCTGATTTCTGCTGTGATGGGCAGTCCAACTTTCAAGGGACGTGAAACGGACAGCAAAAAATTACTGACATGGGGCTTCCGTTTCTTCGAAACAGTTTCACCACTGCAAGTCGGTGAAGAATTTGCGTCAGAACCTATCTGGTTTGGTGATACGGATAAGGTTCAACTGGGCGTTGACAAAAATGTTTACCTAACGATCCCCCGTGGCCGTTTGAAAGATCTGAAAGCCAGCTATGTATTGGATAATACCGAACTACATGCCCCACTGGCTAAAAACCAAGTTGTTGGAACCATCAATTTCCAGCTTGATGGTAAAACCATCGAACAACGTCCATTGGTTGTAACGCAGGAAGTTAAAGAAGGTGGCTTTTTCAGCCGCATAATCGATTATATCCGACTGATGTTCCACCACTGGTTCGGTTAATCGATTGAAAGCTAGGTATTCAGCTTTATATTAATTAAACATCATTAGAAAATTATCACGCCACGGCCAATCAATCGTCATGATGCCGTGGCAAATCTATTTTAGGAACGCCCATGAAAACGAAATTAAATGAACTCCTTGAGTTCCCCTGCTCATTCACCTACAAAATAATGGGCTTGGCTCAACCTGAGCTGGTGGATCAAGTTATTGAAGTCGTTCAGCGCCATGCACCGGGCGATTACTCTCCAGTGGTGAAACCAAGCAGCAAAGGTAACTACCATTCCGTCTCCATTACCATTAATGCGACTCATATTGAGCAAGTTGAAACGCTGTACGAAGAGTTAGGTAATCTGGAACTGGTACGCGTTGTACTGTAATGTTGAACTGTAATGTTGAACTGTAATTGTGTTTACTGTCTTAACACGTATTACGATTTTGGCACCATGCTTGGCACCCTGCGCTGATCGACAAATCAGCGCATTAATCAGTGAAAAAAAACAAACAAGTAAATAGCCGCAAAGTGGCAGGAAAAGGGACGGATACAACGCAATCGTTCACTCAAAAACGCCAAAACGCTTTTGAGCATAAAATCAATATTGGGTAAATTTCCAGCCTTCCCAATAGCATAGCTGCGCACATCATCCATTTTGCTATCGGGTCAAGATCACCGAAGCCTTGTGCCGTCACACCATAGCCTATCCCCATGTTATTGATGCAAGCCGCAGCGGTGGCAAATGACGTCATAAAATCATAACCGAGCAAGTTCAAGGCCCAGATAAAGAAACAGCTAAAAAAGACATAGAGGAAGAAGAAGCCCCAAACAGAACGCAGCACTCTTTCCTGAACCACCGATTTGCCAACTTTAATCGTTGAGATGGCATTTGGGTGAATGAGCTGGTTAATTTCACTGACACTCTGTTTTGTCAGGATCATAAAGCGCAGGGCTTTAATGCCCCCACACGTTGACCCCACGCAGCCACCAAAAAAGCTCACGCCCAACAGCAGCAATACCGTATGGGGAGGCCACTGGGCGTAATCAGAGATCGACAAACCATTATCCGTCATCATGGAACTGGTCATGAAAAAGCCGTGAACAAAGGCTTCTTTCACGCCATACATGCCGGAACGGTATAATTCTATCCAGATAATGGCGACTATCGCCGCCAGTACCAGTAAGAAAAATTGCAGTTCAGCATTTTTTAGCAATGGTTTTAAACTCCTGCGCGTCAAAGCAACAAAATAGAGCGCAAAGTTGACCGCTGACAATACCGAAAAAATGCCCCCCACCATTTCAATGGCCGCGCTGTCATAATAACCGAGGCTTTCATTGCGGGTAGAAAATCCTCCTAGGGAAACCGTTGAGATCCCATGACAGACAGCATCAAACCACGACATTCCTGCCGCCCAGAAACTGGCTGAACATAGCCCTCCCAACAACAGGTATACTACCCACAGACTTTTGGCACTGTCTGCAAGCCGTGGGGATAATCGTTCTTCTTTGAAGGGGCCTGGCATTTCTGATTGATAAAGTTTGGCACCACCAATTCCCAGTAAAGGCAAGATAGCAACGGCAAGCACGATGACACCCAGTCCGCCGATAAAATTGAGTTGGGCACGATAGTAGAGCACGGAATTGGGCAAGGCAGAGACATCATTCAATACCGTGGCACCTGTGGTCGTGATACCCGAAATGCCCTCAAACATCGCGTCCACCAGATTGATGTTTAAATTTTTATCGAGCACAAAAGGCAGGGCACTGAGCAAAGAGAACAGCAACCAGAAGAGTACAATGATCAGAAATCCGTCCTGCGTACTGGGCTGTGCCTTGGTTTTACGAGTAAAGTACCAGCCGACTCCCCCTGTCACCAAGCCAATGACAAATGTCTCAAAAAAGGCAAAAACACTTTTTTCTTTATAAAACAAAGCCACAGAAATAGGCAGCAACATGGAGAGGCTGTAAAGGAGCACCAAAAAGCTACAAAGGTGCCCAACAATGATAAGTTGGTTTTTTTTGACCATCTGTTAGCTCAAACAGAGATTAAAGGGAAAATCATCAAGATATATAACCATGATAATATAAAATTAAAACATATTCGTCTAATTAACAATATTATTGCATTAAGGCATTCTCAAACTGGTGGGAATCATTTTACGGCGTTATACTGACGGGCACTTTTTGTTAACGAATGATGAAATTCCCATTGCAACATAACACCGTTATCTTACGCCAGTTAGGTATTCAGCCCTATGAACCGGTTTCAGATGCCATGCACCAGTTCACCGAGCAACGTACTGTAGAAACACCTGATGAAATCTGGCTTGTCCAACATGAAAAAGTATTTACGCAAGGTCAGGCCGGCAAAACCGAGCACATACTTGCAGCCGGTGATATCCCGGTCATCCAGTCAGATCGGGGAGGACAGGTGACTTATCATGGCCCCGGACAGCAGGTCATGTACGTTTTGATTGACTTGAAGCGGGCAAAAATTGGGGTTCGCCAATTGGTCACTTCGATTGAGAATACGGTGATCGAAACATTGGCACATTTCGGCGTGGAAGCGTATGCCCGCCCAGATGCCCCCGGCGTTTATGTTGCAGGTAACAAGATATGCTCCCTTGGGCTGCGTATCCGAAAAGGATGCTCTTTCCATGGCTTGGCACTGAACATTGCCATGGACTTACAACCCTTTTTACGCATAAACCCTTGTGGTTATGCCGGCATGCAAATGATCCAACTCAGTGACTTTGTCGCCGGCGTTACCATCGAAGATGTACAACCCGTTCTGGTGGGAAAATTCTGTCAGATCTTGGGATTCCAACTAATCGATACCTACTAATCGATAAAAGATGATATAATTTTTTAACAATTTTCAAAAAAATTTGAATGGATTTATCTGCCTCGATATTTTTCTTATCACCATCAGGCAGTAAGTCAAAATCTGAAGAATATAACTGGAACCAGCACGATTATGAGTAAACCAATTCAGATGGAACGTGGTGTCAAATACCGCGACGCAGACAAGATGGCTTTGATCCCTGTGAAGACAATCGCCACAGAACGTGAAGCACTCTTGCGTAAACCTGAGTGGATGAAAATCAAACTTCCTGCGGATTCCAGCCGCATTCAGGGTATCAAAGCGGCAATGCGCAAAAATGGCTTGCATTCCGTCTGTGAAGAAGCCTCCTGCCCTAACCTTGCGGAGTGTTTTAACCATGGAACTGCCACCTTTATGATCTTGGGTGCCATCTGTACCCGTCGCTGCCCATTCTGTGACGTAGCCCATGGTCGCCCGAATGCACCCGATGCCAATGAACCGATCAAGCTTGCGCAGACTATTCAGGATATGGGGTTGCGTTATGTCGTGATTACCTCTGTTGACCGTGACGATTTACGTGACGGCGGTGCGCAGCATTTTGCCGACTGTATCACGGCTATTCGTGAAAAAAGCCCCTCAATTAAGATCGAAACGCTAGTACCGGATTTCCGTGGCCGGATGGATCGGGCGCTGGAAATTCTGACCGCAACGCCTCCCGATGTCTTTAACCATAATTTGGAAAATGTGCCACGGGTTTACCGACAAGTTCGTCCGGGTGCTAACTATGATTGGTCGTTGAAACTACTGGAAAAATTCAAAGAATCACATCCAGATATCCCAACCAAATCAGGTTTAATGGTGGGATTAGGCGAAACCAACGCAGAAATTCTAGAGGTTATGAGCGATTTGCGCAGCCACGGGGTTACCATGCTGACTCTGGGGCAATATTTACAGCCAAGCCGTCATCACCTGCCAGTGCAGCGTTATGTCAGCCCTGCTGAATTTGACGAAATGAAAGAAGCCGCGTTAGAAATGGGCTTTACCCATGCTGCCTGTGGCCCGTTTGTTCGCTCTTCTTACCATGCTGATTTGCAGGCAAAGGGCGCAGAAGTCAAATAATCTGTTTGCCACCATCATGATGATGAATATTATTGCTGTATTTATTGGTGGTGGCTTGGGTAGTCTGCTACGCTGGTTCATCAGTCTCCGCCTGAACAATCCATCTTCGCCAATCGCCGTTGGTACGCTGACGGTGAATTGCATTGGCGCATTTATCATTGGGTTGGGTCTGGCCTATTTTAGTAAAGCCACACATCTCGATCCGGTTTGGCGGCTAATGCTGACGACCGGTTTTTGCGGCGGGCTGACAACCTTTTCCACTTTTTCTGCGGAAGTCATTTATTTATTGCTGGCGGGAAAAACAGATTGGGCACTGTTCAGTATGCTGGCGAATGTGATCGGTTCATTACTGATGACCGCATTGGCTTTTGCAGTGATAAGCAAACTTTAATGATCTGATAAGGCTCTGAGAGTTAAAGAACTAGAACTGATAAGATAAAAAAACCCGTTATTAAAACGGGTTTTCAGAATGCGGGATTCGAAATTAGATTGCGACAACATTTGCAGCAGATGGGCCTTTCTCACCCTCAGTAATTTCAAACTCTACTTTTTGGCCTTCAGCCAGCGTCTTAAATCCATTAGTCTGAATGGCGGAAAAATGTACGAAAACATCTTTGCTACCATCTTCCGGAGTGATAAAACCAAATCCTTTAGATTCATTAAACCACTTAACGTTACCTATAATTTTTGACATCAAAACTTACCTTTATAAAAAGACACAAACTCAGTGTCGCGTACAGTACAACAAACAATATAGCCCACTGTCTGCAACATAGATCACGAAATGTATAACCGAATGTAAAAAAAACATACTTTCTGTTTAATTACACTGATCGATTTTATACGCCAATGGTGATTTCACAAATAAATTAGCGTTTCATTTTATTTCTGTTTACTTTTCTCCCTTCTGTCTTTTTCATGATTGAGTAGCCACCCTTTGATATCCAGCCCACCGGTATAGCCAACCAATTTACCGTCATGCCCAATCACGCGATGACAAGGCACAATCAATGAAATAGGATTGCGTGAATTCGCCATACCGACCGCACGGCAATAATTTACCGATCCCAACGTGAGGGCCAATTGTTTATAACTCCACATTTCGCCATAAGGAATGTGACAAAGCTGCTGCCAGACACGCTGTTGGAATTCAGTTCCCTGCATACTTAACGGAACGGTAAACGTGAGCCGCTTCCCTTTGAAATATTCCTGCAATTCTTTCGCGCACTGCTTGGTAATCACACTTTTTGATTCTAATTCTTTCTTTTCATTGACGAAATAGATACTGGTTACTCCTTCATCGTCCGCAGTGATATGTACATAAGGCTTGGGAAATCCTTCTGGAGTATTCAGGTAATGATGATACATAAACTACCTCCATTTAATTTATTATTAAAAATTTCTGTACTAGCCTAAGGCTCTCATTCATTAATTTGCAATGATGAATTCGGTTACACATCTGACAATTTGATAAAGAAACCATCGCGCCCTCTGATAATTAAAATTATGTCTCTGCCAATAAGTTATAACACTTTATTTTTAATGCCACCAATTTAAAAAAGGAAAAAACACCATATATAGATAAAACAATTATATTTTTCACCATATATAGTATAAATTTCATAAATAAATTATCTCAATAAAATATACATATGTTAGCTTTTATTATGACTCATTAATAGAACACCCAGAAATTTTACTAAACGTGTTATCATTTATGGTAAACAGAAACGACAATCAGGGGGACAATTTCCCTCAAAGAGATACACTACACTGCTGCCAATGGACTCAATGGTGCGAAAAAGCCAGTTATCCCTAATCATTAAAAGCGTTCACTGGCAAATTGTATGGAACTCATCGCCTAAGCACCCAAATACCCCTGATTCCTCCCCTGACCATTTTCTACCCTTGGGACGGCGAAATGATGAACCCGACCTCATGAATTTCAACTCGCAGTGTGTGACTCCATATAAATATTTAATGTTGTAATTATATATAATTTATGAAGTTTTTGCCTGTTTTGCAATTTTATGCCGATAAAGGCTAATATAAAAAATACTGACAATAAGAAATCCAAAATCAGAAGAAGAAGAAGAAGAAGAAGAAGAAGAAGAAGAAGAAGAAGAAATAAATATCTAACACCGAATTTCAATTTCATCCTGTGCCAATAAAATTAATATAAAAAACAATAAACATAGAAAACCCAAAAAAACACCCAAGACCCATATCATAATCCGAATCAAAAAAAATAAATCAAAATAATTCATGATAATAGATTTTTTTATTTTCCGAAAAATTTGCAAATAAGTTAAAAAACAAAGGTTATACGCCACTGAATAATATGGAAACCCACCTGACATTACGAAATAAAACATTTAATAACAAAAGGATGGGATAAATAAACACAAAAAAACAATCATTCCTAACATTGAATTTTATAAATCAACATCAAGAATTCACTTTCCCATGCCAATATTATGTCACGGGAAAACATCACTTTTTTATTAATGACCTTCAAATAAAGGGTTGTCAGCATATTTCATTATGTTAGGGTATATATTGGTAAAGTATCACTGGAGTAATTGAACGCAATATATCAACAACATATCATCAACAACAGGAAGATATTTATTCCATGACAATTAAACTTGAAGTTAAGAATCTCTATAAAATATTTGGCGATAGCACTGAGCCGGCATTTCAGTTATTAGCGTCTGGCTTCAGCAAAGAGCAAATATTTGAAAAATCGGGTCTTACCGTCGGTGTTCAAAATGTCAATCTGGCCATTGAAGAAGGCGAAATATTTGTGATCATGGGATTATCTGGTTCAGGTAAATCCACACTAGTACGCCTTCTCAATCGTCTGATAGAGCCGACCAAAGGCCATGTATTTATCGATGGCGAAGATATTTCTGCCATCACAGAAACTCAGTTACGGCATGTTCGCCGTAGTAAGATCAGCATGGTCTTCCAGTCATTTGCGCTTATGCCGCATTTGAATATTCTGGAGAATACGGCATTTGGCATGGAGCTTGCGGGCATTCCCAAAGAAAAACGCCATCAAACAGCATTTGAAACGCTGAAACAAGTCAATCTGGAAAGCTATGCCCTCTCCTATCCCGATGAACTTTCCGGGGGTATGCAGCAACGTATTGGGTTAGCCAGGGCCTTAGCCAACAACCCTGATATTTTGCTAATGGATGAAGCCTTTTCAGCCCTTGATCCGCTTATCCGTACCGAAATGCAAGATGAATTACTGCGCCTGCAAGGGGAACATCAACGCACAGTTGTTTTTATTTCCCACGATTTGGATGAAGCCATGCGTATCGGTGATCGTATTGCTATCATGCAGGGCGGTGTTGTCGTTCAGATCGGCACACCCGATGAAATCATGAATAATCCCGCTAATGATTATGTCAAAAATTTCTTCCGTGGTGTGGATATCAGCCATGTCTTCTCAGCAAAAGACATTGCCCGCCGCCGGCCGGAAGCCCTGCTTCATGTCGCAACTGGCTTTGATCCTCGCTCCGCGTTAAAAGTGCTGGATAATGAAGACAGAAACTATGGCTATTTGATCGAAAAAGGCCAGAAGTTTATTGGCGTGGTTTCCATTAACTCCCTGCAACAAGCATTGGCAGAAGAAAAATCCATTAAACATGCCATATTGGAAAAACCAACCGCCGTTTCAGCTGATATTCCGCTGAATGAATTGATATCCACGGTCGCGCAATCCCCCTGCGCGGTTCCTGTCGTCAGTGATAATAACCGTTATTTAGGTGTCATTTCCAAAGGAATATTACTACAGGCCTTAGATAAGGAGACACCCAATGAGCAATAACTTCCCACAGACAGTCACTGATCCCACCACTGGCAGTGATCCTTGGATGGACAGTGCCACGATTTCTCCCCCATCAAACCCTGATTGGCTAAATTCACCTGCAACCCATATCCCGCCTGAACATTTTAATTTCATGTCACCTTTTCAGCATAAGCTAATTCCGTTTGATTCATGGGTGACTCATATTGTTGATTGGGTTGTGGTACACTTCCGGCCTGTTTTTCAAATCATCCGCGTTCCTGTCGATTTTGTCCTCAGTGGCTTTGAACAATTCTTGACGACCTTGCCGCCCCCCATCACCATTCTATTTTTTGCGTTATTGGCCTGGCAGCTTGCCGGGGCGAGAATAGGCGTGGTTTCCTTAATTTCACTGATTATGATCGGCGCAATTGGCGCATGGTCAGAAGCCATGATAACCCTGGCCCTGGTGCTGACGGCTCTCCTGTTCTGCCTTATCCTTGGGCTTCCCATTGGGATTGGCCTGGCCCGCAATGAACGGCTAGCCAACCTTGTTCGCCCCTTACTGGATGCAATGCAAACCACGCCTGCTTTTGTTTATCTGGTTCCCATCGTGATGCTGTTTGGCATCGGTAATGTTCCCGGCGTCATGGTCACCATTATTTTTGCTTTGCCTCCCATTATTCGCCTGACAATTCTGGGCATAAAACAAGTCCCAGCCGATTTAATTGAAGCCGCCAGATCATTTGGTGCAAGCCCGCGGCAGATGTTGTTCAAAGTTCAACTTCCGCTGGCGATGCCAACTATTATGGCAGGGGTGAATCAAACATTGATGTTAGCCCTTTCCATGGTCGTCATTGCTTCCATGATTGCGGTTGGCGGCTTGGGACAGATGGTATTGCGCGGTATTGGCCGCCTTGATATAGGATTGGCAGCCATTGGCGGCACAGGGATCGTCATTCTTGCCATTATCCTTGATCGTCTGACTCAATCTCTGGGGAAAAACCATCGCACCCGAGGAGGGTACTGGTATCACTCCGGGCCAATAGGGTTACTTAGCCTGCTTTTTTTAAAAAAATCATGCCAGTCGAAATAATCCCAAACAAGGCTATCCGATCTGGCAACAAAAGGAGAAAACCCTCATGCACATAATCACCTTATGCAAAAAAACGATGAATAAGAGGATCATTTTCGGCGCACTCTTAATGGCATTCATAAATCTTTCCTTATCACCTGCGGCATCTGCGACTGAACTTCCGGGCAAAGGTATCAGTGTGCAACCGCTACAAAGTACACTCAGTGAAGAAACATTTCAGACGTTGATTGTCTGCAAGGCCTTAGAAAAACTCGGCTATGACGTCAAACCGATCAAGGAGGTTGATTATAACGTCGCTTATACTTCCATCGCTTCTGGTGATGCCACATGGATGGCCGTCAATTGGGTACCGCTCCATAATGCCCCATACAAAGCGGCAGGAGGGGATAAGGTCTTCTATCGCAAGGGAAATTATGTCGTCAATGCGGCACAAGGGTATCTGATTGATAAAAAAACAGCCGAAAAATACCACATCGCCAATATCGCCCAATTAAAAGATCCTAAACTGGCCAAACTGTTCGATAGTAATGGCGATGGGAAAGCCGATTTAACCGGCTGTAATCCCGGGTGGGGATGTGAAAAAGCGATCAACCATCAATTGAATGCGTATGGATTGAAAAATACCGTGAAACATAATCAGGGCAATTATGCTGCCATGATGGCTGATACGATTGCCCGTTATCGGGAAGGTAAATCGATCCTCTATTATACTTGGACGCCTTACTGGGTGAGTGATGTACTGAAACCCGGCAAAGATGTTATCTGGCTTCAGGTACCCTTCTCTGCCCTTGGTGAGGGAGAAACAATCGATACTCAGTTGCCTAACGGCCGTAACTATGGGTTCCCTCCCAGTACCATGCATATCGTGGCAAACAAAGTCTGGGCAGAAAAAAACCCGGCGGCGGCGAAACTTTTTGCGGTTATGACCTTACCGATTGCTGATATCAATACGCAAAATCAGAATATGCATAGCGCTAAAAGTTCAGAAGCTGATATTGAACGTCAGGCTGAGGGCTGGATCAGATCGCATCAGAAAACGGTAGAAAGTTGGCTAAAAGCAGCCAGAAAAGCCGCGAATTAAAACATAAATTCATTTTCCTTCCACCCTGTACAGATAGCCGTGCAAACGTTAACAAAAATTCACGGCTATCTCCCCCTACTCTGCTGTCACCGCTAATCCCTTTGTTCTCAATGAAGTTATTTAACTAATTTATCTATTTCATATTTTCACTTTCGCCATATTTTGTTAAGGTTGTTTCATCTGTTAACAAAAAAATAAAATATTACATGCCAATGCCTGATAAATCTGCACCTGATATACCCGTATCTGACATATCAGAATCCGAGATGCCTCTACCAAACAAGGTTTCTTCATTTAAAGAAGGTATTTTTGACAGTCTCCCTATCGCCATTGGCTATATTCCCATTGCTTTTGCATTTGGCTTAAGCGCCACGAAACTGGGATTTACGCCCCTAGAAGCCATATTTTTTTCATGTGTGATTTATGCCGGAGCCAGCCAATTTGTTATCACGGCTTTACTGGGTGCAGGAATGTCATTGTGGATTTCAGCCCTGACGGTAATGGCAATGGATATCCGCCATATTTTGTATGGCCCTGCCTTACGTTATCGCATCAAACAGCAACTATCGAACAAAAAAACGGTGATTTGGGCTTTTGGCCTGACTGATGAGGTTTTTGCCGCAGCAACCACCAAACTCATTAAAGACCAACGGAGTTGGAGTGAAAACTGGATGGTCGCCATCGCAATATGCTCTTGGCTCTCATGGGTGTTGGGTACTGTAGCAGGTGCCATATTGGGTAATGGTTATCTGAGTTCTTACCCGGCCGTTGAAGCCGCCATGACATTTATGCTTCCGGCGCTGTTTTTAAGTTTCTTATTAGCTTCTTTCAAAAAACAAAATAGTTACTGTGTTATCGCTTCCTTATTAGGCGCTTTCGTGGGCATCACCTTTTTTTCAATCCCCATCGCCATCCTTGCGGGGATCATGGGTGGGTGTTTAGCCGCGCTTTTGCAAACGAAAAACGCACAGTTAAATAACAATACTTCACTTGATTAGTCCGTTTATGATTGATAATAAAATACTTTTTATCGGCTTGGTTGTCGGCGTGGCCAATTTTTTATTCCGCTACCTTCCCTTACGTTTGGGAAACAATCGCTTACCGACAGGAAAAAAGGGGAAAATAGGGATTATACTCGATAGCATCGGTATTGCCTCAATTTGCTCACTTCTCATCGTTTCAAGCATTCCTGACGTCATGAGAGAGCACAGCAAATTTTTTCCGACTCTAATTGGTTGCCTAACTATCTGCCTGTTCTTCTACAAGACACAAAGCATCATCATTTCAACACTGTCTGGTGCCGCCGTTTTTGGAATAATATTCAAGGTATTTATGAATTAGGTATCAATATTAAAAGAAATATGATGATAACAAATAACTATAATTGCTAAATTTAACTTTTAATATAGTATTTGTATGGTTTTTAACAGAAGTTACTTTACCGGTTGAAACTAATAAGGTATCTAAACAATGGAAAGTTCATTCACTCCCACAGAAGAGTTACTTAATTGCCGTGTAGCACAGCAAAAAAGTTTACCCTACCAAGAGATATTACTGACTCGCTTATCCATGCATGTCCAGAGTAAACTTCTGGAAAATCGTAACAACATGCTGAAAGCACAAGGAATCAATGAAACCTTGTTTATGGCTCTGATGATTCTGGATACCAAAGAAAGTCGTAGCATTCAGCCATCAGAACTGAGTGCTGCATTAGGCTCTTCCCGTACAAATGCAACCCGGATTGCAGATGAATTAGAAAAGCAAGGTTGGATAGAGAGAAAAGAGAGCCATAACGATCGTCGTTGTCTCCATCTTCATCTCACAGATAAAGGTTCAAGTTTCTTGAACAGTTTACTTCCACCTCAGCACGATTGCCTGATTAAACTTTGGTCCATCCTTGATCTTGAAGAGAAAAAACAGTTAGAAAATTTGATGAGAAAAATTCTGGGGCAATTAGATAATCTTGGGGATTGTTTAAGCAAGTAATTGCCCTTCTTTTGAAGAATTTTGCATTAAGAAAACATGTTATAGCAATATAATCTAAAAAAACTTTTCTGCTAGCCTGTATCATCGGATACTTCGTGTGGCTGGCTATTATCTTCCGATAATAATTAAATCCATATCGTTCGCCCCTTCCAGTAGTGTAAGCGCACACTACTGGAAGCATGTTTCGTCCTGTTGAAACCACACAAATTAATAATAAGTTAAGAACAAATACGGAGAATCTCCATGAGTATTAGTGAGAAAGAATCACTTCCGTCCAGCGAAAAAACGCTATCCTCAAGCGAAAAGCAATCCCCTTCAGAGGTAGAAAAAGAGACTAAAAAACAGCAACGCCGCCTTATCATGACATCATTAACGTTATTCTTCCTTCTGCTTGGGGCAGGTTATACCGTTTACTGGTTTCTCACTTTACGTTACCACCAAGACACTGATAATGCCTATGTCACCGGCAATCAGATACAAGTCATGTCACAAATGGCAGGCAGCGTCGTCAGTGTCAATTTTGACAATACTGATTTCGTGAAAAGTGGTCAGCCCCTTGTCCAACTCGATCCCCGTGACGCTGAACTCGCCTTGAAAAGAGCCGAAAATGAATTAGCCAATACTGTCCGAATCACTCATCAACACATGATCGACAGTAAAAGATATCAAGCCATCATTGAACTGAAAAAAATTGCGCTTAGAAAGGCCCAACATGATCTTAACCGAAGAGAAATATTGGGAACTCAGGACTTGATTGGCAAAGAAGAACTGCAACATATGCGCGAAGCTGTTTCTGCTGCCCAAGCTGAGCTGGATGTCGCAATCGCCCAATACCAAAGCAACCAAGCCATTATTCTGGATACGCCGCTGGAAAAACAACCCGCCATCGAAAAAGCCGCTTCTGGTGTTCGTGATGCCTGGCTTGCCTTGCAGAGAACCCATATTGTCAGCCCGGTTGATGGTTATGTCGCTCGCCGCAGCGTTCAGGTCGGTTCCCGTATCAATTCAGGAACCCCATTGATGGCGATTGTGCCTGCCAACAATATGTGGATTGAAGCGAATTTCAAAGAAACTCAGTTGGCAAATATGCAGATTGGACAACCCGCTAAAATCATCAGCGATTTTTATGGTGCTGATGTCGTCTATACTGGCAAGGTTACAGGAATTGATATGGGAACCGGCAGCGCCTTTTCCCTATTACCCGCGCAAAATGCCAGCGGAAACTGGATTAAGGTTGTGCAACGTCTGCCAGTCCGTATTGAGCTTGATCCTGAACAATTAAAACAGCATCCCCTGCGAATTGGCCTATCAACAAAAGTTACCGTAGATACAGCAAACAGTAATGGAACTGTCGTGGCAGCCAGCGAACGCACCCTCCCCGCCTATCATACCAATGCCTTAACAATAGATATGGCACCTGCAAACAAAATAGTTACTGACGTTATTAATAGTAACTCAGGGAACAAATTTTAAGGGGGAGTCATGGTAACAAGAGAACCATTTACAGGGGCGAAACTCGTCTTTCTGACCCTTTCACTTTCCATGGCAACGTTCATGCTTGTTCTCGACTCGACCATTGCCAACGTCGCCATACCGACGATTGCCGGTAATTTAGGTGCGTCAATCTCACAAGGAACCTGGGTAATTACCTCTTTTGGTGTCGCAAACGCAATTTCCATTCCAATTACCGGTTGGCTGGCGAAACGCATTGGTGAAGTGAAATTGTTGCTCTGGTCTACCGCGATTTTTACTCTGTCATCTTGGTTGTGTGGTCTTTCCAGCAGCCTCAGCATGTTGATTTTTTTTCGTGTGATGCAAGGATTGGCCGCAGGTCCGGTCATCCCGCTGTGCCAAAGTTTGTTGCTGAATAACTATCCACTGGCAAAACGGAACATGGCATTGGCGCTGTGGTCAGTCACGATTGTTGTGGCTCCCATCTGCGGGCCTATCCTTGGCGGCTATATCAGTGATAACTACCATTGGGGATGGATCTTTTTCATCAATATCCCGATTGGGATCGCCATTATCGTTGTCGTCATGCAGCTATTGCGTGACCGCGAAACCAAAACAGAAATCCGCCCCATCGATATTATCGGGCTGTTTTTGCTGGTGATTGGCATAGGCAGCCTGCAAATTATGCTTGATCAGGGCAAGGAGCTTGATTGGTTTAACTCCCCCGAGATTATTGTCCTTGCTGTTACTGCCGTTATCGCACTTATTTTCCTGATCATATGGGAACTGACCGATGATCATCCGATAATCGATCTGTCCCTGTTTAAGCAACGCAATTTTTCCATTGGGACACTGAGTATCAGTCTCGGTTTCATGATGTACTTTGGTACGATTGTTTTATTGCCGCAACTCTTACAAGAAGTTTTCGGTTATACCGCAACTTGGGCTGGCTTTGCGGCCGCACCTGTAGGATTGCTGCCCCTGTTACTGTCACCGGTTATTGGCAAATTTGGTCATAAAATAGACATGCGCTATATCGTGACATTCAGTTTTATCACTTATGCTATTTGCTTCTATTGGCGGACATATACCTTTGAGCCGGGCATGGATTTTGCTGCCGTTGCATGGCCTCAGTTTGCTCAGGGACTGGCCATGGCATGTTTCTTTATGCCATTGACAACCATTACATTATCCGGGTTAACGCCAGAACGCATGGCTTCAGCGTCCAGTCTGTCAAATTTTACCCGTATATTGTCAGGTTCAATTGGAACATCTATCACAACCACAATGTGGACACAGCGTGAATCCATGCACCACTCACATCTTACTGAATACATCAATCCATATAACCCTAATTATCAGCAAGTACATCAGCAATTGGCCCAATTGGGCATGAATGATGCACAAATATCAGCTTATCTGGCAAAACAGATCACGCATCAAGGGTTAATTATCTCTGCCAATGAAATATTCTGGCTTTCAGCAGGTATTTTCCTGATATTGACGTTATTGATCTGGCTGGCAAAACCTCCGTTTTCTGCCGGCGGTAAAGATCACGGGGGAGCGCATTAAACTGATTACCTTTAAATCTATTGAGGATACTGACTTTAACGGGAGTATTTTTTACTCCCGTTACGCAAAGTAGGTCAATTTATGGTTACCACATTTATTATATAAATTCAGGCTTTCCCAATAATAAATATGAAAGATAATAAACTGCTTTCGCTTTACTAAATATGATTTAAAGTTCATAGAGGATATATTACAACAATGTTAATAACCTAAATAGAAAATATTATAGATTACATTATTTTTCAAACAATCACCCTTCCACCCAGATAACATGCACCTGTCATTTAAATATTCATTATCATATGATAATTTAACACAATAAAATATGAACAACAGCTCCAGTTAAAAATATTGACAATAGCCTGCTTATGCGATTAATTAATATGTAGAAAAATAGTTAATGTTTAACTTTCTTTCTGATTACATCATCAATTCGCATGTATTTTAAAAATACGGAAAATTTAGCTGTTCTAATTTATTTCTTGCAATAAAAAAAGCACATAATATATTCATCTAATCTTATTTATCAGATGCTGTATCATTATCTGTCAAGATAATTACCGATACAGTAATACCATTTAGGAGAAGATCATGCAAAAAGTTACTGCTCAAACTTCCGATTCACGTCATATTATTGATGCTGAGATGGTGAGCCAAAATGAACTGCGTCGTATATCTGACAATGCCGATGCTATTCGTGCTAAAGGAATGGAACTGACCGATTCGTGGGAAGGTGTCATGTTCGCTCTACTTCCTGAAAAAATGGAGAATGTCGCCCTGATCCTTGGTTTCATTCCAGAAGTATCCAGTAAGATCCACCATGAAATTAAGTCACTCGCCTATGCCAAAATTCAATCCCTGAAAGGCTCAGAATCACTTGCCACCATGCATAACATGGATATTAGCCTTCTCGCACTCCGGGGAGTGACAGACTTTGATCATGCTTTATCTCACGTTAATGATACTAATCTGGAAGCAATTCTGGATGACAACCAAGATATATTCCAAAAAATCCGTACCGCGTTTTCCTCATATGAAACACAAATGAATTTTAGACCCGAAACGGCCTCTGCTGTGCTTAAATCTTTGGGTGCAAATATCTCACCTGAACTGCTTTATAAAATCTGTACAAAATACCATACAACATCGGTTATCGACCTTGAAAATCGCAAAGGGGTTTCTACCGAGTTTATTCGTTGTGTCACCTTAACATTGGGTACGACGATTTGCTAAAAGCATTAACTGTATGCTGGTTCTTATTTTCTCAAGAACTGGCATATTTGCGTTTTTATCAAGGATAAGCAAACTGACATACCCAAAAACCCCACTTTTAAGCACAGCCTGTTAAATTGAACCTAAATTCAAGAAATTTTATTTTCAGTGGGGTTTAAATATATTAAAGAAAAAATAACTTCTCAATCACATAATATTTTTAGATTTGTTAGTAAATTGAGCTATTGGATTCACTAAATTATCCGAAAACTTAAAACTTTGAGCCGGATCAGACAAATCAAGCATTTGACGATTATTAGCAATTTGCAGTCTATTCAAACAACAACGTTTAATTTCTGGGGTAAACAGATCATAACGCTCAAACTGTTGGCTAAATTTTGGATGCTGAGATTGGTAACTCAAAATACAATCTGCCACCCTCTGCCAAAATTGTGCTTGTGTATATTCTGCCTGCTCATCAAGAATTGCCGCCAGATAACGAAATACACCATCAAATACATCGGACAAAATTGTCAGTGTCTTCATTTCTTCCGGCATATTGACTTTCACTCGACTGGCCTTTTCTGGCAATTCTGCGTCAGGGTTCATGATCAGAATCTCTTCTGCCAAATCTTTCATAAAGATATATTGTGGAATGTGGTTTTCCAACACCATAATGATATTTTCGCCGTGCGGCATAAACATCAGGTCATAGGCATATAGGCAATGCAATAAGGGTACGAAATAGCAATTTAGATAACAACGAACCCATTCGTCAACTTGCAAACCGGATGCCGATATCAAGGCAGGTAAAAAAGCCTGTCCGCGTTGATCGCAATGTAATAATGCAGCCATCGTCATCACATTTTGCTCCGGCTCAATCAATTGCAATGGATTTTCTCTCCACAACGCCGCCATCATTTTCTTATAAGGTGTATCCCCTTGAATAGCTTGCTCATAATAACTGCTTCTGAACCCTATACTGGCGATTTCTCGCAAAATTCGGAAGCCACATCCTTGTAAAAATTCGTCTTTTTGTACCAAATCAAATAGCCAATCGTTGATACCGGGCGTTGTCGCCATGTAATAAGGAGATAATCCCCGCATAAATCCCATATTAAGGATGGAAAGAGCTGCTTTGACATAGTAACGTTGAGAATGACTACGATTAAACAGAGTTCGTATTGACTGCTGCGCCTGATAGACATCCGTTCCCTTGCCTAAATACACCAATTTCCGACTGGCAAGATCGTGAGCAAACACCGAAGGTAATTTATTTTGCCATTGCCACGGATGGAAAGGCATCAATAGGTATTCTTCCGGGTTCAGCCCCAACAAAATAAGTTGATGGTTAAATTTATCAATCTCAGGTTGCCCCAATTCCTGCTCTAGCAGTTGTTGGTAACTGAGTTGTTCAATGCAAGCAAAATGAGCCTTACTTTTATGGGCAGCCAACCATACCAAATATATTTCAGAAGCAGATTCAGGGCTAAAATTCTGGAAATCTTCTGCATCAAAACCAATACGCCCATTATTGGCAACAAAAATGGGATGTCCTTCCATCATTTCAGCTTCAATCGCCTGAAAATCGGCACTGACCAAATCTTCAACATTAATGCCATGACGATGATGCTTAAACGCGCTACTATGCAAAGTACTGGTCAGTTCTTCCAAATAAGTCGGCATCACGCTATCACTGATACCCAATTGCTTTTTAAACTCAATGACAAAAGTAATGAGATCGAGTTCAGCCCAATCCCCTGCTTGCATTTTTCGCAATGAATCAGCATCAATTAACCAATGATCCAAAGCTAATCTGCGTGCTCGAAAGTAATAGTTAACGGTGTATTCATGGTTATCTAAACGAAAACGGTGATAACCTTCTTGATCGGTTTCTTCTGTTACTTGCTCTGGAGACAATAAACCTTCATGGGCAAATTCTGAAATAGCTTTACGTAAGAGCAGACGATTAACTTTCTGCCAAATCGCCGGGTTTAAATGACTCACAAAAGAATGATTTTGATTTGTCAGTTCCGATAACTCATCTGTATTTAATGCCATTTGATGCTGTTCCCTCGTGCAAAATGCCAACCCCGCCATTTTATGTGGCAACTGAACGGTTCTTTCATAAACAAAACCAGCTCGTAAGTTGAGACGATGAATTTTTTCATTTCGTATATCCGGCTCAACGACAATTCGTTTAGTCGCAGGATGGCTGAAAATAAAAGCAATCACTGTCTGGAAAATTCCCCACGTAAACTGCCTGATTTTTCGTTCTGACGGGGCAACCAGAATATGCATTCCCATATCATCAGCACGAGCTGGATAATATTTTCCTATCGGATCTTCTTGTGCACGGTAGCATTCCAATAAAAATGCAGGTTGTCCTTGATACACTCCAATGAAGACAGAATCAGGCTGACGAGTAAGCAGATCTTGATAAAAATCACCAACTTGTTGTTTAGTTTGCCCCTGCATTCCCCAATAATAGGCATAATCCCGATTAACCCAATCAGTAATAATTGCAATATCATCTGCCAAGGTTAGTGGACGCAAGGAAAATGTTCCTAATTCAGGAAACGTTTTTTCAAATAATACGGTAGCAACAGTAGACATCAGATATCCTCTTCACTAACAACACCAAATTGTTGGAATGCAATGCTTTTCTCTATCACATAATGTTCATTTCCCGTGATTTCTTGGAGTAAACGGGAATTTCGATAGCATGCCATGCCCAAATCAGGTGTCACAAAACCGTGAGTATGGAGTTCAACATTCTGTACGAAGATTTCATTGTTACGGTCAATGCTATAATTGCGTTGAACGTCATAGCGCCTTTTTCCATCCCAACGAATAAGATGCCGTATACCCTCAATAAAATCAGGCGGTTGATATTGATAACCTGTAGCAAGCACAAGACCTTCTGTTACCAAAGAAAATTCGGTTTCCTGCTCTTGCTGGAATAAATCCAGTACTAATTTTTCTGCTGTATCTGAACCTGTTGCTATATGACGTACTTGCCTTAATTCACTATTGGTATACAACGCGGCATTCAATTTCCCATTCAGCCGCTTGGTATACATTAAATCGAAAATTTCATTGATGAGTGAGCTGTTAATACCTTTGTACAGCGATTTTTGCGTACGATTCAGTGCATCACGCTTGTTTTCTGGCAAACCATAGAAGTAATCCACATATTCAGGTGATGTCATTTCCAATGTTAGCTTGGTATATTCGAGAGGGAAGAAACGCTGGGAACGAGTTACCCAATTGAGCTGATAGCCGTAAGTATCAATGTCCCCAAGCAAATCATAAAAAATTTCTGCGGCACTCTGCCCACTTCCCAACACGGTGATAGACTTTTTCTTCTGTAAGGCGGATTTATTTTCTAAATAATTTCCTGACGTTGCTATCCATTGGGTAAAAGGTTTACAGCATTTTGGAATATAAGAGGAAGGGCCTGTCCCCAATACTAGCTTTTTGCAAAAGAACGCCTGTTTTTTTCCCGTTATTGTATCTGTACAGTGCAAGACATAATGCGAAGCTGCGGCGTCATGACTGATACTTTCAACCCGGGTATTAAAACGCAGGTTAGACAACTGCTCTGCTGCCCACTGACAATATTGGTTATATTCTTTGCGCATCAGGAAAAAACTTTCCCGAATGTAGAAGGAATAGATACGGCCTTTCTGCTTGATATAATTGAGGAAACTCAATGGATGTGTCGGCGATGCCAATGTTACCAAATCCGCCATAAAGGGCGTTTGCATTGTTGAATTTTCCAACATCATGCCCGGATGCCAATCAAAAGCGGGTTTCTGATCAATAAACAGGCTGCTAACTCCTTGTATCGGCTGTACTAAACAGGCTAATCCCAGATTAAATGGGCCAATTCCAATCGCAATAAAATCATAAACCTTGGTTGTCATAATCACTCCTCATCAATGCCATTTATTTGGAAAACAACTTAATTTGAAAAATAACAATTATTGTTTTCCAACGAATTCATTACTGGAGAACACAATATCTGTCAGTAACAGATTTCCCTGCGTAACTATCTCATCCACAATTTCTTGCAAGTGCTGCTGAGTCGTTGCTGGATTCAGGAAAGTAAATTTCAGATATTGCTTTCCCTCGATTTTTGTTCCGGCAATAATGCAATTTCCTTCTCTAAGCAACGCCTTACGAATATCAGCATTGAGACGATCAAGACTTTCATCAGAGAGTGGTTGCATTGGCATAAAGCGGAAAACCAATGTACTCAACACAGGTTGATGAACGAGTTCAAAACAAGCGTATTCACTCATCAAACGAAATGCGGCCTGCGCCGTATCCAGTACCTTGTCAAATGCCTGACCAAGTTGTTTAGCCCCCATAATTCGCAAAGTCAGCCACATTTTCAGGGCATCAAAACGACGGGTCGTTTGAATACTTTTATTCACCAGATTGGGGGTGCCTTCCTGAACTGCGCTCAAAGGATTCAAATATTCTGCGTGGTAAGTCAGGTGGGAGAAATGTTGTTTATTTTTGATAAAAAAGGCACTGCAACTCACTGGCTGGAAAAAAGATTTATGGTAATCCACTGTGACAGAATCTGCCCGTTCTATCCCCTGAAGCAAATGCGCATGGCGGGATGAAACTAATAACCCACCGCCATAAGCTGCATCAACATGCAACCATACCCTATACTGTTGTGCCAGATCAGCAATCACAGGCAATGGATCAATACTACCGAAATCCGTTGTACCTGCCGTTGCTACAATGGCAAAAGGAATATTTCCTTCCTCAAGACATTGTCTGATAGACGCTTCCAACTTCTGAGGCGACATACAAAATTCATGATCATGCGGAACCGAAATAACAGAGTGATAGCCTAATCCCAGTATTGCTGCTGCTTTCTGCGTGCTGAAATGGCTAACAGATGAAGTGAATATACGCAATTTATGAAAATCAGCCGGCAAACCATGCAACTGATTTTTATGTTTTGGATTACGCTGATGACAAAACCAATCCCGTGCCAATAACATCGCCATCAAATTTGATTGGGTTCCCCCACTCGTGAATATTCCATCGGCTTCTTTTCCCAACCCTAATTTATCCAGCGTCCAATCAAGGATTTTTTGTTCTATCAATGTCCCACCAGCACTTTGATCCCATGTATCTACTGATGAATTAATAGCGCCGATTATTGTTTCCGCAATCACGGCAGGTAAGACAAGTGGACAATTGAGGTGAGCGACATATTTAGGATGATGAAAATAAACCGCATCTTTAATATAAAGATGTTCTAATTCATCCAAAGCCAGCTCCCAAGAATCCAATGGATTATCCAGATTGATACTGGAGAATCGTGGTGATAGTTCATTGGGAAGGACGCCACTAAATGGTTTGTTTGTCTGTCGTAATATTCTCTTGATCTTAACAATAACCTCACAAGCATTTTCTAAATAATGCTCGGCATTATCCTCATTAAACAAATATTGATAAAAATGGCCATCTTCTAAATAACCACTTCCCATTAAAGGTGTCTTTTTAGCCAACAGCTCGGCAATAATTTGAACTTTGTCAGGCATTATATATCCTTAATTTTTATATTATCTATCTTTCTAGTTATCAATTTTCTGGCTGTAATCCTAAGATCATTTAATATCCATATAAAATATCTCAGGTAATTGCTCGACATTATCTTTGAAACATTAAGTACCCTCATTAACTAATGAAGGTCAGGATATATCATCAATCCATAATGATTTTTTATTTTTGTAATCAATAGATATCGTTGGGTTTTGACTATTTATGCCGTCGATTCAAGAGGACAGTCGTGACAATTTCCTACTCCGGGCAGTTTATTTCTTTGGCAGCAACAGCGGCGTTGTATGACATCATTTTTCATAATCACAGTACGATAAAGCGGGTTATCCCTGCCATCAGGCAGAGTTTGTGCAAAGAAAAGATTCTGGATTAATGTATCATATTGTTCTTTATCCATTCTTTTTTTAAAGTTATTTAAGTACCAATGCATGACATAACCAATGTTATTCCACAATAAACGTCCATTTATTCCTCGATAAGACTCAATTTTCTCACACACAGGCATAATGTGCCGGTCTAGCATAGAGTGATAACGTTCCAATAAAGACACTGATTCATCTAACCATGTTAATTGATAATAAACAACATTTGGCCTGCCTGTTTCATGAAACTCAATTTGAAAAAGGTTATGATCTGTATCAACAGCCTGCGGATATTCCAATAACATCAGCATCATTGGCGGAACAATTAAGCCAAAATACCACTGAGCCCATAAAGAATAAAGTCCTTTATGATTTGGCTTTAATTCATTGTGGCTATAATATGAATTCTGGTAACTTTTCATCAATAATGAGAAATTTTCATCATTCGACCATTGATAAAACCGCATACTTTCCAACGGAATATTTTTTGAGTTTATTTTTATTGATGAATTAAAATGACTAAATGCGCCATCAAATAGGTTAGTGATATCTTCAATCGTTACTTCAGATGCTACCTTAATAGAATTTTGATTATTTTCATTTGTCATTCCATGCTCTCCTGTCGCCTATTATCAACCTTAACCTATACCTAATAAACTTCAAGTTGCACCTTCAAGTACGATAAGTATATATTCTATCATTCATTGATTTTATATTTAGGGATAATCAATGGCTTATTGGATTCAGGATCACGAATAATCCGGCATGCCAAACCAAATACATCAGCAATATTCTGTACTGTGACAATTTCCTCCGGGACACCTTCAGCACAAATTTGCCCCTCTTTCATCATAATCAGACGTGAGGCATAGCGCAGGGCCAAGTTAATATCATGCAAAACCAATACCAGCGTTTTACCTTGCCGATGCAGGCTCTGACAAAGGTCAAGCAGTTCAATCTGGTGAGAAATATCCAAATACGTGGTTGGTTCATCTAGCAAAATAATCGGGGTCTGCTGTGCCAGTGTCATGGCAAACCACGCACGCTGACGCTGGCCTCCAGACAGTTCACTCACTAAACTTTGCGACATATCCCATAAATCCACCGCTTTCAGCGCGTCATTAACCACTTTTTCATCTTCTGCCGACCATTGGTGCAGGAAAGATTGATAAGGATAGCGCCCACGAGAAACAAGATCATAAATGGTCAGTGCCTCAGTGATCGCAGCCCCTTGCGTCAGCAATGATAACTCGCGCGCCACTGATTTAGGTTTATAACGGTGGATATTGGCTCCGTCCAGCAAAACTTCACCACGTTGAGGCTGCATACTGCGACTGATCGCTCGCAGTAGTGTTGATTTCCCACATCCATTCGGGCCAATAATGACACTGAACTCACCGTCATGAATGGCAAGGTTAATGCCGTTAATAATGGTTTTTTTACCATATGCCAGTGAAAGATCATGGGCTTTTAACCGTGAAGCCACTTCTGGGGAATAAGCATCCGATGACATTATCGCGTTCTCCTTAATTCGGCATACAGTAAATACATCAAATAGACGCCACCAACTACCGCCGTGATCACACCGACCGGCAAACGCGCTGTCGTTGGCAATAACAAAGTGATTAAATCAGAAACCAGCATCAGCAAAGCGCCCACCAGTGCAGTACAGAATAGTGCAGAACCTTTATTCCGTACCAGCCGGCGGGCAATTTGGGGGGCAGATAAAGCGATAAATGCAACTGGCCCGACAACCAATACCGACATGGTGGCAAAAGTCACGGCCAGTAATATGCTGGTTATCTGGATAAGGCGCACAGGTACGCCAAGGGTATTGGCGATATCATTGCCCAAATGGATATAATTCAATTGCCTGCCTAGCCAAAATAAAACAGGAATAAACAATACCATGCCGCTAATCAGTACCACATTTTGCCAGTTCTGGCTGGCAAGGCTGCCCCTCAATAATGCTTTCAGTTGTTGAGCTTGCTCAAGGCGGATATTCGAAGAGGCAAATTCAACAACAGCCGTGCACAGTGCAGCAATCGCAATTCCCGAAATAATGATCTTGTTAGCCTGCATATTTCCAATGCCGGCACCACTACCGAGATAGATTAACAATACGGCAATGATAGCGCCTGATAATGCTCCCACTGGAACAGGCAATACATCAGGCCAAACAACCATTGCCATGACGATACCGACTGCCGCCCCGCCGTTAACACCGATAATATCTGGGCTACCCAGTGCATTACGGATCGTAAGCTGAAACAGGGAACCAGAAAGTGCCAATGTTATTCCGGCTCCGATTGCGACTAAGGCTCTCGGTAAGCGGATCTCTGTTAAGATAAAGGCTTGATAAACGGTTTCGGTCAGTAGAAAAGGATTATCCATCCCTTCCCTGCCCATTGCTAAAGAGAGATAAAAAAGCCCTACCATCAGCAGCAACATGGAAAAAACGATCCTGCTGACCTGCCATGCAGGTGCAATAAAAACCGTATTTCCCATCTTAAATGTTTTAGTTTTTGGTTGTCTCACCGGAGAATGAATCAATGTCATCATTTACCCCGCCATCATCTTTTGGGCGCGGCTTTTCGCCACCAGATAAAGTAGAGGTGCCCCAATACTCGCCGTAATAATGCCAACCATGATTTCTTCCGGCGCTATCAGTAATCGGGCAACGACATCGGATATCAACAGCAAACAAGCGCCAGCAAGCAGGCAATAAGGCAGCAACCAGCGAAAATCATTACCCACCAGCGCCCGCATTAAATGAGGTGCGGCCAGGCCAACAAAAGCAATTGGCCCCGCCATTGCTGTCGCCGCCGCCGCTAACATGGTGGCAGTCAGCAAAGACAAGATTCGGGTTCTGGCAACATTAGCCCCCAATGAACCCGCAATCCCTTCGCCAAAAACCATCACATTCAGGGAAGCTCCCAGGGAAAGCGCCAATATCACGGCCAATAACAAATACGGGATCAACAAACTGGCTTCACTTAATGACATGGAGCTTAATGAACCAATCGACCAAAAACGATAATTGTCCATCATCTGTGGATACAGCAAGATGACGCCTTGCACCAGTGCAAACAGGCAAGTATTAATGGCCGCGCCAGTTAAAACCAATCGGACGGGGTTGGTATTACGTGATCCACCACTGAGCAGGTAAAACAAAAAAGTAGACAGACTTGCACCGATAAATGCGGTCCAGAATCGAGGTATTTCCTCTACAACCGGAATAAAGGAGAAACAGACCACTGTCGCCGCAGCGCCCGCATTGACACCCAACAAGCCGGGATCGCCCAGTGGATTGCGCAATAATCCTTGTGTGACCGCCCCCGCTAATGCCAGCGCTGCCCCCGCCATTAGCCCAATCAGTGTGCGTGGTTCACGCGTATTGATCACTAAATCGTAATAACTGCCACTCTCTCCCAACCAATAATGGTGCCAAACGGCTGACAGCGGCAATGATTTGGAACCCAGACTTAAGCTGGCAGCAATGCAAAAACAAGTCAGTACGACCATGAATACTAACCCCAAAATAAGGGCGATCCGCCGTTTAGGGTTCATCATGTTTTGCTATCTCCTGCTTCAATAATTCCTGTTTTAATAGCGGCATAAATTTCGGCAATCCCCAGCGTAAACTCAGCGGAGAGCCATAGGACATGGACATGACAATTGACTGATCGGTCAACGGAATATATCCCCCCCGCTTAACCGCACGAATGGAACGAAATAAAGGTCGGGCTTCCGTCTCTTGACGCTCTTTTTCACTGTTATACCAAGTGACCAGTATATCTGCGCCATTCAGTAAGTCAGCGTTCTCCAAACCGATATTGGCGGCAAAATTGCCGAAAGGGGCGGTCAACGTATCCACCAATGACAGCAGGGATAAACCAAGGTGTACCAACGTATCAACACGAGGGTCGTTTTTAACGTAGATCGATAAGGTATTACTGGTTGTTCCCGCTTTAATATAAGCAAAATGATAACGTGCAATATTCGGGATAGTGTTTCCTGCCTGAGTCAGCATATTATCCAGTTCAGCAATCAGTTTTTTACCTTGTTCTGTTTTATCCAACACTTGCGCTACCAGCGTAATCTGTTGCCGTGGTGTTGTTTGCCACGGTTTTTCTGGATAGGCAATGACCGGTACAAAATGGGATAAGTGATCGTAATTTTCCTGCGTAATACCCGATTGCGTTGCCAGAATCAGATCCGGTTGCATATTGATGATTTTTTCAACATCCAATTCAGGATACATTTCAATAATGGCAGGCAATGTTGCGCCACGACGTTCGATCTCTTCCCTAAACCACGGCAAATAGCCTTCGGGATCGCCACCCCAGCGATGGGACTCAATACCAATGGGGATAATGCCCAAATCCAATAAGATATCTTCTGATCCCGTTCCCAATGCCACAATCCGTTGCGGCGGTTGGTTAATCACCGCCGTGCCCAGCACGGTGGTGACTGTTTTCGGGTAACCAACGGTATTCGTCGGTAATTTGCCTGGCGTTGTCGCGTGATCACAACCTGCCAGCAAACTCACCAGTAATATCAACGGTACGGCGATCCGCATTTTGCAACGTGTCAAAGCCATTGCCTGCCACCCTTTACTGCTTGTTGCTTAACTTGTTGCCCAAATAGATAAAAATACATTGTCGCCGTCCGTGATTTAGTTAGAACTTGTAACTCAAGGTTGCTTCGACGTTACGTGGTGCACCATAGTAGTACTGGGTGTAACTCCCAAACGAGGTATAGTATTTCTTGTCAAACAGGTTATTCAGCTTCACCATCAGGGAGAGATCCGGTGTGAATTGATAACGTCCCATCAAGTTAACGGTAGCAAAACTGCTTTGGCCATCCTGATGTTTTCCTTTAGGGCTACTCAGCTCCCGACGTGTTTTACCCTGCCAGTTAATACCGCCACCCAACGTTAAATCGTTCATCATGCCCGGCAAGGTATAAGTCGTGAATAATTTGAATAAACGATTCGGGTCTTCCGTATTAGTGCGCTTACCGCCTGGCATGGTGGCACGGAATTGGGTGTAACCCGCATAAATACGCCAATCATCGGTAATTTGTCCGCTGACTTCCGCTTCAAAACCCCGGGTTTTTACGCCATTAGTGGCATAATAGACTCTGGTATTTTTAGGAATTCCAGCCGCTAACGGTTTTTTAGAATTATCTTCCGCCGTGTAGTTATTTTGGCGGATTTCAAAGAGTGCCAATGAATAATCAAGGCCGTTATCAAAGGCCACACCTTTCAAACCCAGCTCATAATTTTCGCCTGAAACTGGTTTAAGCAGTTGGTTATTGCGATTGATTCGGCTTTCTGGATCAAAAATTTTGGTATAACTGCCATAAACAGCGAAATCTTGTGTAATGTTGTAAACCAATCCACCATATGGCACAACTTCATGTTTATAGTCTGCATTTTGTGGTGTACCAAAACTATCACCACGGGTTTTCCAAGAGGTGACTCGTCCACCGAGGATCAATGTCACAGGATCTGCCAGAGAGAGTTGAGTGACGGCATAACCGGCGGTTTGTTCGATATAACCATCAGATCCGGTTGTTCTCTGTTGACTCCAAGTTGGTTCGGCATACCCCCATGAAGAGCGAGTAAAATCACCTAAGTATTTACAATTATTTCTTTTCCCTGTACTCGCCTGATCTTTTTGGTCTGGATTTTTCTCAAGCATACAGTTGGCATTATAATAATCATTCTGGAAATTCTGCTTTTGGTAATTCAAGCCAAAGCTGGCGTGATGGGTACGACCCAATAACCCATAGTCACCATTGAGTTGTAAATCAAAATTACGCTGGCGACGAGCTCCATCAATCAAGGTCATATTACCCGGATACATTCCCTCATTAGTGACACGATCAGGATATCCCGTTGCCCATAATACTTTCTGATCAAGCGTGTTGCTGTCATAAGTAAAAGTGCCTTTCACGCTCCAGCCATTATCAAATTTGTGCTGCAAGCTGGTAAAAGCAGAGAACGACCGTACCTTAGAGAATGCCCAATCAGGTGCATAGCTGTTACTGCGTTTGTAATGACTTTTGCTGCCATCGTTAAAATAAATCGGCAAGCCACCAAACATCCCACCACGGGTATGGTTGATTTGGTAATCAGTCCCAATGGATAACAAGGTATTCTCTGTCAAATCGGCTTCCAGAATGCCGTAGAAAGGATATTTTTCATGTTTGTCACGGTCAATAAATGAATTGGAACGCTCATAGGCGGTGACAAAACGTCCCCTGATTGTCCCGTTTTCATTTAATGGGCCAGATAAATCAAGGCTAGTTCGCCATTTATCCCAAGAACCGCCCCCCAACGTAGCTTCACCACGAAAATCACGGGTCGGACGTTTGCGGATCACGTTCACTGCCGCAGAAGGCGTACCCGGCCCGACCATTAAGCCCGCAGCACCACGCACCACTTCAAGGCGATCAATGATGACCGTATCCAGCAGGTTATCGCCATAGTTAAAACGAATGTCGTAAAAAGTCGGGACACCATCACGCAACATATTTCTGACCGTCATTCCTCTTGAAGAGAAAGTGAAACGATCGCTGTCGGCCTGATGGACGGTCATACCTGTGATACTGTCGATGGCACTTTTCACGCTATTTAGATTTTCATCCAGCATACGTTGCTTGGTCATGACGCTGACGCTTTGCGGTGTTTCACGCGCAGATAAATTCAACCCTGTCGATGTCACCATCGAAGAGGTGTTATACATGCCGGTGTCTTCCGTGATACCTTCATGTTCCGACGATATGGGTGCTGCCGTTACGATAATTTTATCGTTCTTTCCTTGTGTTTCCTCTGCCATCGCCACACTATTTCCCGCCAAAATCAGCGGGATTATCAAAGAAAGCACGGTTCTTTTGGTCAAATGATTCTGTTGCAAAATTGAATTTGTCACTCTATTTATCCCGTTACCAAAATGATTTGTTGTTATATTTACCTTGATATTTCCATCATTACATCTGCCTCAAATACGACAGAGTACCTTTCTCGCAAAGCGTGAAGCGGGTTCACTAAGGTTCCGGCAAATTTCAGATTCTTTTCGCGATCATCCAGATCGATCATCTGTTGGTTATTCGCCATTTGCAGGCGATTCAGACAAGTACGGACAAAATCGTGCTTAAACAGATCAAATTTGCGGAATTTTTCTATCTGATGCCGATGTTGTGATTGATAGCTGTGAACACAGTGGGCAACCAATTCCCAAAAACGGGCTTCTGACAAGGCTGAGTGTTTTTGCAACAACGGAACCAAATAGCGGAAGAAACAGTCAAAGATATCGAGGAAGATATAGTTGATCTTCATCTCATCCTTGATGGTGACATGCAGGAAACGCATCTCTTCGGGCAATTCAAGATCGCCATTCAAAATGGCAATTTCTTCGCCAATATCTTTCATCAGCATTTTTACCGGTACATTGTTTTCCAGTATCAGCATCAAGTTTTCACCATGTGGCATAAAGACCAAATCGTAGGTGAAGAAAGAACGCAACAGTGGAGAAAGGTAAGCATCCAGATAGCGTGATACCCAATCTTCCACGGATAGACCTGAATCTTGAACTAAAGCAGCAACAACCGAATCACCTTCTCGGTCAATATGTAACAGTGAAGCCATAGTCATTAGGCGTTGACTCTCTTTCAGGATAGTCATGGGGCTTTCACGCCATAGTGCAGACAGCATTTTTTTATGCGGGTTATCCTTCTTGATGGCGGATTCAAAGTAGTGGTTGAAATAACCCATTGCTGCCCGTTCCCTCAATATAGTGAAACCCTTTTGCTGGAAGAAGGGATCAGCTTCAATCAAGTGACCAAGCCACTCATTGACTTGTGGAGTCGTTACCATACTGTGTGGATCTAATCCGCGCATAAATCCCATATTGAGGACTGATAATGCGGTTTTCACATAATTTTTCTTCGGCTGGCTGATATTGAAAAATGTGCGAATAGACTGTTGGGCCAAATAACGGTCATGACCTTCACCCAAGTAAACAATTTCCTGTTTGGCAATATCTGCAGCGAAGCTAATGGCAATACGGTGCTTCCATTGCCAAGGGTGTAGAGGCATCAGATAATAATCAGACAGCATTAATCCTAATGACTGCATTTGCCGCTCAAATTGAGCGGGCAAATATTTATCTAATTCTTCTGCTATTAACGTTGAGTAAGAGAGAGAAGAGAGTGCAGAGAAAATGGTTTTATTTCGATGTACTGCAATCCAGATTAATGTTACTGGATGGGCGCTTTCTGGTGCGTAATCCAAATAGTCATCAGCATCAAAACCAATTCGTCCATTATTGGCAATAAAGACAGGATGCCCCTCGTTCATTGATGTTTCTACCGTCTGATAATCTGCTTGAGTCAAATCCTGTGCAGTCAGTCGGTTTTTTTGATATTTAAAGGCATGACCATAGAGGGTACTGGAAATTTCATCGAGATAAATTGGCAGTAACTTCTCAGAAATATCCAGCAATGGGCGCAGTTCAATAATCAATTCGATAGCATCCAGCGGTTGAAGCTGACCATAGCTAAATTTGGATATTGACGCAACATCAATATCCAAGTGATCAAGCTGGTAGGCTTGTGCTTGAAAATAGTATTGAAAATTATCCAGCTCAATAGCGTAGTTTTGCCCTTCACCATCATGGACTGGGGTAATCAGTTTTTCGTGACAAAGTTCGCGCAATATTTTTGCTACAAGATGTCGATTGGCATGCAGCCAATTTTCCTTAGTTAAATGGGAGGCTTGATACCCCCAACAAGTATTCAACGAACGCATTTAATAAAGCCCTTTCATCCATATTCTGCATACCCCTGTTTCCATACAAGAACACGGCTAACGGGGTGATACATTTCTATATAAATTTCTGGATATCACTATCCAATTAATGGGGTATTAATTTTGGCTCACGAAAATTATGGTCTTTCTTCTTTGTTTAGTTAAATGATAATTAAAACCATTACCATTAACAACCACAAAAAAAGTAAATTTTTTAGGGGATTTAGCCAATTT
>NZ_JAQRFK010000160.1 GCF_028598745.1 Xenorhabdus sp. IM139775
TGGAAATATTGCAGTATTTTACTCCACCATTTTTTGTGGTTTATGTCTATATCATAAGCATCATCTTCACCTTCAATAACAATGAAGTAGCTATGATCTAATGGTTTTTTATATTCCTTTTTTGGTAGAAAACTGACCGTATCAATGAATGTATATTTACCTACCATATTAAAAGGAGAGCTTTGCCCTATATAATTGTTATCTTTATTATATAATACAACAAAAACAGGTTGTGACTCTGTCAATGAGATATATAATCCAAATAAATTAGCAGGGTATGGCTCATAATATTTTGCAAAAAAATTATCATTAGAATTAATAGCCTTAACCATGTCGCCTTCCTTTAATAAGGTGACATGAGATAGAAAAAACCACCATAATAAAAAAAACATTACTAATGTATAAAAAATATATTTTATACTCTTTAGTATTTTCATAGATAAATAATCCGGTGTTCTGGCTGCGGCGGCGTCCATAGGACGTCAGAGAAAACAATAAAATCGCCTCCTTCATTATGCTTATTTTGCCATGCTCTGAAATCATCGTTAGAAACAGGTACATATTTTGAATAACCACCTGTAACTAAATCCTTCCACAAATTTTTATCATAAAAGCCATAAAATATCACAGTCTTAACTTTATCAAGAACACCATCTCTACTCCAAACTCCAAGTGGTTCACCGACTGTCATAAAATCATAACTATCTTTTATATAGAATCCGAGCATTTCAGTGATAAACACATCTTTTGAATCTATTTTATCAACATATCCTCTTACTGCTAATTTTAAATTGGCCTTTCCTATTGCTCCGTAATAATCATTAATAGTGTCTGCCATCGAACCTATTGATTTTACGTTAACTTGAGCGTATGTATCTAATTCAATGGCTGAATCAGAATAACCTATTCTTTCGCTATTTTTTAATCTAGATCTTAATAAATCAATTCCTCTTGGAGATGCCCATTTAGACTTTAAAGAATAAAAGCCTCTTCTTACCGGCTGATAATTCATCGCCCATTCCATCTTTACAATTGAATCATTCACTCGTTCTTTAGGAATAAGCGTAGCATCTTCCTTCATAAACTGATTTTTAATTTCATCATTTTTGAAACCAAATGCAGGTTTTGTTTCAAACCAGTGCCTCATTAGTTTTGGAGCAACTTCCCACCCCATTTCATCCATGGCATCAGGAATTTCATTTAACATGAAAATATCCATCTCTATCTCTGTAACCTTACCACCTTTAACGGTTTTAGTTGAATAAATTCCCATGATTAAATTCCCATCTTTGTTTGATATAAATATTCTACGTTTATATTTTCTTCTTGTTTTGTATCAAATTGCTTTGTTAAACCCAATGATTGGCTCTTGCCTTCTATCAGTCCCTTATTTGTTTTCACACCATATGCGATATGTTGGCAGTTATCACCGTTATGCTGATTTTTTAGCTTGAACTGATGGCTAAATAAAGCTGCAATCGTTTCGGTTAAAGGCAGAATAGCCGAAAACCCCGAAAGCAGCGGCCTTTCCTCTTCACGTCCCTGCAATTGCGATATCGCATAGCCTGTTGTCCCTGCCGCGCGATGCGTGAATGATATCGACTTATAATCAAGCTGCACCGTTTCATACGGGATTTGGTCATTGTCATTAATTGAGTGCGGATAGTGACAGGAAAAATCAACAATGGTGGCGCCTGTCAGTTTGATTTCGTAAAAGAATTCGAGTTGTCCGGCAAGGTTTACGCGGTAACACTTAAAAAGGGCATCCAGCAATTCGTTTTTGTCTATTGCTAACCCCAGCAACGGGGAAGATTTATCAATGGGTTTGATAAAGCTGACAGGGAGATGATTGACGTTCTGATCGCGTGTCATCATATGGCTGAGGTTCAGTACCTGTATTTCATCTTCCCGCCCGGCCTGATAGCGGTTGCCGATAGATTCGGGGGTTGAACAGCCCGCCGAGATTAAGCCTTGTTTCTTGCCCTTTAACGACAAGTAAATAAGATATGACATTCCTGTCTCCTGTAATCTGATTTTCAATGGATGCTCATTACAGCATCAATTAAACAGGATATAACAGCAATGCTTATCTATTCCAGCGTGAATAAAAGATCACCAGAAAAATTGTGATTAATCTCTCTTCTTAAATAAAATCAGATAATTACCTGATTTAAATTTCAGATA
>NZ_JAQRFK010000161.1 GCF_028598745.1 Xenorhabdus sp. IM139775
CCGGTATTTTGATATGAACGGTCAGCTTATTGAGCGTAGAATTAGAAATTAATATATAACTTAGTTTCTATGCTGCTAGCATAAATTACTGGCAGCTATTAATTATCATGACAAGTTAATACTACTTACTATCTATGTCTCATTTTTAAATATTCCTCTTGATTGTTATGAAATTCATTAATATGATTAAAATTCGATGTGTTGAGGGATAACTACGCCATTAATTGGACTTAGTCCGCGGAAAGAGAAATCTTTCTACCCTTTTACCCCCACATGCCTAGCTTTGTTATATCAGTGACAGCGTGAACATGAGTGGGTATTCGAACCTTTCGGGCGACCAAAGGTTCGTCGAGACGGGGGCTCAGTGCTGATCAATCCCTTCCTTTGTGAGGCGAGCTTGTAACTTATTAATCTCATAGCATATGAGGTGGGTTTCAAGGCACATAGGAGATATTTATGAAAAAACATAACACACATCGCGATCAGCAAGTAAACCCAAAGGCACGCCCAAAGTGGAAAATCGCTTTTTCAATTATTAAGTTCATACTCGTATGGGCTTATAGAATCTGGTACTTAATACGTATGTTAGAAGGTACTGGAGGGGGTGACGAGTAGGTTTACTCCCCCTTGTTTCGAACCTACTATGGACTACCTAATGATCCACAAAGCCTTAAGATTAATTCGACAATACCATGAACTGACGGTTAGCGATTTAGCTAGCGAATTCGGTTTAACGCCGCTGTATTTAAAAGAACTTGAGTCAGGTAATAGGCCTGTTGAGAGCGAATTACTTGAGTTGTATTCGTCAAAATTCGATATTCCTGTAACGTCTCTTATAATGTTTTCTCAGAGCATTCATAAGGAAGGAAAATTCGCCAAAAAATTCAGACAATTAATAGCTGGTAAAGTTTTAGACATTGCAGATTGGGCGATTAATAAGAATGACGAAAAAATCAAAGCTTAAAATAGTTACCAGAAAAAAATCCTATGCTTTACAGGATTCTCCTTTCTATAAACTTAAGTCAAAAAAAAAGCTAGCGAGTCTACTCAAAGTTGATATGCAAACCTTGTTTCGTATAATGAACGATACGGAAAATTACAACGAATTTGAGAAAAAAGGGAAGAAAGGTAAAGTACGTAAAATACAGCATCCAGTAGGCGAGTTAGATGTAGTTCATACGCGGATAGCAAGTCTAATTTGCCGAATTGCTACACCGAACTTTTTACACTCTGGAAAGAAACAGCATTCAAATGTAAGTAATGCCCATGTTCACTGTAACAATTTTCCACTTATGACAACTGATGTTTGTTCTTTTTTCCCATCAACAAAAAAAAACATGGTTTTTTCGTTTTTCTACACCGTTATGGAGTGTTCATCAGATGTTGCAGACATATTAAGCTGTATTTGTACAATTCACAGTCATCTTCCAACTGGTAGTCGCATCAGTATGCCGCTCGCTTATTGGGCTAACTGTAGAATGTTTAGTGAGCTCGAACAGTTAGCCATTAAGCATGATGTAACAATGACTTTATATGTCGATGATTTGACTTTTTCCGGAGCTCAGGTAAATCCACTTTTCAAGTCCATAATTCGTCAAATTATTGAAAGACATGGACACCAAATGCACCCGACCAAAACAAAACTGTATAGTGGCAATAAACCGAAGCTTGTAACAGGTATTGTAATCAAGGGTGAAATGGTATCCGTACGTAATGAGCAGCGAATGAAGCTAGTCTCAGACATTACGTGTTGGAAATCTATAAAAGATATGCCTAATGCTATTAATATGCCAGTAACGCACACCCTATTAGGTAGACTGTATGCGCTAAGTTCTATCGATCCTACGTTCAAAGATAGAGCCAAAACTATTAAAGCTAATACTCAAAAATAGAAATAAGATTAAGTAGAAACTAAAGTTATTCCTATATACAGAAGCTATATTATGTGGGTACGGTTTTGTGTTGCTCTAAAAAATCACTTTAAGTTCAAATAGATAAAGTTAAACAAATAAGGGGCACAAAAAGGGGCATAAAATCAATTAGTAAAAATAAATTCAATTAATTCAGTTAACTAACTTAATTTACTAGTCCCGCTCTGGCACCATATAAAATTCACTGTGAATACAGTGGGTTAGGGACAGAAAAGGCCACCTTAACGG
>NZ_JAQRFK010000162.1 GCF_028598745.1 Xenorhabdus sp. IM139775
ATGGGCGCGCTGTCGGCCATTTTTGACTGCGAGATCCGCCACTGGTACAGCGAGCCGGTCAGCGGTCTTAAAGGCTATGACTGCTATGATCAGGGTGAACATGTGGACAGCGGCAGCGGGCTGTCAGGACGGGAAAACCGCCCGGCACTCTATCTGGTCAACAGTGAAAAAGCGAATGCTCACCTGCCGGTGCCGGCTATCGCGGCCGGGCAATAGTATTCATTTAACTCACCCTATACGCATTTTTATTCCAACCGAAAGGGGAAGACACCCTCCCCTTTCGGGACGTGTTTTCCCCTTATTTTCAGGCAGGGAAAACACATCATGCCTTCCCGGACCGATTATCAAAACACCTTTATTACCCTGTTTAACCAGACGGCCCGCGGTCATTCCCGTTATCAGGTCTTTCGGGACTTTTGTTACTGTGCGATGGCGGCCATCCACAACAGGTATTGTTACAGTGACGAGCTTGAACAGTTCTACCTGAAAACCATCAAAAAGTACGACCGGGACGATATTGACCGGATTGTGCAGTTGTTTTCTCTGGTAGTGCTGGGATTAGCCCGGGAACCGTGTGATTTTCTGGGCAGGGTGTTTATGTTACTGGAACTCGGGGATAAGCACCTTCAGCAGTTTTTCACCCCCTGGGAGGTCACCAGAATGATGGCGAAAATACAGTTTCAGGATGTCTCAGCGTTGTTACAGGAAAAACCCTTTGTGACTTTACACGAACCCGCCTGTGGTTCGGGTTGTATGACACTGGCCGTGGCCGCAGTGATGGCCTATATCCAGCTGTCCCTGACGGGGATACCGGCACAGGTGACCATTGGAGATGCCCTGTGTGATGATGACCGCAAGCGGACGCGTTACACGCCGGCTCATTATCTGGGCAACTGGTCGCAGCGTTTGCAGGCCTGCCAACCGCAAACCGCCGCCTGAATTCTTTTTCACTTTTGCGCCTTTCGGGGCGCTTTTTTGCATTTAAAGGGATTAATTGATGGATGTTATGAAGAAAATTAAGGTGACCCGGTAAGTCAAACACGGGGTGAATCGAGTCAGATTAATTTTCATTATCGCAGAAAGAGTTTTTCCTTGTTTCAGGTTGGGATTCACCGACACTGGGCCAAATTTAAACCAGAGAGGAACCGCGATGTTTAACCGTTTTAAATCCCATTTTACCCGTCAGACAGCGCCACAAGCCAAATCGCCCCCGTCGAAAGACAGCCGGGGCTATTTCCGGCCGCAGTCTGCCGATGAGTTACTGGCCACGCCCCTGCGCCGTCAGTGTCTCCGGCAGCTGTGGGAAAACAGTGCGTTGCCTGACGGGCTGTATCAGCGTTTTTACCTGACACCGATCAGGCAGTTGCTCAGCCGTGTCCAGCAGGTGCCCGCAACACGGGAAGGCGACTGGTCGGGCAGTGGGGGGTTTATCGACCTCACACTGAAATTTACCACTTACTCGGTGAGACTGGCAAAAGGGCATCTGTTGCCGCCGGGGGCGGCACCGGAAACGCAGGCTACCCAGAGTTTGCTATGGCAGGCGGTGGTGTTCTGGACAGCGTTGTTTTACCACCTGCCGTTATTGCAGGCACTGGAGGGTGAGCTGGAGGACGGGCATGGCTGGCAGCCGGGATTGTGGACGCCGGACCGCCGCTTTCGATTCCGGTTTCGGTCCGCCCAGCCAGATTTGCCTGCGCCACTGAAAGCCCTGCTGGCGTCCCGTTTACTGCCGGAAGACGCGGTAAGCTGGCTGTTTCTGGTGCCAGAAGCGTGACGCTGTCTGGCCCTGCATCTGGGCGGCCAGCCCGCCTCCGTGCCGTTGATTGATGCCTTGCTTCAGGAAGCCGCCGGGCAGGTGCAGTCTCCTTTGCTGAAATCGGCGGGGACTTCTGAGATGCCAGATACCGCCGGAGAAGTATCGCCTGAATTCCACCAGGTGTCTCCACATCCTCCATTGGAGGTGGCATCGGCATTCGAACCATCCGGTGAGCATGATACTGATACCCTGACACTATTGTCGTTATTTCAATCCGATCAGGGAGCATCTCATCAACATGTTACAAAAAATGACCATCACGGCTCAAAACTCACCGAACGGCTTGGGCCGGAGAAAGAAACGGTTGCCACTCATAGTCACCTAAAGAC
>NZ_JAQRFK010000163.1 GCF_028598745.1 Xenorhabdus sp. IM139775
CTAACCGAGAAATCATCTTCATATTAATACCCTTATATTATTAATGGATTAATAATTTCAATTAAATATGTTTAGTGTATTTACACTAACATTAAGTTATATTTTTGTTGTTTTTGTATATTTATTTGTTATTTTTGTTGATCTTTTTATTGTTGAAATGTAATTTATATGTGCGTGGTAATTTAGATTATGGGTAAGTCTTAATAAAAAATTTCTGATGAAACGGCACAAAAAGGTAGAATAGAGCTATGAGGGATAGATTAACGAATCTAGGGCGGTAGCGTACCTAAACGTAAAATATTCAAATTACGAAATATAGTAACAATATCTTATCGCAACATTGTTGATTATTTGTTGGATATTTTTTCAATTAACTAAATGTAATTATGAGGGGATAAAGATGAAAAATGATATGCAATTTGAAAAAATTACAAACAATTGGTACAAACGAGCTACAGTCAGATATACTCCTCGGATCAAAATACCTAGTTATTCTAGTGATGAACTTATCTTTCCAATTGAAAGAAGCACCATTTGTGAGCATCCATTGGTTAAGGGTTTAGGCAAAGATGGGATTTCATATATATTGACTCAATCTGCCTATCAATTCTTATACGGTGTAGGCCTACTAGAAACTAAATTTGTTATTATATGCTGCTTAGAACTGCTCCACGATCGCATTGAAGGATTCGATAATATAGATAAATTACAAGCGCTAACTGTTTTGATCGACGAAGGCTATCATGCTTATGTTGCACTTGATTATATTACCCAGATGGAGAACCACAGTAATATTAAGCCATTATTAGTGCCTGAAACTAATCGTAACCTAGATGCTACAAAACGAGTCCAGGATAAATTAACAAAAGGATTACATGCAGACTTTCTATTATTGGCAGTCACTTTAGCCGAAAACACTCTAACCAATGAACTTGCTACTATTGGTAGAGAATCAGATTTAACTAAGACCTTTATTCAACTAATGAAAGATCATGTTTTGGATGAAGGACGCCATTCTAGTTATTTCGTCAGTTTGATGAAAAAACGCTGGCCGCAATTACCTACCGATATTCAAAAACTATTCTGTGATATTCTACCTGAGTTTTTGGATGATTTTCTAAGCGTTGATATGGGTCGAAAATTTGAACATGAAGTGCTTTCATCTGCGGGTTTATCTCAAAAACAAGTTGAAAAAGTAATAGAAGAAACGAATGAAAAATTCGTTAAAAATAAATTTGATGAAATTAAAAAAACTAAAGAAAGACTTTATCGTTTACTTAAGGTCATGGGAATAATGAATACCTAATAACATCAATATAATCCCTTAATTCGCGAACCACCATAAGTATAGAAAAAGGATGTCTTTTTTAGAAGAGGTATTTATTGTGTGCAATTCTCTTATCGTTGATAATTTTGATTCATTTACTTATAACTTGTTTCAATATATGGGAGAAGTATGTGGTAAAGAACCGACGGTTGTTTTAAATACTATAGATTTTGACGATATAGATTTGGATAAATTTGATTGTATTATTATATCTCCTGGTCCGGGCACTCCTAAATGTGATGTGGATGTTGGGGTCAGTGCAAGGGTCATTAATGAGGCAAAAGTCCCCGTGCTTGGAGTTTGTCTGGGACATCAATGCCTAGGATATTTACACGGTATGAATGTGGTTCATGCTCCAGAGCCTGTTCATGGACGTATAAGTGTTATCCAACATAATAAAAAAGGGATTTTTGAAGGACTACCGACACCATTATCTGTGGTTCGCTATCACTCCCTAGTGGTACATTCTTCATTTGACATCTATATTAAAAGTGCTTGAAGGCCGTGGGATTTTATGGTTAATTAGCACACCGTTTAACTGACCATCCGATAGCCCTTTTTATGTGGAAAGCACCCGTAGTCAACTTAACGCCCCAACAACAACACGCACTCGAACACATCGTCAAGTCCCGAACTAGTCGCAGTGATCACCGCTAACGGGCGCAGCTGATTTTACTTTTTGCCTCTGGTATCTCCAATAACCGGGCGGCAAAGCAAGTCGGATTGGGCAGTAAGCAGGCGGGATGCTGGAGAAAACGCTGGCTGGCGAATCAAGACAGGCTGAGT
>NZ_JAQRFK010000164.1 GCF_028598745.1 Xenorhabdus sp. IM139775
GCAAGGTAAAAGAAGCATTCTTTGAAGAAATGACCTACTGCGGAAAAGATAAAACCTATTTACCGCAAGGCTTCCGGTTGACGCAAGAATATTTATGGTATGACAAGCTCGTCAATAAATCGGATGGTGATACCGAAGTCAGGAACATCAAAATTAGTAGCCCGATAAAAGTGACTGCAATTACCTGTGATGCTGACAGTAGTAATTACGGGCGTTTATTAGAATGGGAGGAGCTGAATTAACATATTAAGTGCAATCGGCGGGGTATTAAAAGGAGTGAGTCAACTGTGATACATTTCATGGCTCTCACACCTGAAATCATGGCCTGATATGCATAAACAAACCAGACAGTACCGACAGTTGACTCTTGGGCAAAGATATCAGCTTCAAGCCCTGTATAACAAGGGTTTTCCACAATATCAGATTGCTGAAGCGCTGGGTGTACATGCCAGCACGGTTTCACGTGAACTGAAACGCAATGCAAACGATAAGCAATATTGTGCTAACTCGGCAGAAATATTGAAGAATCATCGAAAAAAGACGGCTTTTAAGTTTAAAAAACATCATCCGCGGCATGAGAATATCTTGTCTGAAGGATTATCAATGGGTTGGTCGCCAGAGAATATTCACTACCGAATGCGTCTGGAGTGTCCGGAGATAACCCTTAGCCACAGCACGCTTTATCGGCGTATCCGCGAAGATCGTGACGCCGGAGGCTCGCTTTACAAGCGGTTACCCCGCTTTGGTAAAACGCGTAGGAAAGGCGGTAAACGTCAGGCTGGCCAGAGCCACATCCCGAATCGGGTGGATATCAGTCAACGTCCTGCTATTGCGGATAAACGGGCTCGCACCGGCGATTTTGAAGGGGACACGATATACGGTCAGGATGCTTATCTGGTCACACTGGTTGATCGGAAAAGCCGATTATTGTTAATGGCAAAAACCCAAAATAGAACGGCAGAATCGGTATCCAACGTCATGAATACATTGTTAAATCGTGTTTCATCAGTTCACACAGTAACATTGGATAACGGTGGCGAATTCGCCCGGCATGAAAAGGTCAGCCAATCAACAAAGGCTCAAATCTACTTTGCCCGACCTTATGCCAGTTATCAGCGAGGAACGAATGAAAATACAAATGGTTTAGTTCGACGTCAATGGCCTAAAGGAACGGCTTTTGGTTCACTCACAGAGCAAGATGTCAGTGATTTAGAATTAAGATTAAATATGACACCAAGAAAGGTTTTAAATGGATTAACACCCATCGAAGCCTATACGGGGCGCATATTGCACTTATTGTGTTAATCCAGCCTTGAAGGTACAGCCTGCCGCCGTAATGATGCAACGTTGATGCTGGACGAAATCAGAGAAGTTGACGGGCGTGAAGCGGGTAATATTGCCTATATGCTGGCAAATGGTCAGGGTAAGGCCAGAGCGAAAACAGACGGAAGCGTCAGAGAAACCAACCGCTGGAATTTACTTTTCTTATCAACAGGGGAACTCTCTTTAGTTGAACATGCGGCGAATGCTGGCGAACGCACTTATGCCGGTGTGGAAGTGCGTATGATCCAAATTCCGAGTGATTCAGGTAAACACGGTGTGTTTGAAGAATTGTACCAGTTTGCCAGCGGTAAATCACTGGTGGAGTACCTTGAACAGGCCGTGACTAAATATCATGGCGCACCGTTCCGCGACTGGCTGAAATACCTCACTCATGATCTGACGTCTATTTCAGGAACGGCTAAAGCCTTATTGAAAGAATATACGGCAAACATGATGCCAGAGAATGCAGGTAATCAGGTTGGCCGTGCAATTACCCGTTTTGCCCTTGTTGCTATGGCGGGAGAAATCGCAACGCGAGCAGGAATTACAGGCTGGCAACAAGGGGAAGCGTATGCAGCGGCTGAAAAGTGTTTAGCGGCATGGATGAAAGAGCGGGGACACACCGCGAATCAGGAAGATATTA
>NZ_JAQRFK010000165.1 GCF_028598745.1 Xenorhabdus sp. IM139775
AAATTGAGATGTTCCTTGCATCCTCAAAAAAACGTGCTGTTATCATGGATTACAGCTCGGGTTAGTATAGTCCCCCAATTCGCGCAGGTGCTGCGCCAACTGGTCAACGGTTTTCTCGCCCGTAGCGGCATCTACCGTTAAGTTTTCCAATGTATTGTCGTTATCACGGATCTTGATACCGTTACGATAGAGAAAAATCATGGTAACGAAAAACGCTGTGCGCTTATTACCATCATTGAAAATATGACCACGAGCGATAGCAGCCCAATAGGTCGCTGCAAGTTCAAAAATATCTGTTATGCCTTCATAGTGTGTGCGGTTCTGTACCCGATAGATGAGCGCTTCAGCTCTACCAGAATCGGGCATTCCGGCAACGCCGGGAAGCCGTTGTAATATTCGGTCATGAAAAGCGATAACTTCCTGTGCGCTGACCCATATCATCGATTTGTCAGTGCCTCTATCGTATGCCCATGACGTTGCATAATCGAATCGAACTCTGCATCCAGCTTAGCGTTTTGCCAATTATCGAATTCAGCTCTACTGATAACGACCGCTGAACTACCGTCTCGACGAGTGATTTCAACAGGTTCACCGTGAGCCGCTGTGTCCAACACTTCCGCGATGTTGGCACGGGCTTGAGTTGAGGTGTATGTACGCATAATATTCCTCCAAATCTGTACATATTAATTGTACATTTCTTGGGTGATTATTCAACAACGCAGATCCCGGCACGGCTCACCTTTAACGGTGACTTTTTTACATCTTCATATAACGTAACCAATCGCCCGCTAAGCTACGCAGATAAAATTTTGCAGTCTAGATGGATTCATTTGGTTCACGTCACCACATCACGCCTACGCCACGTAATCCCCATGAAATAAACGTAAACCCGACGTAAAACGCACTACTCCGCACCCGCCTGCACGTTTTGGATCAAAAAATTATTTCAGTTTTAAAATTCTACAAAACATATCTCCAGACTGTGCCAGTACTGGCTGTGTGAGAAAAATCTCAAACTGAAATGAGTGAAAAGAATTTCAGTAAATTACAGTTTCCTATTCCGTCTCATTCTGGTGATGTGATTGTATCACCTTGAAATAAAATAATTTTTCTATTTTACGTGAGATTTTTACTTGGGAGGAAACCCAACATAAAAACTAGAAAGCCAGTCTTTATGCGGGGTAAGAGGAAATGTAAACTGAAATGGTGCAAAAAATTTATTTTTCCTGTTCACGTTCTGCGCCTGACAATTCTGGCCAGAAAATGTTGATGCTGATTCTTAGATTGCTACACTTCAATACATGATTACTTGGATCTTGTGTCAACTTACTGTGACGTATCGAATGTGAAAAACTCATGGTTAAAACGTATGTATAACCACATTCAACATCATTACAGCAACAGTAAATTTCCGGTATGTTATTCAATCCTTCCGTTTTGATTTTTTTGATTGTTGCCTGTCCGTCACACTCTGGGCAATATATTTTTAACACTCGTATCGATAACCCTCACATCAATTGCCTGCCAGAATAAAGCCCATTAAATATCTACCTTTCCATTTTCAGTGTTACCACTGTTACACATTAAATATAAGACAGTCAGTTTTATCCCGATTACTCAGCAGAGCCTAAGACGTCACTGTTAAATAAGTAAACCCGTTTAAGCCCTATTTCTGGCAGGCGTATACTCGTTTGTATCCTGCCGTCCTTGCCTGCTTCTAACCAACCCTTTTCAACACACAAACGGGCAACTTTGCGCGAATCAAAGCCCTTGCATATCTCTTTCCATGCGGAGGATAAAACATAAAATTGAACAGTTGGGTCTTGATTGCCAGTACCTCTTTCTATACGGCGAAAGCCCATCATATTGAGAGGTCGGCTATTTTCATCGTACCAATCCGCAAAGCGGCTGAATTGGTTACGTGAAATAAAATCGGTCACTTGCTCCAATGCCGTAA
>NZ_JAQRFK010000166.1 GCF_028598745.1 Xenorhabdus sp. IM139775
TCCCCGTGAGTACGGGGATAAACCGCAGAAAACGCCCGGTGAAAGCCAGCACGTCCCGTGTTCCCCGTGAGTACGGGGATAAACCGGCGCTCGAAGTTGGGCGCCTTTTCTCAGGATAGTGTTCCCCGTGAGTACGGGGATAAACCGCTAACGCCGAATTTTGGGCAAACAGGAGTAAAGTGTTCCCCGTGAGTACGGGGATAAACCGTTCATCGTCATAAAAAGGAACTGTGATGGTGTGTGTTCCCCGTGAGTACGGGGATAAACCGCGTTCCCGCGCGGGCGACATCTCGACTCTGATGTGTTCCCCGTGAGTACGGGGATAAACCGCGTTCGCTGAATTCGTCTACAGAAATCGTTTCGTGTTCCCCGTGAGTACGGGGATAAACCGCCGATACTGACTGGAACGCAGAATCGGCCTTAGTGTTCCCCGTGAGTACGGGGATAAACCGCGATTTGAGGCCGCCAAGCAGTTGTTTGCCAGGTGTTCCCCGTGAGTACGGGGATAAACCGACTGATAACAACCAATGCTTTTTCATTGATCAGTGTTCCCCGTGAGTACGGGGATAAACCGTAATCCAGTCCCGACCCCGATCATCGTGATACGTGTTCCCCGTGAGTACGGGGATAAACCGTGGCCATTCCTGCTAAATAGATCAGTATTTGAGTGTTCCCCGTGAGTACGGGGATAAACCGCATGATTACCACCTTTAGGATAGTTTTACTGTGTGTTCCCCGTGAGTACGGGGATAAACCGTCACCTACATTTCATATTCGCCATTGTTGATCGTGTTCCCCGTGAGTACGGGGATAAACCGATCAGCCCCTTTGCGGTTAGAAAACAGTTTAGGTGTTCCCCGTGAGTACGGGGATAAACCGCTGAATAATGCACACCTCAGTGGTGAAACCCAGTGTTCCCCGTGAGTACGGGGATAAACCGGGCGTTGGTATTACGATGTAAGGACAATACAAGTGTTCCCCGTGAGTACGGGGATAAACCGCCTCAGTTGTTACCGCAACTGGGGTTTTTCTTGTGTTCCCCGTGAGTACGGGGATAAACCGTGACTGTGATGGCTCTTTAGAGTACATCATGAGTGTTCCCCGTGAGTACGGGGATAAACCGCTGGTGATATAGTTGTTATTGATCCTGATATTGTGTTCCCCGTGAGTACGGGGATAAACCGTCACCTTTGATGAAATTCCTACCGAAGAAACCGTGTTCCCCGTGAGTACGGGGATAAACCGGTGAAATTTCTACAATAAAGCGCACCTTACCCGTGTTCCCCGTGAGTACGGGGATAAACCGTAATTAGAGCTTTTTGATTCATCCACAATCATGTGTTCCCCGTGAGTACGGGGATAAACCGTGTCATATAAAAAACGTATTACTATAACTCTGGTGTTCCCCGTGAGTACGGGGATAAACCGGCATCAACTAATAGCATGCGGCTACCATCTCTGTGTTCCCCGTGAGTACGGGGATAAACCGCAAACTAATCCTAGCTATTTTGCATGGCTCCTGTGTTCCCCGTGAGTACGGGGATAAACCGGATACATTCGTAAGATTGCAATGTAACGCAAAGTGTTCCCCGTGAGTACGGGGATAAACCGAGGTGTTGGAGTATACCCCAAAAAGAAAACCCCGTGTTCCCCGTGAGTACGGGGATAAACCTTGATATTTTTATATTGGGTTATAATTACTCTCGTGTTCCCCGTGAGTACGGGGATAAACCGCAATAACATGAATGTCTTAGCCGACATGCCGCGTGTTCCCCGTGAGTACGGGGATAAACCGGAATGATGCAGGATTTAAGCGTGGGTAACTATGTGTTCCCCGTGAGTACGGGGATAAACCGATGGAGCCGTTTATGGTGGCGAAAAACGGGCAGTGTTCCCCGTGAGTACGGGGATAAACCGGTGATAGTGTGGCATCAAAAAGG
>NZ_JAQRFK010000167.1 GCF_028598745.1 Xenorhabdus sp. IM139775
AATCTTTTGCTCAATCTCGTTTGAGAGCGTGGTCTGGTGCTTCTTCACCAGTTGGGGTTCAAAAGTGCCATTACGATCCCGTGGCGTAGCCAGTTCAAAGTGACCAGTCGGAGTCTTGATGGTCTTTTTGGTGGAACCATTCCGCCGGTTGACCTCGATATCCTGAGCCAGATAGGAGTCAAGTTCAGCGGCTAAAGCAGCTTCCGTTAGCTGCTTGATGAGTGGGGTCAGGATGCCATCTTTACCTGTCAGAGCCTGACCTGCCTGAAGTGCTTTCAGGGCTTTATCGAAATCGAAGGGTTGAGTCATTTGTCATTCCTTTTTGGTTCATATTACTGGAATGACACAGAATTTCTAACACTCCCGATTTTTATATCCTGACCCGTCCATCAGATTATTACACTGGTGCCTTCAATCTGGTCAGGGATAATCTCACCGCATATTACAAAAAATGACCATCACGGTTCAATACTCACCAAACAGCTTGTGCCGGAGAAAGAAACGGCTGCCATCCAAAGTAACTTGGAGACATTATTATAAGTTAAATAGTTTCAATGATTATTTGCATATTTATTTTCAATAGATCTTATTTAAACAATCCATTGTTATGGTGTTTTGGTGCCATCAGGCAGCAAATAACATGTTACAGACAGCAGGAAAAATCAGTTTGGATGGGCTATTGGATGAGTATTCTCTTTCACATATGTTGCGGCCGGAGGAGGTGACTCGTCGGGATGTTCTGCATTGGCGGCATTATATTCTGGGGGAGAAGAAACAATCAGTCCATAGCTGGAACAATAAGGTAGCTCATCTACGGGCGATTTTTAATTTCGGGATAGAAAGGAACTTATTGCCGCATAACGAAAAATCGGTTTAACGGTGTGGCTATCAAAAAATGATCTAATAATTGATTCCGTAGCCAATGAAGTCTTCTTACTTGGCATTAGAATTAATGAACATTTAACAAAAAAAAGGTGCTTGCTTACGCAGGCACCCTGTATTGCTTTAATTTGCCTGTTAACTGATTTAGCGTCTTTAACAAGCGAATTTTAAATTTTGGTGCCGGACTCGAATCGAAAATAAATATAATTTATTGATTATTATAAATTTATTTCCAGATTTCTCTTTTGTGCCCCTTTTAATGCCCCTGAATTATTTTGTTACCTAAATCTCGGCATGAGGCTGATTATACTAACCTTTATTGCGTTTGTATATTTTTTTCGTTGTTTTACAGCAAAAAAGCCATGAGGTTTAAAAATGGTCAAATTTGGCTGCCATTTCATACTCAGGGCTTCATATTAAAATTTATCATTTTTACGAAGTCGATCACAAATTGAGGCGGTTATTCCTGTGGTTTATCGCGAACCTTGCGTTCAATCAGTTGGCCACTAACACCAAAATAGCGACTCGGCCAAATTTCAGAGGGATGTATACCGAGGTAGTTCGCAATAATCCACTCCCCTTTAGGCCACGGGCGGCTTAATGCGTTTGCTAATGTCGATGAACTGAGTCCCGCTTCACGCGAGACAGCCGCTAAGGTTGTACCACGTTTACGTAATGCAGCAATAATATCGGCTTGGTGCCAGTCATTTCTAACGTTATTCATTCCTGCTACCCCTTCCATTAATTAATATTGATGGTGGTGATTCAAGGCAGGGTTAGCAGACCGGGTCAAGATTCCGGCGAGGCCGAAGCCTCCCCCACCTGAACCACCATTGAAAGGGCGATAGCAGGCGCACTGGTAGAAACATCCTACCAGTGTTCTTGACTCAAGGCTGCTAAACCTTGACCATTGGATTTTGCCAATGGCGGGGATACTTTAACTGATTGTTTTATCTGACTCAATAACCGAATTACTAAGTTTAACGGTTATAGCTCCTCTCAAGAGCGCACAAACTCAGAGGAGAATACGGACGGCTAAA
>NZ_JAQRFK010000168.1 GCF_028598745.1 Xenorhabdus sp. IM139775
GTTCCCCGTGAGTACGGGGATAAACCGCTGGCTCAAAGGTTTGTTATAATTGATACCGAGTGTTCCCCGTGAGTACGGGGATAAACCGCGGTTTAAAAATCCGTGTTGACAAAGCTACCGGTGTTCCCCGTGAGTACGGGGATAAACCGCTCATTCCGGTATTCAGTGGCAATTATCGTTAGTGTTCCCCGTGAGTACGGGGATAAACCGCATTTGTATTGGCAGGCATACAGCGTTTCGCAGTGTTCCCCGTGAGTACGGGGATAAACCGCGGTACTTAAAGGCCTTGCCTTTCTCTTTCGCGTGTTCCCCGTGAGTACGGGGATAAACCGTTGTAATACGCCAATACGCGCTCAACAAAGCCGTGTTCCCCGTGAGTACGGGGATAAACCGTCTGATTGACCTGCAAACGGAACTTGGGAGAGGTGTTCCCCGTGAGTACGGGGATAAACCGCTACATTGCTTATCACCTACATGAGGAACAACGTGTTCCCCGTGAGTACGGGGATAAACCGAGGAAATAATTCACGAAACCACTGTTCGACCAGTGTTCCCCGTGAGTACGGGGATAAACCGGGGAATGCCGTAGAGGAATTTAGAGATGAAATGTGTTCCCCGTGAGTACGGGGATAAACCGTTGGCCTGATATATCAGGCACCCCAAGGGCTGGTGTTCCCCGTGAGTACGGGGATAAACCGGCAATCCAGAAGCTAACCCCACGGAAGAGAAGGTGTTCCCCGTGAGTACGGGGATAAACCGACTGGGTTTCTGGGTTAATCCCATCAGCAGAAGTGTTCCCCGTGAGTACGGGGATAAACCGACAACACCGAGATTCATTTTGCCTTATCTTCGGTGTTCCCCGTGAGTACGGGGATAAACCGACACTCCCTTGCCACCTGTCGTCGTCCGTTCTGTGTTCCCCGTGAGTACGGGGATAAACCGCCCCATCACGGGGCTTATTGGCTTTTTGGGGGGTGTTCCCCGTGAGTACGGGGATAAACCGCCCATTGTTGAAGGTATGGGGTTAGATTGGAAGTGTTCCCCGTGAGTACGGGGATAAACCGGTAGTTATACCTGAGTCCGGATCAACATCTTGGTGTTCCCCGTGAGTACGGGGATAAACCGCAGCATTAGGATTTATCAATGGAGCCATTTGTGTGTTCCCCGTGAGTACGGGGATAAACCGCAGCATTAGGATTTATCAATGGAGCCATTTGTGTGTTCCCCGTGAGTACGGGGATAAACCGCCAACCTTGATTGAAGCGGCACCGCCCCATCCGTGTTCCCCGTGAGTACGGGGATAAACCGCGAGGGTGGCTGATAATCGCGGTTATAATTTCGTGTTCCCCGTGAGTACGGGGATAAACCGGGTGTTGTGGTGCGACTGGATGACCTGAAATCGTGTTCCCCGTGAGTACGGGGATAAACCGCCAATAACAAAATGCCGTCATTTGAACGTATGGTGTTCCCCGTGAGTACGGGGATAAACCGGACACCGACATGACAGAAAGTGACCAATAACAGTGTTCCCCGTGAGTACGGGGATAAACCGGTGATTATATTAACGTATTCTAGCCTCAAATAGTGTTCCCCGTGAGTACGGGGATAAACCGATTAGCTCCGCACGAGAGTGAGCAACGGGCGCGTGTTCCCCGTGAGTACGGGGATAAACCGCCCCCCACCCGCCGCGCGCGTCTAACATAAAAGTGTTCCCCGTGAGTACGGGGATAAACCGCCCTGCGTGAAAAGGATAGGCCTGTTCATGAAGTGTTCCCCGTGAGTACGGGGATAAACCGCCGTGTGACGATTTGGGCGATATAACATGTTTGTGTTCCCCGTGAGTACGGGGATAAACCGAGTTATTGGTGATGGAATTTCT
>NZ_JAQRFK010000169.1 GCF_028598745.1 Xenorhabdus sp. IM139775
ACCCTGGTTGAAGCGGCTGAATATTACCGTCAAAAAAAACGTTAAAACACCCTAACGCTGACGAACAGGCTCGTCAGATATTTGTCGAGCGCATCCGTCATTATGAACAAACGGGCAAAGCGATTGTTTATCTGGATGAAAGTGGTTTTGAGCAGTCAATGCCACGAATACACGGTTATTCCCCAAAAGGACAGCGCTGTTTCGGTACACACGACTGGCAGGTAAAGGGACGTATTAATGCCATCGGTGCCATCATTAAAAATACCTTTGTGACCTTAAGCTTGTTTGCCGGGAATATTAATGCGGATGTTTTCCATGCCTGGATGACACAGGATTTGCTGCCCAAGCTTCCAAGCGGGGCCGTGATTGTGATGGATAATGCCTCATTCCATAAGCGGTATGACACACGACAAGCAATAGCCGACCACGGATGCCAGTTGGAATGGTTACCACCTTACAGTCCGGATTTAAATCCTATCGAACCCAAATGGGCGAAAGTAAAAGCCACAAGAAGACGGGAAAGATGCTCTATTGATGAACTGTTTATCAAACATGTAAGTTATGCCTAATTATATTGATTCTGATATATCAATGGGAAAGGGCAAAACGTCTGGGCGTTTCACAATCTGCTATCCATTACGCCTTGAAACGGCTGAAGCTCACCTTGAAAAAAAACGTTAAAACACCCTGACGCTAACGAACAGGCTCGTCAAATATTTGTCGAGCGCATCCGTCATTATGAACAAACGGGCAAAGCGATTGTTTATCTGGATGAAAGTGGTTTTGAGCAGTCAATGCCGCGAATACACGGTTATTCCCCAAAAGGACAGCGCTGTTTCGGTACACACGACTGGCAGGTAAAGGGACGTATTAATGCCATCGGTGCCATCATTAAAAATACCTTTGTGACCTTAAACTTGTTTGCCGGGAACATTAATGCGAATACTTTTCATGCCTGGATGACACAAGATTTGTTGCCAAAGCTTCCAGGCGGGGTAGTGATTGTGATGGATAATGCCTCATTCCATAAACGCCATGACACACGACAAGCGATAGCCGACCACGGATGTCAGTTGGAATGGTTACCGCCTTACAGCCCGGATTTAAATCCTATCGAACACAAATGGGCTGGAACAAAAACCATAAGAAGGCGAGAAAGATACTCTATTGATGAACTGTTCAAAGAACATGTGAGTTATGTCTAGTTATATTGATTCTGCTATACTGACCTTAAGGAGTGATACCTGGTTTGCGCGTTCAGGGCTGACAAAAGCGTTTTATTTTAAGGCAGGGCAGATTTGCCAATCACTCGGCAGCCAGATTGCTTCTAAATATGCTTTTGAACGGCTTTATGCGCAGTGGGGTAACTTTTACCGTTACGAGGGCTGGGTGCGGGAGTTTTACGTGACATCAACGGATTATCTGGCAGGCCGTTCAGGCTCAACCGAAGGACTGGCAAAATGGACATTCTGGGCAGAAACAGACCGGTGGATGCGAAATGCCTGGGCCAGCACCGGGTTTGCGTGTGGTCAGTAGCCGCATTGGACAGGGTTTCCCCGTTATCAGTGAAGTCAGTGGCTGTTTTAACAGCCACTGAGGGGGAATTTGTAATCTCGTCTTAATCGATTAAATATAAAATCAGTATGAGTTATTACGATTACTGGTATGTTTTATTTATAAAATTAAAACATAGATAACCATAATCACACAACAAAAAACATATTGGTGACATTAATGGAGATAATGAAACAGAGGCGATGCTATAATAAAAAATATCATTTAAATACAAAAATCATTACTTAACAATAACCC
>NZ_JAQRFK010000017.1 GCF_028598745.1 Xenorhabdus sp. IM139775
TGTTAATACGATTACCGAGGGAGACAGACAAACCAATCTGTGAACAATTCTTTGATTACGATACAAATCTGGAAGTCAGCAAAAATGGTCTGTGTTTAGGTAATTATTATTCCAAGGTGATGTCTGCCAAAAAATTACCTGATGTTTTCTATTTTGGTGATGCATTGACGGATGTTGGTGATTTCAGTGGGAGTAACTTTGATATTAAGGAAAACCATATGGTTGTGGCCAATGTGTTTTTCCTGAAGCTGAGAGTACCAAAAATACACTGACACTGAAACGGAAGCGTCAGTTTACTGTTAACCAAGCATATGGTTCGTTGCTTAAATTTGCACCCGCATTGACTGACAAATTTTGATACACTGTGTGAAAGAAGGCGCTAAACCTGTCAAAATTACCTATTCCTATTCAGTTGTCATTTTTCCTGCCAAGGAACTCGTTGAATCTCGTTTCGAACTAATGACTAATGAAAGAATAAACGCCAGTGACAACATACTGGGTAATATAATTCAAGTTCGTCGTATCTTTTTGCCACCTCAAGAAAATGCTTGATCTTGACAGAAGTATTTGTCACAAAATACAGATAACGATATAAATAAATGTCAATTTTCAACTGCTTTTGAGACAAGGGATAACCGGAATTGTTGCGTCATACTACAGCCAGCGTAGCATTGTCCATCACGAAACGATACTGCACGTCTCCTTTGAGCATACGTTCATAGGCATCATTGATCTCGTCGGCGTGAATGAGCTCAATATCCGCCACAACTCTGTATTTTGCACAAAAATCCAGCATTTCTTGGGTTTCAGGAATGCCACCAACCATTGACCCTGTGATCGCTCGATGCTTGGAGAGTAAGTTAGCCATTTCGAGAGGGGGATGTGGCGAGGGAGGCACACCGAGCAGAGTTAGGTTGCCATTCTTCTTAAGCAGGATAAGAAGAGCGTTCAGGTCGTGTGGAGCCGCCACGGTGTCAACGATTAGGTCGAAACTTTTGACATGGACAAGCATCTCTTCAGGAGAAGATAAGAACACGACTTCGTCTGCACCCAACATTCTGGCGGCTTTATACTTGGATTCGGAGGTTGTGAAGGCGACCACATGGGCACCCATTGCATGGGCCAGTTTGATGCCAATGTGGCCCAGCCCACCAATACCGACGATCCCTACCTTTTTGCCTGGACCAACTTTCCAGTGGCGCAACGGTGAATAAACGGTAATACCAGCACATAACAACGGCGCTACGGCGGCGAGTTGCTCTTCGGGATGGCGGATACGTAATACGTAGCGTTCATGCACGATTATCTTCTGGGAATACCCCCCCACAGTCCAGCCCGGCTCGTCTGGAATAGGGGAATTGTGAGTGCCGATCATATCATCGCAGTAGTTCTCAAAACCTGCCTCACATTCCTCACAATGCTTGCAGCTATCGATGATACTACCAATTCCAACTAAGTCGTTCGGCTTGAAGTTGGGCACGTGCGTACCAACTTCTGATACGCGGCCAACAATCTCGTGACCGGGAATGCATGGAAAGTGGGTACCAAAACCCCATTCATCCCGAACCTCATGTAGATCCGAATGGCAAATTCCACAATACGCGATGTCGATTTGGACATCGTGAGGACCTACCGTACGGCGTGTAATTTTCATGGCTTCCAAGGGCTTGTCACTAGCGTAGGTTCCGTAAGCTTGCACGATCATAAATGCTCCTTTAACACAGTTGTTAGTATTATGAGAAGGAAAGATACAAAAACTATCCTGACTGCTAATGCCTTTAGCCCGAAGGAAATATCAAGCCTTCATCTATTTTCCCGTTCAGGATTTGGCACAACAAACCTTATTGGCTATCAGAGTAACTGGCTTTTATTTATACAACAACAAGATGGATATTATCTTTTGTACGTGCTTTTTATCCTGTGTTTTCTGTACAATTTTTTCATTTACCACCGTTCATTATGGTAAATGGGGGCAATATAAGCATAACTCAGTTCTTCCTTTTGGAATCTTTTCGTTTGGGAATAAAAAGCCCACAAAAATATGACAGAATTTCTTTGACACCCCCATCATTTTGAAAATCTATAGCCAGAACATCATTGTCACCATCTTTTTGGATCCATCAGAAAACATTTAATGTTCTCCTGAAAATGAATTAACCGAATAAAGATTTAAAAGTGACAGAATATTCGGTGAAGAAAGAGCGACTAATCCATCACATCATTCTATAATATGGCGTAAGTTAAAAGTAAATTATTTAGTGATAATTACTGACGATAATCATTAAATTCATAGTGTATTTCCAAGAAAACACGACACGAATTTTCAGAAAGCAATAACCCGTATCGTGTATCCATAGGGTAATCTACTTAATAACTTTGATTCGACTGTTCCTGTTGTTTATTATTAATGAAGAAGGATAGGAAAAATACTATTGTTGCCAAAACTAGGCAATATGCGATAATCGGCCAAGTCGTTGTATTGGATAAAAGTGTAATGGTGAGAGTTCCTCCTATTCCCAACAGTAATCCCCCTAGACAAGAATAGAATGCTGTTACAGTTCCAGCCATATGATCAAAACCTTGTAGTGCGCCATTAGGTGCTACTGAAATCGCCATGGCGACCCCAACACCGACAAGCCACATTGGAACGACAAAGCCAAATACAGACTTAGGTACTAACGTTTCTCCAACAGACAACAACAGCGCTCCTACAATTAAACAAAACATTCCCATCCGTAACGTATTTAGGATTCCCCATCGTGTAATCAAACTTCCTATATTTCGTGCAGTTATCATCATTGCGATAGCTACAGTTGCAAATAGCAAGCTGAAAGTCATTTGTGATAATCCTTGTCGGTTCATCATTACCCAAGGAGCCGTTGAAAAGAAGATAAAGAAGCTTCCCAGCCCCGCACTGTAGCAGAATGTGTACAACCAAAAATTCAAGCTTTTTACAGGAAGAATCAGTTGCTCCCATTGTAATTCTGTCGTCCGTTGCCGCCGAGTTTCTGGGCAGAGTTTCCAAATCACAATAACTGTAACTGCCATTGCAAATGCTAATAAAATAAAAATTGCACGCCATCCCAGCCAAATGTCAACCAGCGTTCCGAGCAAAGGAGCCACTGCTGGAACCATCGCAAGCATAGAACCAAGAAAACCATAGATGACGTTAATTTCTTTACGACCCGAATATATATCGCGTACAGTCGCGAACATGGCTACAAGACATGCTGAAGCGCCACAAGCCTGAATAATTCGGAGACCCAAAAAGATTTCTGATGATGAAGTGATGGCAAGGCCAAATGAAGCGACCGTGTAAGAAATTCCACCACTAAGCAAAACAGGACGGCGACCAAACCGATCTGACAGTGGGCCAAATAGAAGCTGGCCCACTCCTAATAGAATCATGTATATAGTCAGCGTTAGCTGGATTGATCCTGCACCAGCACCAATTGCACCAGCGATGAAAGGCATTACGGGAAGATACATATCCATAGCCAGTGATGGCAGCAAACTGAATGGGGATAATAATAATATTGTGGCGGTAAGGGAATATCGCCAAGAAAAATCTTTTGAGTACACGAATCCATCTCCTAGAATTAAGAAATTGGCGACATGCTCATAGAATTGATTGGTTCTTGAGGATGCCGCAACAACCGAAAAAATATGGTTGCTGCGGCTTATCTATCTGTTAGATGTATTTTGGAAGTACTCATATATGGAATATCTCCTATCATTGAATCCATATTGTAAGTATCTCTATGCCGAGATGTAAAGAATCTTGCGTTGAAAATGATACTTTATAGATAATTATTAAAATTTTCTAACCATTCTTTCTTAATTGTGATAGATACGACATTTATTCTTCCAAATGAAAGAATAAAACCACTGGCTAAAGCCGCTCAGCTTTAACTTCAATACTATGTGTGTAACATGGATTACAGATATGGCGGCCACACCGTATTTCAGATTGTACCTATTTCACAAGTAATGTGATTACCTGTTTGTTGTCCGTGCCTATTATTTTGTAGGAACAAACTTTGCACATAGATACTGAGGCTTGTACTGAAGGTAAAAAAATGACATTAAAATTTGTACATAAGGGATCATTGCCGATGTATAGCCAATTAATTGGAATCAACTTGTGGGGGGAATATTTTCCATTGCCAAAACTGATTTATTCTCCTACCTTGTGTTGGGATAGACTCAATGCTCGTGTCACCAATCGACACCGGATGAATATGAATCAGAATTGTTTTATGCCTTCTTGTCCGTCAAACGATCATCTTTCTGAACTGACCCAAAACGTTATCTGGAATTTGGGTCAGTTAACCGATAGCGGGTGAGATAACTACAGCCAGTTTTTCCGTTTGAAATAGAGATAAGGCGCCAAGCCCGCAGCGATCATCAACCCAATGGCCGCAGGATAGCCGAATGTCCAGTGTAACTCCGGCATAAATTCGAAGTTCATACCATAGCTGGACGCGACCAGCGTCGGTGGCAGGAATACCACGGAAACCACGGAGAAGATCTTGATAATGCGGCTCTGTTCGATATTGATAAAGCCCATCGCCGCCTGCATCAGAAAGTTAACTTTCTGGAACAGCGATTCATTGTGCGGCAGCAAGGATTCAATATCGCGCAAAATTTCACGCGCCTGTTCCAATTGATTGGTCGGCAAGCGGGCACGGCGCACCAGAAAGTTCAGGGCGCGCTGGCTATCCATCAGACACAAGCGAACTTTCCAACCAATGTCTTCCTGCTCCGCAAGGTTAGACAGAGCAGAATCAAACTCATCGCCCTGTTTGCCATTCATAATGATCCGACTCAGGGATTCCAGCACGCTGTAGATGTTTTCAATAACATCCGCCAACTGCTCGATTTTGGTTTCGAACAAATCCATCAACAGTTCATAGGCATTCCCGTCAACCATCGTCTGGTTGCGGGCACGCATCCGGTATAATCGAAATGCGGGGAGTTCACGCTCTCGCAATGTGTAGAGACGACCGTCACGGATGGTAAATGCGACCGTCGAGTTGCCAGCATGGTCTTCGGCATCTTCAAAGTAGAAAAATGAGTGGACGTGCATACCATCTTCATCTTCAAAAAAACGGGCCGATGCCTCGATGTCATCCAATTCAGTACGGGTCGCCAAGACTTGCCCCAGCTCATTCTGGACGCGGAGACGATCGTCATCCCCCAGACCAACCAAATCTACCCACATGGCGTCAGATAACTTATCACCTTCTTCAAGTTCAAGACGGAGCAGGCGATTATTCTCTAATTTAAATGCGTTCAGCATGTACCATAAGTCTCCTTATACTCCCTACGTTTATCGTAAGGCGCGAATGTTACGCTTAGAAGAAAAAACCTGTCAATATTCGACCGGATTATTGGCCCGTTTCGAGTCTGGCATAAGCGGCCACCAGCCATTTAATGCCTTCACCCTGAAACGCGATTTGCAAGCGGCAATGTTCACCACTGCCTTCGATATTGACAATCGTCCCTTCACCAAATTTGGGATGGCGTACACGCTGTCCAAGTGCATATCCACTGTCGTTGGCGCTGATCGGGGTTCCCAGTCGTTTGTGACTGACCGGGCGGGATACGGTTGCCCTCAGGCGAACTTCTGTCACACATTCCGGCGGCAATTCGCCAATAAAACGAGATGGACGATGATACACTTCTTTGCCATATAAACGACGGCTTTCCGCATAAGTCAGCGTCAGTTTTTCCATCGCCCTGGTCACCCCGACGTAGGCCAGGCGACGCTCTTCCTCCAGACGCCCGCCTTCGTCAATGGACATCTGGCTTGGAAACATGCCCTCTTCCATGCCGACAATAAAGACTTGCGGAAATTCCAGACCCTTCGCGGAATGCAGGGTCATCAACTGCACCGCATCCTGATAGATATCCGCCTGACCTTCGCCGGATTCAAGCGCGGCATGGGAAAGGAACGCTTGCAATGGCAGCAGGTTTTCATCTTCATCCTGATAGCTGAATTGGCGAGTTGCCGTCACCAATTCTTCGAGGTTTTCGATGCGGGCCTGCGCCTTTTCGCCTTTTTCCTGTTGATACATCGCCCACAGGCCGGAATCACGAATAATGCGATCGGTCTGCACATGCAGTGACATTTCCTGCGTTTCGGTTTCCAGTGCTTCAATGAGTTCAATGAAGCGCTGCAACGCGGATGCCGCACGACCAGCCAGCACTTTTTCCTGTATCAATAGCAGGCTACTTTCCCACAAGGTTTTTTGCTGATCACGCGCCACTTGGCGCACAACATCCAGCGTTCTGTCACCAATGCCGCGGGTTGGGGTATTCACCACGCGCTCAAACGCCGTGTCATCGTGGCGGTTTGCCACCAAACGCAAGTAGGACAAGGCATCTTTGATTTCCTGACGTTCGAAGAAACGCTGGCCACCATAAATACGGTAAGGCATAGAAGCCTGCAACAAGGCTTCTTCCAAGACGCGGGATTGGGCATTGCTCCGATAAAGGATCGCACACTCTTTCAGTCCGCCGCCACTCTCTAACCAATGCTTGATGCGGCCGACAACATAACGGGATTCATCCAGTTCATTGAAGGCGCAATAAAGTGAAATCGGCTCGCCCTCGCTCCCTTCTGTCCACAGGTTCTTGCCGAGGCGATCGCTATTATGGGCAATCAGGGCATTGGCCGCTTTAAGGATATTGCTGGTTGAACGGTAATTCTGCTCCAGACGGAGCATCCCCGCGCCCGGAAAATCCTTGAGGAAACGCTGGATGTTTTCTACCTGCGCGCCACGCCAGCCATAAATGGACTGGTCATCGTCACCGACAATCATGACCTTGCCACTCTCGCCAGTCAGAAGGCGGATCCAAGCGTATTGAATGCTGTTAGTATCCTGAAATTCATCCACCAGAATATTAGTGAAACGTTCACGATAATGTTGCAGGATCTGTGGCTTGTTCAGCCAAAGCTCATGGGCGCGTAGCAATAATTCGGCAAAATCCACCAGCCCGGCACGGTCGCACGCTTCCTGATAAGCCTGATAGATTTTCAGCCAAGTTGCTTCTACCGGATTGCCATAACTTTCAATATGTTGTGGACGCAAGCCTTCATCTTTTTTGCCATTGATGTACCACATTCCCTGACGGGATGGCCACTGTTTATCATCCAGATTCATCGCTTTGACGATGCGTTTGATGAGACGGTGCTGATCTTCGCTATCCAGGATCTGAAAATCCTGCGGCAGATTTGCATCAAGGTGATGAGCGCGCAGCAAGCGATGGGCAAGGCTATGGAATGTCCCGACCCACATTCCGCCCTGACTGGTGCCAATCAGGTTTTCAATTCGGTGCCGCATCTCCGCAGCCGCTTTATTGGTGAATGTGACCGCCATGATGGAAAATGGCGAGGCATTTTCAACTGACAGTAACCAAGCAATCCGGTGCACCAGCACGCGCGTTTTACCACTGCCGGCACCCGCCAGCACCAGCATATTATTGCGGGGCGCGGCGACCGCTTCGCGTTGTTTATCATTGAGGCTTTCGAGCAGATAAGAAACGTCCATAATTACCATCAGTTGTTTGCAAGGTTCAGTAGGATCAACAAGCCAAGCTGTTTTTTTATAGATACTCGCCGTACTTCAAATAATCAGCAGCTTTCATGTTGCGAGCGGCAATTTGAAGTGTATAGGGTATAAATTTCAATTTGAAATTATATCAGTGCTATCAAAGAAGCCAAATCAGAAATCTCAACATGTGGAACCTGTCGTCCTTCCGGTTCCTGCATCAAATTTTTATTTTCGATGTTGATCCAACAGGCCTGCATACCACTGCAAAGTGCCCCTGCTACATCGGTATTCAGGTTATCCCCCACATGCAGGATCTGATGGATGGGGAGGTTGAGCCGCTGCGCCGCCAGACGGTACATATCAGGGTAAGGCTTGGAACGCCCATCCACGCCCGCTTTCAATACAAAGGCAAAATAAGGCGCCAGCCCACATGCCGCCGGTTCAGCATTCCCATTGGTTATTGCCATCAGCGGCATTTTTTCCGCCAAGACAGACAAAGTGTGATGAGTCGATTCAGGCACGGTGATTTGGTTACGCCAGTACATAAAGCAGGACATAATTTCATCCGTGCCACGTAGTGTGTCTGCATGATTGAAGCCATGATGGGTAAACATCAGTGCTGCGGACTGGCGGCGCCATGATGTCACATCGTGATAAATATTCGGTTCCTGTGCAAGCACGGCCTGACGGTATAAACGCAGCTCTTCATGCCCAAAGTGCCCGAATTTGGCATCGTACTGCCTGATAAAACACAACACTTCTTTTTCGGTTTTATCGATCACAGGATGGTTATCGTAAAGCGTATCATCCAGATCGAATGTCATCGCAGCAAACGGCGCGAGAGGCCGATAAAAACGCATTATGATTTTCCTCGTTTGGCTCTGGGGTGAGCCACGTCATAAACTTTGGCCAGATGCTGGAAATCCAGATGGGTATAGATCTGGGTCGTTGATAAATTTGCATGACCCAATAATTCCTGCACGGCTCGCAGGTCACCGCTGGACTCCAGAATATGGGTGGCAAAAGAGTGACGCAATTTATGGGGGTTGATATGGCTGCTGACGCCTTGTCGAATCCCCCATTGCTCAAATCGTTTCTGCACGTTACGGGCGGAGATGCGTTTTCCGCTCTGGCTGGAAATGAAAAGCGCATCACTTTCCGGCTCAAACAGCTCGCGCATTTCCAGCCAACGCCGGAGCCATTCCTGCGCCATACGGCCGAACGGCACCTTACGCTCTTTACTGCCCTTGCCATGTACCCAAACTTCCCCACTTTCCACATCCAAATGGTGACAATCAAGGCCCACCAGCTCAGACAAACGCAAACCCGCTCCGTACATGACTTCCAGCATCGTTCTGTCACGCACTGACAGGGGATCGTTCAGATTAATATTAAGGAGTTGGTTAACTTCATCCACATCCATGTTTTTCGGCAAGTGGCGTTTTTTTCGCGGAGCACTGACGGTTTTAGCGGGATTGGCAGCCAATTTGTCTTGCATCACCATCCAGTCAAGAAAGCTACGCAGAGAAGAAAGGCGCAGGGCAAGGCTGGCGGATTGCAAACCCGCCCGACGGCTGCGGGAGGCAAACATTCTGACTTGAGCCGGCTCCAGCGCCTGCCATTCACGGATCCCCATCGCCAGTGACATTTCCGCCAAAACCGCCAAATGGTGCCGATAGTTTGCCATCGTGAGAGGGCTTAAACGGCGCTCAACCTGTAAATAGCGTAAAAAGTCATCCACGGGCGTTAGCAGTAAGTCAATCGGCTGAGTCATGCGCGTTCAATCCAACGGGACAACAAACCCGGCAGCAACTTCGCCAAATGGTCGAGAATGTCAGTGCCCATGTCTTCGTGGTAGTGCTGTTTATCATGGCTGTTGAAAATCACCATGCCCAAATCCCCATGTGCGCCTAAAAGGGAAATCGCCACTGAACCAACATGGCGTGCCTGTGGCATCAACAATAAAATCTCCGGGCCATACAGCCGGCCAAGATAATGGTTTTTTTCACCAAAGCGCTTAATGCGGACAGATTCAAAAGCGTGACGGGAAATCGCCAGTTCCGGCGAATTCAGTGGCGCGCCAAGCTGCCATTTATCACTGAACAACCGAATATAACTGTTACTCAATCCCAGCGTTTTTGACCATGAACTCAGGCAGGAAAGAAAATCCTGCAAGCTCTTGGCACCTGAGAGATTTGACAGCAATTGCAGCAGGCTGCTAAACAGTATTTCATTCTGCTTCGCCTGTTCGACCAAATAATTCAGATCATCTTCCAAATAGCCGATACGTTTCCTCTGGCGGCTCATATGCCATTCCATCAAAGAGATACTCTCCCGCACCGGATGGGGAACTCTTATCTTATCGACCATATTGGCATTACGGATAAAAAAATCCGGATTATTCAACAAATAATCCATGACCGATTGATCATCCAGCCGGTTTTCGCGATGCAATGGATCGTCTTTTTTAGCCATTTTCCAATGCCCCATATTTCAAGAGTAACTCAGCAAACACTATGTTAATCACAAATGAGTCAATCACAAATGAATCGTGCCATCATAGACGTGGGTTGCAGGGCCAGTCATAAAGAGTGGCTTGCCCGGCCCATCCCAGCGAATTTGCAGTGTTCCCCCCGGAAGATCAACCCGAACCTGATTATCCAGCAGATTTTGCTGGATACCGACGGCAACGGCGGCACATGCGCCACTGCCACATGCCCGTGTCTCACCAGCACCGCGCTCAAAGACACGCAACCGAATATGGCTCCGATCGATGATCTGCATAAAACCAATATTGGCCCGTTCAGGAAAACGCTCATGGCTTTCTAACACCGGCCCCAATATTGCCACTTCCGCCGTGTTCGCGTCCTCAACCTGTATGACACAGTGAGGGTTCCCCATCGACACAACGCCACAAAGCACCGTGCGCTCAATAGCACGGATAATATAGGTTTTCTCAGCCTTATTGGCGCGGAAAGGAACACGCTGCGGTTCAAAATCCGGCTCTCCCATGTTGACACAGACTTGGTCATCATTGGTGATACTCAATGTCATGTAGCCCGCTTGCGTGCTGACCTTGATATCTCGCTTATTGGTCAGCCCCTTGAGGCGAACAAAACGGGCGAAGCAACGCGCCCCATTGCCACACTGGGAAACTTCACTGCCATCAGCATTAAAAATGCGGTAGTGAAAGTCTAAGTCAGGATCATAGGGTGCTTCAACAATCAAAAGTTGATCAAAACCGACCCCAGTATTCCGGTTAGCCAGACGGCAAATTAACTCTGGAGAAAAATAAACATTTTGAGTTACTGCATCAACGACCATAAAGTCATTGCCAAGACCATGCATTTTGGAGAACTGCATATACGGCTCCAAGAGAAATCACATTACCGAATCACTATCATTAAGCGTCCATTGATCTATTGTCTTTTAATAAACTGTTTTCTGACAATTTTCCTTCCGCCGCTTTGTGCACAGATGCCTGTGTTGCTGAGGTTTCCACAGGGGGAAAATAAAGGGGCCCTTTCAAGCCACAACCAGTCAGGGAAAGTAATGTTATGATAGTCAGTGACCAACGGAGTTGTTTTTTCATTATATTAATGCCTGTGATTCATGCGCCAATACTCTCTATAATCGCAGCTAGACCCTGAAAAGCAAATAGGAAATAAACATGAACGATAGCGAATTTCATCAATTGGCAGATCAATTGATGCTTCATCTTGAACAGCAACTGGATAATTATGATGGAGATTCGGATATTGACTATGAAACCAACGGCGGTGTGATGACACTGAGTTTTGAAAACGGCAGCAAAATCATTATTAACCGCCAAGAACCTTTTCATCAGATATGGCTGGCAACCAAAAATGGCGGTTACCATTTTGATTATCAGGATAGTCAGTGGATTTGTGACCGCAGTGGTAACGATTTTATCTCCATGCTGGCACACGCGATAACGGCCCAAAGCGGTGAGCCATTTCAATTTTCGTGAATATTTTTCACGTCAATCCAGTAAAAACCATGATGTCACCCAAAAGCGCCTGATAAAACAGGCGTTTAGTGTCATTGATAAAAAAGATCAAAAAGCAAAATATCAATAGTGATACAACGAACGGTAAGGATCATGCGCCCGGCATGTCTTATCAAGACGCACCTCAACATGCAGCTTTGCATCATTCGCTTCGATATCACCCACCGGATACACGCCTTCTATAAACGGAGTGACATGGGTGCGCTCACCTTTCTTAACGATTTGATAAAACTGCGGCAAATTGAAATTGACAAAACTGGAGCCATACGTAAAACGATCATGCGATGATGAATAAAAGCGGCTGATATCCCGCACTAATTCTTCTTTGCTTCCTTCACAATGGGAATAAATTTCCACCCGATTTGATTCATCAAGGATATAAATATTGAATCCCTGATCATTGTCGATATCTTCGAAAAAAAACTGGATAATTCCCTCGCAGGCAAAACCGTCTATGACCGGGGGTAAGTGTTTTTCTTTGGTATCAATTTTGACGGGCAGGCCATGCAGTTTAGTATTGGAAATCGCCCCATAGAACTCTACGGCATTTTCCAGTTTTTGCACCGAAACGTTTAAGCGTTCGAAGAATAATCCCCATGTTTGCCCTGAAATCCGTAACGCCTTAAAGCGATTTGGATCTTGCCGATTGCTGGACAGGCGTAACTCTATACACTCCGACACTAATTGCTGGATACGGGTGCAGATCAATCCACGTAAGTGCTTGCTATAACAGAAGACATCAACATCCGCTGGGGGCGCTGCATCTTGATGCATTTTGCCCAATATGGTCTTTAATGCTTCCAGTACCGATTGTTCACCACTGAAATGCAGGGTTCTCACTTCATTCCATGAATTGCGATAAAGCAAATCAATGCTGCCGACCAGACATTGCTGCAATTCACCAAAACTGAAAACATTCAGGCTCCGTAAATCAAAACGAACCATTTGTTCGGAAAAGGCTGCCGTTGGATCTTGCTCTAAATTGACAATGATCGCCAAATGACGAATTTCACACGGACTGTAGAGTGCTTTTGGTGTGGGTGCCGGTAAGCGGATCGGGAAATGGGAGGCAATATCATTCACCAAATCACCGAGTTTTTGCTTGTCACACTGGGACTTCCCATGATGAATATGGAGCTGGGTTTCTTTGGTCAACAGGCCATTGAAATAGGTCCAGGAAACTAATTTATTCAGATAACGATTGAATTCCAGCGGTTGGTGACCAATGATCGATTCAATGGTGGGGGCATGGTTATAAAGATACCAGCCACTTCGGTTGACTCGCCCGGGCGGCACATAAATAAAGGTCAGATCCTGTTCTGACAGATCCGGTGATATCTGCGGATTGACCAACGTCACTTTACCGGGCAATGCTTCAAAAGCCGCATACAATTTACGGGTCAATACGCCAATATCCTGCGGGCTGGCACTCACACTTAAATTATTGCGGCGGGCAAAACGGATCAGGTTGCGATAACTCTGCATCATGGTATCAAGCAATTCATTATGAGCATCACGCACCTGCCCAATTTTCCAGGCATTACGGTTATCCAACATGGCCAGTTTATTGTCATCCCACTCCCATTCGCGTACCAACTGGGAGATCACCTGACGACGCCAGCCTGTACAACCTTTGTCACCCTGACTTTCCGGTAATTTCTCGCACACCTTCAGATAAAAACAACGACGCGCCAAATCAAGGCGCGTAAGATCGTCCGTGGCAGTCAGGTAGCGGGTGACACGCTCCAGCATCAGGCTATAGGCATCAAGGCCAAAGGAGACAATTGCGCCGTCATGAAAATATTGCTTCATCTCCATTGCCAGAAGTTTTCCATTGGGATATTCCCATGAATAAGCCTCCAACAACAGACTCTTTAATACTGCCTTATAAGGTGAGTCCACGCTTTTATAAAGCTGCCAAAGACTTGCCCCAAAATATTCTTCTGCCGACAATTCGCCCAGACCGCCCAAGTCCAACCATTCATTTGGCGTCAACACCCCTTGGGCATAAAGAGAAAGGACATACTCATCATAATTCGCTTCTTCTTCCACCGGGACCATTGCCCACAACAAGCGTTTGCCGGCCATGCAGACCGCCGTGCGATAAAATTCATCAAGCAGGAGGATATGTTGGGTAGAACCACAATCTTCACCGTTCAAACTACCACAGGCATTATGCCGAAAACGGTTTTCATCAATCAGGAAAAAGGTCACCTCAATGCCCAGTGACGCTGCCCACTGTTCTATTAAGGTACATTTTTGTTCCAGCAAGGCTTTCTCATCACTGTCCAACCAAGATTGGTGGCAGACCCAAACATCCACATCAGAAGAGCAGCTTTGCCCGATAGAAGAGGTACTGCCCATAGAGTAAATCCCCGTAATCGGCAATTCACCATTGGACGTATGTGACAATACCTCTGGCAAGACACAAGCCAACTGGTTGTCCAGATCATTAATCCAAAACCGCTGTGCTTCATCAGGCATAAAAAAGCAAACACCATGAGGAACGTTGCTTTTGATATAGCCCGGCATCATTGGATGATGATAATGTAATAATACTGGAATTAAACTATAAACTTGCTTGAAAGCATCACCCATTAAGCTGGTGGCGCGTTCTAATCTAAGTTGGTTAATTGCATCCAGTCGCTGTTTCAGTGTTTCAATATAGAGATACAAGAGTTTCGCCTGATATCAGTTCCAGTGCCCAAAGTAGTCCCCTGTTTCCGATAACGCGTGGTATTACAAGATTATTTAAAATTATTTTTACAAACTTATTGTCGGAAACGTGATCAATTTAACACCTTGCAGTCAAAGCGTAAAGTACGCAATACCATCTTTTCTCGTCACCTGCAATAGCCAAAACCTAATTAACTCGTTGTAAAATATTAAGTTAATCACGAAATAGACACAATAATATGCTTTTTTAGAATGACTATTAACATTGTTAATTTTTCATCTTGTGGATGTAAAGCATTGTAAATACATCACTCTTCTATAAATCGCTAATCTAAGCATATTTTTCTCTTGTTAAATATTTTTGCTGCTTTTTTTCATCACGCTAAACACAAATGTCAATTTGCTTTTAAATCAATCTTTTTGCTTATTTTCTCTATTTGAATAAAATATTATTTTAATAATTAAAATTATTTTTATCTTATAATCGGTATATCCATTAACTATTTTGATTTTTTCCTGACTTTTTCGTCACTGGAAAAAAAATCATTGAGATGTTAAAACTGGCACTATTTTCTGACTAATTGGTGACAACGGGTGGCCAAAAGCCATTATTTCCAATCAATCAATACACTTACCCAATATATATATCCATGACAATGAAAACCATTCGCATCGCTACCCGCCAAAGCCCATTAGCTATGTGGCAAGCGCAATATGTTCAAAAGCAACTGAAACACTTTCATCCGGAATTGCAAGTCGAGCTGGTTCCGATGGTGACACGCGGCGATATTATCCTCGATACCCCATTGGCAAAGGTCGGCGGCAAGGGGCTGTTTGTGAAGGAATTGGAGCTGGCCCTGCTTGAAAAGCGGGCTGATATTGCCGTCCACTCCATGAAAGATGTCCCGGTCGAATTTCCTGATGGTTTGGGGTTGGTCACAATCTGCGAACGGGATGATCCACGGGATGCTTTTGTTTCAGTAAAATACGCCTCGCTCGATGACCTCCCCGTCGGCAGTGTTGTGGGGACATCCAGCCTGCGCCGCCAGTGCCAAATCCGTCAGCAACGTCCTGATCTGGTAGTTCGTGATTTGCGCGGTAATGTCGGTACGCGTTTAAGTAAGCTCGATAACGGCGATTATGACGCCATTATTCTTGCAACCGCGGGGCTGAAACGGTTAGGGCTGGAAGAACGCATCCGTATGCCATTAGCGCCTGAGTTATTGCTGCCAGCCGTCGGTCAAGGGGCGGTAGGTATTGAATGCCGGCTTGATGATCATCAGACCCGTGAACTGCTGTCCCCCTTGAACCACGCCAGAACAGAAGTCTGCGTTCTCGCTGAAAGAGCCATGAACACTCGCCTTGAAGGCGGCTGCCAAGTACCGATTGGCAGTTATGCCGTCTGGCAGGAAGAGCGTATTTGGCTACGCGCACTCGTTGGCGCCCCGGATGGCACAGTGATCGTGCGCGGTGAAAGAGTGGTATCACCCAAAGACGCCCGTCAAGCGGGTATCGCATTGGCGGAAGAATTATTGGAGAAAGGCGCACGCCAGATTTTGGCTGGCGTATACCAGAGGAATCCACCGGAATGAGTATTTTGATCACCCGCCCCGCCCCTGCCGGAGAGGAATTGGTCAAGCGGCTGAGGTCTATGGGAAAATCAGCCTTTAGCGCCCCCCTTATCGACATTCACCCTGGGGCGGATTTACCATTACTGTCACAAAAACTGCAATGGCTATCTGCGGGAGATCTGGTTTTTCTCTTATCAAAAAATGCCGTCCATTATGCCAATGAGCGACTTATGCAAGAAGGCCAGTCATGGCCTCATCAGTTATCTTATTATGGTATCGGCAAATCAACTTCCCTGATGTTTCATCAGCTCACTGGGTTGGAAATCGGCTGCTCTGGGCAAGGTGAAACCAGTGAAGATCTACTGCAACTTCCCGTTTTACAAAAAATGGACAATAAAAAGAGTTTATTGCTCCGGGGCAATGGTGGCCGCGAAGTGATCGCTTCAACATTAAGGTTACGGGGAGGTGAAGTCGATTACTGTGAATGTTATTCACGCCAGCCGGTCAAATATGATGCCGCCAATTTCAGTCGTCACTGGCTGCAATGTGATATAAAAACCCTCGTGGTTACCAGTGGCGAAATGCTGCAACTATTATATAACTTAGTCACTGATAGCGATGGGAAAGCATGGTTACTGAATTGCAGGCTGATTGTGGTCAGCGAACGCCTTGCTGATATCGCCCGATCTCTGGGCTGGCAAACAATAAAAGTCGCCAAAAGTGCAGATAATGACGCCTTAATCCAGGCGCTGGAATAAATTAATATGGGATGTCCAATTATGACGGAACAAAAGCAAACCACCGATGCGGTTGAGACAAAACGCCCTCAGCAACCTGCAACGGCTCCCCATAAATCCAAGAGTGATGGATGGGTGGGCAATACGCTCTCAATTGCCATTTCACTGGCGATAGGGGTTGGTGGTCTTTATATTTATTATCATGGTCAACAGCAGAATGCGGCATTAAGCGACAAAAATCTTGCGCTTCAACAAGAGATTGCTTCTCTGACACAGCAGCAGTCTGCCGATAAACAAAATGTTGATGCCAAACTCCAAGAACTGGCGGCATCGTTACAACAAGCCAATGCACAAAACCAGCAGCTAGATGATCGCATTGCAGAGCTTCGCAACCGTGTTTCGGCATTGTCAAACACAGATATCGAAAACTGGCGGCTGGCGCAGGCAAGCTCCCTCGTTAAGATGGCTGGCCGAAAAGTCTGGGGCGAGCAAGATATCACCACCGCCATCGCCTTGCTGAAAGATGCTGACCAGAATCTGGCTGAAATGAATGATCCCAGCCTGCTCTATGCCCGTGAAGCTATCATGGCAGACATCAATACCCTGACCAAAATCAAGCAGATTGATTTAGATGGCATTATCCTGATGCTGAATCAGTTATCAAATCAGGTTGATCATTTACGCCTTGCCAATAAAGTAGAGCAAGCCACATCAGGGCAAGCCAATCAGCATGAAATCACCGCTTCACTCTCTGACTGGCGTCAAAACCTCAGCAATAGCTGGCACAGCTTTATGGATAACTTCATTACCATTACCCCGCGTGATAACAGCAAAGCGCCGCTGCTGGCACCCAATCAGGGAGTTTACCTCCGCGAGAACATTCGTTCCAAACTGCTCATTGCTGCGCAGGCCGTTCCCCGCCATCAGGTTAAAATTTATCAGGATGCGTTAGATAATGTTCAAACTTGGGTGAAGACTTATTTTGAAACCACTTCCCCAGATGCCGAAAACTTTTTAAAAAATGTGGATTCACTGCAAAAAAGACCGCTGTCTATTGATGTTCCTGAACAACTGAGCAGCCAGTCAATATTGGCAGAGCTGGTACGTAAACGTATCTACAATTTACCGCATTCAACGTTACCGCATTCAAAGCCATTGCCTCACGCCAAGCCATCCCAAACGGGTTCTCAACCAGACACTCAGCCTGATGCGCAATCACTGCCGGCGACAACAGAAACGACCGATCAGGCAAAAAATCCGGCTGAGGAGATCTGAACATGCTGAAAGTCTTATTGCTGTTCGTTATCCTGATTGTGGGGATTGTACTCGGCCCCTTGATGTCAGGTCATCAAGGGTATGTTTTGATCCAGACGGACGAGCATAATATCACCACCAGTATCACCGGGCTGGTGATCATCTTCCTTCTGCTGCAATTCCTGCTGATTTTTATCGGTTGGTGCTATCGCCGCTTAAAACGCACCGGCACATCCACCCATAGTTGGATCTTTGGTGGGTATAAGCGTAATCGTGCCCGTTCACAAACCAAACGGGCACTGCTGAAACTCGCCGAAGGGGACTTCAGGCAGGCTGAACGCCTGATGGCACGCAACGCTGACCATGCAGAACTTCCGGTCGTGAACTATTTGCTGGCCGCAGAAGCCGCTCAACGGCGTGGTGATTATTTTCAAACCAACCAATATATTGCACAAGCGGCAGAAGTGGCTGATAAAGACCAGCTTCCCGTTGATATCAGCCGTGTGCGCGTCCAACTGGCACAAGGTGACATTCATGCCGCACGCAAGGGTGTGGATAAATTGCTGGATCATGCGCCCCGTCACCCTGAGGTCTTGCGATTGGCTGAACAGGCTTACTCTCTTTCCGGTGCTTATCAATCCCTGATTGATATTTTGCCTTCTATGCTGAAAGTAAACCTGCACAGTGAAGACGGGATCTTTAAATTGCGTCAGCAAGCCTATAGCGGATTAATGAATCAGGTTATGGCAGAGAAAGGCAGCGCTGGCCTGAAAATATGGTGGAAAGATCAAAGCCGCAAAATTCGCCATGACATTGTGCTGCAAGTCGTGATGGCGGAGCATTTGATGGAATGCAATGATCACGAAACGGCTCAACAAATCATTTTGGATGGGCTAAAACAGCAGTACGACGAACGTCTCCTGCTATTAATTCCACACCTTAAGACAACGGATCCTACAGCCATAAAGAAAGCCCTTTCTCACCTATTAAAGCAACATGGTGCTACCCCATTGCTCAACAGTACGCTGGGGCAGGTTGCTTTGCGTCATGGTGAATGGGCACATGCGGAATCGGCATTTAGGGCAGCGTTGGCACAGCGACCCGATGCCCATGATTACGCATGGCTTGCCGATGCGCTGGACAGATTGCAAAAACATGAAGAAGCAACTCAAACCCGTAAAAAGGGCTTTATGCTGACTTTAAAGCGTGACAGTGACGTCGAAGAATAAATGAAGGCATGACTTCTACCTCAGTTAACGATGATCGATGTATGGATGCCGTTGAGTCGTTAACCGGGGTCTATCCCATGGAATTCAGGCTTCACCATTGAAGCCAGTGGCAAACTGACTGAAGTTTATCCCCACTTTTCTACAGGCAAAAAAAACACCTATCAAACAAGACAGGTGTATAAATACAATCAGGTCTACAGACGGATAGTGCCTCACTCAACGTTGTGTCCGGTTTGCGATGAAAAGACAGAATGCTCACTCATCTATAACATGGACCATAGGCACCGACAATCAGCTCTACATCATCCTGAGGTTTATGAAGTCATAGACTGTCATAAGGAGTGGGATGAGTATCTACGATCTTAATAATGCATTTTACGTGCCAATTTTCTCAATCTGGATAAACCTTCCTTATCCAAGATTTGTCAGGCTTTCCATAATAAACAGCCTGACTTTCACCAAGTATCGTTAAAAAGACCGTCTCTCATTTGAGACGCCCTTTGAGCTTTTTACATATAGTTGATATAAATCATGATGTTAAATGTCTCCCATTTGAGACATTGGGTGATATGGTTTGTCGTTGAAATACAACACTAATAAAAAAATAGCTTTTAAAACAGAACGTTAATTCATTGATAAAAGCAATCGCTTTTAATTTTACGCTAAAAATCAAACAGAAATTAACAAGAAACAGAAAGGAAAAATCTTTTTATCAGCAGGCAAAACAGAGAAACGAAAAAACCCCGACTCGCGGGGTTTTCTCAAAATTTGGTCGGCGAGAGAGGATTCGAACCTCCGACCCACTGGTCCCAAACCAGTTGCGCTACCAAGCTGCGCTACTCGCCGAAATATATTTTTTTCTCTTTTTTATGGTGCGAAGGGGGGGACTTGAACCCCCACGTCCGTAAGGACACTAACACCTGAAGCTAGCGCGTCTACCAATTCCGCCACCCTCGCGTTTCATAAAAAAGATGGGGTGGCTAACGAGACTCGAACTCGCGACAACTGGAATCACAATCCAGGGCTCTACCAACTGAGCTATAGCCACCATAACAGTTATCTTTCTTTACATACTGCTATGTTTACAACGTTTACAACAATATTTTCACAACAACGCCACTGCTTACCAAAGATAACTCACTGTCACTGCTCTTGCACGCTTTAAATGGCGCGCCCGACAGGATTCGAACCTGAGACCTCTGCCTCCGGAGGGCAGCGCTCTATCCAGCTGAGCTACGGGCGCTTAACGCCGTTGCGGTGGAGGATAGTACGGATTTAATGTCGTACTGTCCAGTGCTTTTTTAAAAGAAATGATGCGTTTGATTATGCTTTGCTCATTTAGCTGATAAAGACAGCATATTTCCACCGCGACCGGGCTATGAACAGGATCTTTTTGCCAAATATAACTTCATCAACCAATAAATTGATGACACGATCAGCAAAAATATTCCCCCTACCATCAGTGAGAAACGTGTATCCGTGTTAATCGCCATACCTACCAAGACACAACACAGGAAAATCAATGTCAGGTAATTGACATAAGGGAACAGAATCGATTTAAACCGATGCTGTTTCATGGCTTCCTCATGATGTTTACGAAAACGCAATTGGCTGACCAGGATCACAAACCAAGGCACCATACCAGGCAATACACTGGCACTATAAACGTAAACAAAGACTGACTGCGGATTAGGTATCAGATAATTCAGGCTGGAACCCGCAATCAGGCAAACAATGGTAATGGCAACACATCTTACCGGCACACCATTTTTCGACAATTTCAGCAATGAAGCAGGCAATTGACGGTTCTGCGCCAAGGCATACAGCATTCTGCCACCGCTGTACATTCCGCTGTTGCATCCTGACAGCGCAGCAGTCAGCACCACAAAGTTAATCACTGCGGCCGCAGAAACGATACCCACTTTAGCAAAAGTCATCACAAATGGGCTGCCCAGTGCGCCGACGTCTGTCCACGGGAACAAGGTCACAACAATAAAAATCGCACCGACATAAAAAATCAGTATACGCCACAAGATATTGTTGATCGCTTTTTTAAGGGTCACTTGTGGGTTTTTCGCTTCACCGGCGGTAATACCAACCAGCTCTACCCCTTGATAGGAGGCAACCACAATACAGAGCGCAAATAAAAAGCCTTTCCATCCACCGGAGAAGAAACCACCCTGTGAGGTCAGGTTACCCAAACCAATCGGTTGCCAGTCATTGCCCAGCCCGAAGAAAATCAAGCCGATGCCAACCAGGATCATCACAATAATCGTTGTGACTTTGATCATGGCAAACCAAAACTCCAACTCACCATACAGCCTGACTGCCGCCAGATTTGCCAAGGCAACCAATCCAACCGCCACCAGTGCTGAAACCCATTGGGGTAATTCCGGAAACCAGAATTCAGCATAGACGCCCACGGCCGTGATCTCTGAGATCCCGACAGAAACCCACATGAACCAGTAACCCCATGCGGTTAAGCATCCCCAATAAGGACTCAGATACTTATGTCCAAAAGCAGCAAATGAACCCGTGACAGGTTCAAGGAACAACATTTCTCCCATGGAACGCATGATGAAAAAAACAAAAAGCCCAGCAATAATGTAAGCCAGCAAAACAGAAGGACCGGCCCATTTCAAGGTACTGGCTGATCCCATGAACAACCCGACACCGATGGTGCCACCCAGCGCAATCAACTCAATATGACGTGCCTCAAGTCCCCTTTGCAGGCTCTGTTTAGAATCACTCATAAAACTCCCTAATCCACTTTTATGATGTTTATATTTGCAAACAGAAAAATACAGGAATTGATAATCAATCGTTGTAAAAAAGGCTGGGATCAAAACACGTTTTGCCAATCAGTGAAATAAAAAAATGATAAAACGGCGGTTATTCCACGTTTTTGCCACATAAGATTTGAGAACAAGCAGATAAACGATAAGGACTGCGATCAGAAATGAAGCAGCAGCCTGCTGCACATGACATGAATAGCGCATGTTCCGATGCAGCAGGTAGAAAACAGAGAGATTGTCAGATCAGGATCAGAGCTTACCACCGTAATAATAGCCAAGGAATCTCAATAGCTTTATCTGTCTCCGAATGCGGCTTGGCTGAGAGAGCAAGCGATACAACCACTCCAAGCCTAAATTTTGCCAGATTTTCGGTGCACGTTTCACTTGCCCGGTAAAAACATCGTAAGTGCCGCCAATCCCCATATACAGTGCATCTGGATGTACCTTGCGGCAATCACGCATAAAGATTTCCTGTTTGGGTGATCCCATCGCTACCGTAATAATTGCAGCACCACTGGCATGGATCCGCTCAAACACCTTAGCACGCGTTTCGGGGGTAAAATAGCCATCTTGGCTGCCAACGATATTCACGTTCCATTGGCTACGCAATTTCTTCTCAGTCTGAGCCAAAACATCCGGTTTCCCGCCGACCAAAAAGACCGGCGTGCCTTCACACCCGGCGCGTTCCATCAGGGCTTCCCACAAATCAGCGCCCGCAATACGCGACACATCCGCATCAGCGTATTTGCGGCGAATGGCACGTACAATACTAATGCCATCTGCGTATAAATATTCAGCCTCATCCAGCAACATATTCAGTGCATTGTCTTGCTCTGCGGTGAGCACTTTTTCTGCGTTAATCGCCACCAATGTCCCCGTTTTGACCTGCCCATCCAGAAAAAGGTGGTCGAGGAAATGCGACATGCCGCGGAATCCCCAGATATTGAGGCCACGAATGCGGTATTTGGGAATATTATTCAATGCCATTTTTTTTCCTTACATCCAAAAGAACAGATGTTTTTCGCGAAGTCGCCAAGGAGCTGATCATCAACGTTCGGATAAGCCCTGCACTTTCAAACAGCCAATACAGCAATTTCGCCACAACCAGACACAAACCAAAGACAATACAAAAGAACACGACCCGAGAAACAAAAGAATCGACACCTTCACGGGCAAGCACAATCATGTTAAAGATGGCACCAAAACAAAAAGCCTGCAAAATTGCTGCCTTATAACGATTGCTTTCTTGTTTTCCGGCTTCATAAATCCAATCAAACCACTTGATAATAAAACCGACAACGATCGCCCCCAGAGGAATAAAGAATACGCCTCCCATCACCACAAGAGAACCAATCAGTGTGGGGGAAATCGCAAGACCAGAGTGGTTATCCAAGACATCCCATGTGAAATAGTTAGCGGTATTCCAAACCAGATTCGGTCTGTCCGGCCACACCCAACTGGGGATAAAAACATAAAAATCACGGACAATCGGTGCCAGCCCCTGAAAATCTATTTTGCTGTAATTATCCAGCAACAGCGCCAAATTTTCCCACGGCGAGAAAGTATCTCGCGTGAGATACAGGAAGGTATAAAAAGCTTCTGCTCCGCTCACATCCAGACTGTAGCGCTTCAACGCCAGCCAGAACATGCCGACAATGCCCATCATCCCCGCAGCAAACAGCATCCATAGCGTGATCCAGCCACGGACAATCCCGATAAACAGGAACAAAGCAAACGCGATAATGATATTCGCCCGCGTTCCCCCAACCACGACATAGGTCAGGATGCCAAACCCTACCGTTGCCACTAAAAAACACAGCCATCGTGCCTTGGTTGGTTTCAGGAAAAAGACCACCAGCATGGCGGGAATAAAGAAATAGAAGAACCGCTTGAGCGCCACGCCGGAAACTTGGCTGGAGAAAATCTGGCTGTAGGATTGGAGCTTAAACAGCAAAAAGCCGTTCTGCATGAAGAACGAACCTACCGTAAAGACAGCAATCCCGGCAAGCAACAACCAAGTCAGATTAGTCTCCACCCTGTTCATGGTAAACAGCGGCTTGCGCGACGCAACCACCGCTAAGGCGCCAGATTGGGCCTCATCACTTATTCGTGTTTTATAACCAAGCCGGGTTTTATAGGAAACACGGGTTTTATAGGAAACATAGTAAATGGCATAAAAACAGCCGGATGCCAACATCGCATGCAGTAATGAATCGACAGGCACCACCTGCACATCAAACTGAAAGACCAACAGGCTGGTGAGTGGAAAGCCAAAATAGAATGTCAGCAAGTACAACAATGAGAAAAAGACATTAAAGTTAAAGCGGACACGCAGGAACTCTTGATAGATCAAGGTCAGGATAAAGGCCACTGAGATCACATAAACAACAAAAAGCCCACCGAATTGTGTCAAGGTCATTGATACTCTCCAGATACATCCGACAGGGCAGTTTTCCACCCCTCAATGAAATTGGGATCAAAAAAAGCAATCGCCTTTTTATCGAGGGACAGCATCTGGCGCTGTGCTTCCTGCACCCAGTGTTTATTCAGTTCATCACCCTCAAACAGAACAGGGATCTGCTGCTCGGTTAAATCGTGCCAGAAGGGATTTTGACGGCTCAACACAAACGGAATACCAAATTGAATCAACAAGCAGAGTGTTCCAATCCCCTGCTGACGATTAAAAATGAAATAACCCAAATCGCATTGGCGCAATAATGACAAATATTCATTAAACGCGAGTTGTTCTGTCAAAATGCGGACATTTTGCGCCGGAAACAACGACAATGCCGTTTGCTCCACACGCTGAATATAGGCTTGGTTATTTTCAGGATAACCCATTGGCATAATCACCCTCGCCTCATCGCCAAATTGACGGTGGATTTTCTGCAAGGCTTCAATATGGCGGTTGGATTGATCCCCTGAATTTCCCAATAAAATAGTCATTTTTTTCTGGGGATCCGGTGAAAAAGCTTTCTCCGTCACCGTCAGCGCTGGCTCCATGCGGGTCGGAAAATAGAGCAATGATGAGGGGACGGGTTTGGCCTGCGTTGAATTCCGCAAAAAATACCGGAGATCGCCGCGTGTGGCAAAAATATGCCCGACCCGCTTCTGAGCCAAGCGACGGATCAGATAGAACAAACGAAATTTCAATTGACGGGATTCTTCATATAAATCAGCGCCCCAAACATGCCAAAAAAATTGATGCCGCTTGATTTTGCCCATGAATAAAGCCAGCCACAAAGACGCATTAAACTGCCCGTGGAAAAAGAAACGAGCGGTTCTACTGGCCTTCGCTTTCTCTATCACTGCCCGTGACAAGGCGGATTTGTTGTTATAAAGAGAAATCGTTAAGTTAGGGTAATTCGATAACTCTGTCTGATCTTTAGACACCATCATAAAACACGGTTTGGCGGAAAAATGGATTTCCTGGGCCAAGACGTCATTAAAGAAACGCAGTAACGTTTTATTGTGATGTGGGATATCCGATCCCAGAACGTGAATTAGGGTTGTCATGCTCGCCTGCGGTAAATAATAAATACGCTACAACAAAGGATGAAATAAACAAGGTAAGTTGCCATATAGGACTGGGCTGCCCCCAATGCCCCATTTGCGGGTATCAGCCAATGCGAAAAACCCGTCAGTAAAAGGAACTGGCTCACTTCAGTCAATAGATAAAAACGCAGTGCCGCTTTCGCTATCACTAAATAACCAAAAACATAAGCGCCAACTTTCAACACGTCGCCCACTAACTGCCACGCAAACAGATCCCGCATGGCGATGAATTTGTCGGAAAACAGCAGCCAAATAACAAAATCGCGCAACAACCAGACAGAAAAGCTGGCAGCAACCACAGCAGGCAAAACAAATTTCAGTGCTTTCACAATTTCGCGGGCAATGTCTTGCTTACTCTGCAAACGAGAAAGTGTCGGCAACAGATAGACCGTGAAGGAGGCAGTGATAAATTGTAAATACGCATCCGAAATACTGCTGACGCCCTGCCAAATCCCGACTTCCTCCCAGCTATAACGCGCTGCCAGCAAATTTCGCATCATGACATAAGCAACGGGTAAGGTAATGGCGGTCAGCAGCGCCATCAGGGTGAATTTACCCAGATGGCCGGCGATCGTGCGATCCCACATCGGCTTCAAGGCAGAAAATGTAATCACCTTGTGATGCAGTATCATCAAACCAGCAGGTAAAACCACCAAGGCAGGAACTAGCGCCAGACCAGCTAATGCGCCTTCATAGCCACCCAGCCAATAGCAAAGGCCATAAGCAAGCACCCCTGTCAGGCTGCCCAAAATAATTGCCAACGCATTTCCCTTAGCATCCCTGAACCCTTTCAGGATAGCCAGAAAATAGTTGGCATACGCGATGCCCATTTGAATAAATGCGAGCGCCTGCACAACCGTTTTGTAATGGGTGTGACCAAATAAGCCAATACTGATGTCTTCACTGAACAAGAGGAAGATCGCCGCCAGTAAGGTTGAAAAACCCAAAATCATTGAGGACGATGTGCCTAATAGCGCCCTGAGCCTTTCCGGTTGCTGATGATGTTCCGCTACGTATTTAGTGACACCATTAAAAATCCCGGCACCAGAGAGTACTCCCAGTACGGTAATGAGTTGGCGGAAATTGCCGGCTTGCCCAACACCCGTTGGGCCAAAAGATACCGCCAGCAGTTTAATGACCAGTAACCCCGCGCCGATTTTAATCAGCGTGGAGCCTGCCGTCCAAACAGAAGTTTTGGCAAGTGACATATCAGGCAAAAAATTCCTTGATACGGTCGATAACGACTTGCTGTTCTGCATCGGTGATGTTGTAGAACATCGGTAAGCGAACCAAACGGTCACTTTCGCGGGTGGTGAAGCGATCTTCACCGTGGAAACGGCCGCATTTCTCACCCGCAGGGCTGGTATGCAGTGCCACGTAGTGGAATACACTGAGGATGCCGTGCTCTTTCATGTAGCGATTGAATGTACTGCGCGCTTCCACATCTTTGAGCTTGATATAGAACATGTGGGCGTTATGTTCCAGACCTTCCGGGACAATGGGTAACGCTAAGTGCCCGGCATCTGCCAACGGTTTCAGGGCTTGATAGTAGTGATTCCACAAAATCAGGCGACGCTGGTTGATTTTTTCCGCCAGTTCCAGTTGCCCCCACAGATAAGCCGCTTGCAGATCAGACAACAGATAGCTGGAACCGATGTCACGCCATGTGTATTTATCGACCTGCCCACGGAAGAATTGACTGCGGTTAGTGCCTTTTTCACGGATGATTTCAGCACGGGCAATCATGGACTTATCATTGATTAATGTCGCCCCACCTTCGCCACCGGCGGAATAATTTTTGGTTTCATGGAAGCTGAAACAACCGATGTGCCCAATTGTGCCCAATGCCCGCCCTTTATAAGTGGACATGACCCCCTGGGCGGCGTCTTCTACCACAGACAAGTGATATTTTTTCGCCAGTGCCATGATGGTATCCATTTCACAGGCCACGCCTGCATAATGCATCGGCACGATAGCACGGGTTTTCTCTGTAATGGCGGCTTCAATTTTGTTTTCATCAATGTTCATGGTATCAGGACGAATATCCACGAACACAATGGTTGCGCCCCGCAAGACAAACGCATTGGCGGTTGAGACAAAGGTATAGCTCGGCATAATGACTTCATCACCCGGCTGGATATCCAACAGCATGGCCGCCATTTCCAGTGACGCGGTACAAGAGGGTGTCAGCAATACTTTCGGGCAACTAAAACGCTGTTCCATCCAGGCTTCACAACGTTGGGTAAATTCGCCATCACCACACAATTTACCGCTCGCCATTGCTTGTTGCATGTATTCAAGTTCTGTGCCGACTACGGGTGGTTTGTTAAATGGAATCATTTTGTCCTCTGTATAACCAATAGGCGGTGCTCTCAATCATGGCACCACGACGTGTATAAAGACGCAAGGCAGTGGTATTACTGAGTTGTGTCGCCACTCTCAGCCGTTGTATCTGATGGTTTTGACACCACTGCTGCGCCGCCGACATTAATTTATCGCCAATTCCCTGATGATGATTACCCGGTACTGTTGCCAATAAGCCGATGCGCGCTTCGCTGCGCCCCATGTCCCTTAAGGTGACAAAACCCGCTATTTGGTCGTGTTCATTATTGATAAGTAAGCATTCGTGATCAAACGTACCCAAAACGGCTTTTTCAACCCAAGCGGCATAAAATCGCCCGCTGTCATCCGCTTGATACCAAGGGGCACGGAAGCGGCTGGCGGTAAATACACGCGCCGCCGCAGCCTGCAATACGGGGATATCGTTTTGTTTTGCCGTCATTAACGGTTTTGCAGAAATGCGGGCTTTTCCCGCCTCAATCGCCAACTGTAGATCAACTTCACCTTCGACCAGAGAAAACCCCAAGGCCGAAAGTGCATCAAGCGTGGCGGTTTGTTGGGCTGCCACCTTAGCTTGTACCAAGGCGTACCGATCCAAATCGGCAGCCGTCAACACAGGCGCTGCTGACGAAAAATTCAAACGGGCAGTGGACAAGCCAAAAAACTGGCTATCCCAAGCCAAAGGTTCAAGGTTGACGTGAATAGACATTGAGCAGATCCACCAGATATTTGCCATAACCTGTTTTCGCCAAGTCCGCCGCCGCCGCTTTTAATTGCTCATCACTGAGCCAATCGTGGCGCCATGCGATCTCTTCCAGACAGGCAATTTTAAAGCCTTGGCGCTTTTCGACGGTCTGAACAAAGGTACTGGCTTCAATCAGGCTGTCATGCGTCCCCGTATCTAACCAAGCAAAACCACGCCCCAACAATTCAACATTCAATTCACCGCAGTCCAGATACATCTGGTTAATACTGGTGATTTCCAGCTCCCCACGAGCAGAAGGTTTCACCTGTTTGGCAAAATCCACGACTTTGTTGTCGTAAAAATAAAGACCTGTCACCGCCCAATTGGATTTAGGCTGTACCGGTTTTTCTTCGATGGAAAGTACCCGATATTGTTCGTCAAACTCCACGACGCCGAATCGTTCAGGATCCATCACTTGGTAACCGAAGACGGTCGCGCCGGTTGCTCTGGTCGCGACATGTTGCAGTTTCGGACTAAATGCCTGGCCAAAAAAGATATTATCTCCCAGCACCAGACAACACGCCTCATTGCCGATAAACTCCTCGCCGATCAGAAATGCTTGTGCCAGACCATCAGGTGAAGGCTGTTCGGCATAGCTAAGATGAATACCAAATTGTTCGCCACTGCCGAGTAATCGTTTAAAAGCAGGTAAATCTTCCGGTGTCGAGATAATCAGGATATCGCGTATTCCCGACAGCATTAACACTGACAGCGGATAGTAAATCATCGGCTTGTCATAAATCGGCAATAACTGTTTTGATACGCCACGCGTTATTGGATACAAACGGGTGCCGGAACCTCCGGCCAGTATAATTCCTTTCATCTGCTCCCCCTGACGGGCTTATTGAGTGCCAAGCCCAAGCCGCTCCCCTGCATAAGAGCCATCTTGAACCCTGCGCCACCAATTCTCATTGTCCAAATACCATTGTACGGTCTTGCGAATGCCGGATTCGAACGTTTCCTCTGGTGTCCAACCCAGTTCGCGTTCAATTTTTGCTGCATCAATCGCATAACGCAGATCATGCCCCGGACGATCCGCCACATGGGTAACCAAATCGCAATAATGCGCTACCCCCGCAGGTTTTTCAGGGCATAACTCTTCCAACAGTGCACAAACCGTTTCCACAACCTCAATATTGCGGCGCTCATTATGTCCGCCGATATTATAGGTTTTACCGGCTTCTGCTTGGGTGACAACCAAATACAACGCCCGCGCATGATCTTCCACATAGAGCCAGTCACGGATTTGTTCTCCCTTGCCATAGACCGGCAGAGGCTTACCGGCCAGCGCATTCAGGATCACCAATGGGATCAGTTTCTCAGGGAAATGATAAGGGCCATAGTTATTCGAACAATTGGTGATTACGGTCGGTAAACCATAGGTGCGCTGCCATGCCCTGACCAGATGATCGCTGGACGCTTTTGAGGCGGAATAAGGACTGCTCGGCGCGTAAGGCGTGGTTTCAGTGAAGAAGCTCCCTGTACCGTGCAAATCACCATACACTTCGTCGGTTGAAATATGATGGAAGCGGAGTTTGCCCTGTTTTTCCTGATCCAACTGCTGCCAAAATGCACGAGCCGCTTCCAGCAAGGTATAAGTGCCGATGATATTGGTTTCGATAAACGCCGCAGGCCCGTCGATGGAACGATCGACATGGCTTTCTGCGGCCAGATGCATCACCGCGTCCGGTTGATATTGCTGGAATACCCGATCTAAGGCAGCACGCTGGCAGATATCAACCTGCTCAAAGGCATAGCGGGGATGATCCGCAACCGGGGCCAGTGATTCAAGATTGCCGGCATAAGTCAAGCTATCAACCACAACGATATGGTCTTCAGTCTGGTCAATAATGTGGCGAACCACCGCAGAGCCAATAAAACCGGCACCACCAGTAATCAGAATACGTTTCAACGCCAAACTCCTTTTGTATCAACAACCCATTTTTGTTTTATGGCCGACCCATTAATGGCTTTAAACTGGCTATGATCCACCAGCATCAATACCACGTCAGCCTCTTTTAAGGCCTGATTGACATCCACCAGTTCTACCCGATCTTTCAGCGAATCAGGCAGTTGATGCACATTGGGTTCAATCGCGAGGGTTTGCCCTGCATGCCACTGTGCCACCATTTTTGTAATATGAACGGCTGGGCTTTCCCGCAAATCATCAATATTCGGTTTGAAAGCCAAGCCAAAACAGGCAATTTTAATCTCATTCGCCCGTTTGCCACTCTCAACCAAACAGTCAGCGACGGCAGCTTTCACTTGATCCACGACCCACAGTGGCTTGCTGTCATTCACCAAACGCGCGGTATGAATCAAACGGGACTGTTCAGGGTTCTGGGAGACGATGAACCACGGATCGACGGCAATGCAGTGCCCGCCAACACCCGGCCCGGGTTGCAGAATGCTGACACGCGGATGGCGGTTTGCCAGACTGATCAGTTCCCAGACATTGATCCCTTGGTCGGCACAGATCAGGGACAGTTCGTTGGCAAAAGCGATATTCACATCACGGAAACTGTTTTCTGTCAGCTTGCACATTTCCGCGGTTCTGGCATTGGTGATCACACATTCACCTTCAAGGAAAATCTTGTACAGCTCACTTGCCCGGCGGGAGGATTTGGCGGTCATGCCGCCCACGACCCGATCATTTTTGATCAATTCCACCATCACTTGCCCCGGCAAGACACGCTCAGGACAATAAGCGATATCAATATCCGAGTTGTCATCCGCTTGTTGCGGGAATGAAAGATCTGGACGTGCCGCAGCTAACCATTCTGCCATCTGTTCTGTGGCCCCCACGGGAGAGGTGGATTCCAAAATAATCAAATCCCCTTTTTTCAAGACAGGTGCGATGGATCCCGCCGCAGAGCGCACATAGGCCATATCCGGTTCATGCTCCCCTTTGAAAGGCGTCGGAACCGCAATCAAGAAAGCATCCGCCGCTTTTGGCACCGTGGCGGCTTTTAGAAAGCCGCCTTCTACCGCGACTTTCACCACTTTATCTAAATCAGGTTCAACGATATGAATCGAGCCACGGTTAATCGTATCTACCGCATGTTGATTAACATCGACGCCAATCACCGTTTTTTGACGGGAGGCAAATGCCGCTGCGGTGGGCAAACCGATATAACCCAGGCCGATAACAGAAATTGTTTCAAAACTCATAATGTCACCTGATTTTTTCTTAATGCTTCGAGAATTCGCTGGCAAGCCTGACCATTACCATACGGGTTATGGGCATGGCTCATTTGTTGATAGGCGTTAACGTCCGTCAATAGACGCGTCACTTCCGCAACGATAGTTTGGGTTTCCGTTCCCACTAATCGCACGGTTCCCGCATCAACCGCTTCAGGTCGTTCAGTGGTATCGCGCATCACCAGAACAGGTTTGCCCAAAGAAGGCGCTTCTTCCTGAATTCCCCCTGAATCGGTCAAGATCACATAGGCATGATTCATCAAATAAACGAATGGCAGGTAATCCTGGGGCTTGATAAGGATAATATTATCAATGTCATGCAGAATACGCTTTACTGGCTCACTGACATTCGGGTTCAAATGAACCGGATAAACCACCTGAACATCAGGATGTGCCTTGGCAATCTGTGCCAAGGCTTCACAAATGCGTTCAAATCCCTTACCAAAACTTTCACGGCGGTGACCGGTCACCAAGATCATTTTTTTATTCGGGTTAAGGAAAGGATAAAGTTCAGCAAGCTGCCCGGACAGGGTTTCATCATTCATGATGCGATCACGTACTGATAGCAGCGCATCAATTACCGTGTTGCCTGTCACGAAAATACGCTGATCCGCAATGGATTCTTTTAAGAGGTTGTTGCGGGAATTTTCCGTCGGTGCAAAATGGTACATGGCCAAATGCCCGGCAATTTTACGATTGCCTTCTTCCGGCCACGGAGAATAAAGATCTCCCGTCCTCAGCCCCGCTTCAACATGGCCGACCGGAATATGCTGATAGAAAGCAGCCAGACTGGTTGCCATGGTTGTCGTGGTATCACCATGCACCAACACCACATCGGGTTTAAATTCTTCCAATACTGGCTTCATGCCTTGCAGGATACGGCAGGTAATATCCGTCAGATCCTGCCCTTTTTGCATGATATTAAGATCAAAATCCGGCGTTATCCCAAACAGGTGCAATACCTGATCCAGCATTTCTCTATGCTGGGCTGTGACACAGACTTTGGCTTCAAAGGCAGTATCCATAGCCAACGCATGTACCAACGGAGCCATTTTAATGGCTTCCGGCCGGGTACCAAACACAGTCAACACTTTCACAGTGACTCTCTTATTTTGTCAATCATTGCAGATACTTCCAAGAAAGGGGAATGAAAAACCCATCGCCTATTGATACTGTTACTGATATGAACTGGCGGAGTGTGAGCGCCTGCCCAAAGCGACACCTGCACCCACTAACATGCCAACAGCTCCCCACAAAATCATCATAAAAACACGGCGAGGGCTGTCTCGGATAACCGGTTCCTCCGGTGTTCTGAGATAACGGTAAGTCAGGAAAGCGTTTTGCAAAGTCGGGCCGACATTCAATGTCGCCAGCATCGCGATATTTTGATCATAATCGATGCTGTAATCAGGACCGGTGGCTTCCAACGTTTCAATCTGGGCTTGCAACAGTGAGGTACCCAGCATAAACATTTTGGATTCAGGGAGTTCTTCGATAGGGATAGTTGTCTGATTACGGTGAATACCTTGTTTCTCGGCCACTTTCAGCGACTGCTGCAAGACATTCAATTCACGATTATATATCGCCTTTGCCACAATCTCCTGACGTTTCACCAACGCTTTCATGGACTGAGTACGTGTCGCCCACGCGCCCTTAATTTCGTTATTCAGGTGGGAACTCGCCCGTTGATTGGCAAACGCAATATACTGACGCAGGCGTTGATTAGCATCAGCGGCGGTTGCTGCGGTCAATTTGATACTGTCATTTGATGATGTTTTATCATCACTGCGCGTGATTTTAATATCGTTGATCAATTCATCCAGCAATACCGCATCCGCTTTGGCATGTCCTTCCTTGCGTTGTTTGTAATACTCAGAATGCAGCCAGAATTCACGACGGGTGTCATACGCTGAAACCTGTGTCATGAATTCTTTGTATGCACCGTCTGGAATAGTCGGCAATTGCGCCTCTGGCGAGGCATTGATATGGGTATCCAAATTACGCAAAAATTGTTGCTGCGAATAGTAGCTACCCAAATTATTGGTTGTCGGTAAATCCACAATAGCGGTTGCGCTCCATTTTGGTTGCATCAGATAAGATGCCCCCAGAGCGACGGCAGCGAAAATCATTGCCAGTGCGATAATCCATATCTTTCCACGCCATAAAGCATAACACAGTGCCCGAATATCCAGTTCATGCTCTATAGCAGGCTGATCCTGTATAGATTTCGTTTCTGAGTTTATCACTGCACAAAACCCCTTTGATAGTCGATGTTTTTAATGATGGCTTATTGTCCGACGCATACGCCGCTTACTCCGTTTGATAAAACGGGCGACTTTCCACGCGCGTTTGATGCAATAGCCATACAACATAAATGCAAGCAAAAATAATGCCAACATTATCCATTCAGGAACAAAAATCAACCGCTCAGCAATTATTCCGATCGAAGCCAATAAAGCCGCCGCCAAAGTGATCAAAATAAATGCCTGACGAGAGGTAAAACCAGCGCGCATAATCAAATGATGAATATGCTGGCGATCTGGCGAAAACGGGCTCATTCCTTTACGCAATCGGCGGTACATAATAGCGACCATATCCATCAGTGGGATGGCAATGACCCATAATGCGGTCACAGGACTAATCGATGCGTTTTCCCCTTGTGTCGCTTCAGTCAGTAACCAAATAATGGTAAAGCCGATTAGGGTACTGCCCGCATCCCCCATAAACACTTTGAAACGTCTTCCTAATATTCCAAGATTAAGGAAAATGTAAGGCAAGATCCCTGCTATAAATGCAAAACACCAGAACGCCAGTGCCGTATTACCACTTGTGTACAACAAAATACCCAATGCACCGAAAGAGACACAAGATAGCCCGCCCAGTAGCCCGTCAATACCATCCACCATATTGAAAGCGTTAATGGCAGCCCAAACAGCGAATAGCGTCACAACGTAGCTGAATGGCCCCAGTGACATTTCCCATGCCCCGAATGCGTGTCCCAAGCTATCAAGCTTCAGGCCAGCAAAATACATCATGCTGATACCAACCAGAGCCTGAATGGTGGCCCGAATCTTCACACTGATATCAAAACGGTCATCCAAGGCACCGATAAAGACTAATATTCCTGCACAGACCAAATACAACCACTTATGCGGTATAAACTCGTTTGTAATAACAAATGCGAAACACACACTAAAAAAAACAGATATGCCCCCTACCAAAGGAACTAAGCCCTGATGACGTTTACGGTAATTAGGTTTATCAACCAGGCCGATTTTTTTTGCTGCCTTACGAGCCACAAACAAAAACACCAATGAGAATATAAATACGCAAAAAATTTCGACACTCATACTGGGAATATTCACAATAACAACTCTCTATAAGATAATGATGAGGCATCTATTATTTTATTCATTGACTTATGGATGTCCCATTTAACAACGGATCCATAAGTTCCCTGTTAACAAAACAGGGTGTCCTGACTCATAAAATTAATCAAATTGATCATGCCGTCTGTAAAACATGATTGACCATTATAAAACGTTTGGTTAGGAAAAACGCATCTAATCACCCGAAAAACATGCAAAAAATGTACCATTTCAGTCAAATAGAGTCAGGAACTGATAAAAAAAGCGCCACAAGAACGTGGCGCTTTAGAGAAGTCAATAAATACTATTTATTACTTAATATGGATTATTACGGAATTATCCTATTTCACAACAACCATATTCCACAACAACTATGAGCGTTTCATAAAGTCGAAGAATTCTTCGTTTGTTTTTGTCATAGCCAGTTTGTTGATAAGGAATTCCATCGCATCGATTTCACCCATCGGATGAATGATCTTACGTAAGATCCACATCTTCTGTAGCTCATCCTGTACAGTGAGCAGTTCTTCTTTACGGGTTCCAGAGCGGTTGTAATCAATGGCTGGGAAGACACGTTTTTCAGCAATCTTACGGGACAGGTGCAATTCCATGTTACCTGTACCTTTAAACTCTTCGTAAATAACCTCATCCATCTTGGAGCCGGTATCAACCAGCGCAGTCGCAATAATGGTCAGGCTGCCGCCTTCTTCGACGTTACGCGCAGCACCAAAGAAACGTTTTGGACGATGCAGGGCATTTGCATCCACACCCCCCGTCAGAACCTTACCGGAAGCAGGAACCACGGTGTTATAGGCACGAGCCAGACGGGTAATGGAGTCAAGCAGGATAATAACGTCTTTCTTGTGTTCAACCAGACGTTTCGCTTTCTCGATAACCATCTCAGCCACTTGAACATGGCGGGAAGCCGGTTCATCGAAGGTTGAAGCAATCACTTCGCCTTTGACCAGACGCTGCATCTCGGTAACTTCTTCTGGACGCTCATCAATCAGCAAAACCATCAGAACGCAATCGGGATAGTTGTGGGCAATGTTAGCTGCGATATTTTGCAGCAGCATGGTTTTACCGGCTTTTGGTGGAGCCACGATCAAGCCACGCTGACCACGACCAATCGGCGCTGCCAGATCCAGAACACGGGCGGTTAAATCTTCAGTAGATCCGTTACCACGTTCCATGCGCAAGCGGTTATTGGCATGAAGTGGAGTCAAGTTTTCAAACAGGATTTTATTGCGGGCGTTTTCAGGTTTGTCAAAGTTAACTTCATTAACTTTCAACAGGGCAAAATAGCGTTCACCTTCTTTTGGTGGGCGAATTTTCCCTGAAATGGTGTCACCGGTACGGAGGTTAAAGCGGCGGATTTGGCTGGGAGAAACGTAGATATCATCGGGGCCGGCAAGGTAAGAACTGTCTGCGGAGCGGAGGAAACCAAATCCATCCTGCAATATCTCCAGCACACCATCTCCGAAAATATCCTCTCCGCCTTTCGCATGCTGTTTGAGAATAGAGAAAATGATGTCCTGCTTACGCATACGAGCCAGGTTTTCCAGCCCCATATTTTCGCCGAGAGTAATCAACTCAGATACCGGCGTATTTTTTAATTCGGTAAGATTCATAATGGTGGGTTCTTTAACTCGGGGTATATCTCGAACTATAAACGTGAATGGTATGGCAGCACTGTCGATGCCTGTTTATTTGTACCAGAAACAAATAAGACCTTCTAACATATTAAATTATATTACAAGGCAATAGTTTGAAGTACTCAGATTGATTTCAAAATATGTGCCATATGTTATAACTATCTATAATGTAAGTACAATTCTATGATGCAAATACGATTATAAGGTTTAATAGTGGACACTATTTCAGCATATACATCTTCAGCATAAACGTTTTTTAACGTAACTGTTTTTTGGCATAAGCACTGTTAGCGGGTTGGAAACCTAACGTAAAAAGGCTCAACATAAAAATGCTTAGGATAAAAACACCCTGCTTAAAGATATTCAGCATTAGAACGCTATGGGTGTACCAAGCTATATACTGGATTGCTCGTATATAGACTCAGAAATTCTACCAAATGCGATATGCCATTAGATACTTCAGGTGACCCAGAGATAACAGATTTATCAGACACTACAAACTGTTTAGTATGCAACATGCTTAATGTCAACTCTTTATATCAAGATATATCAATAAACCTTTATATCAAATAAAGAACCCGCTCAAGCGAGGCTTCGCATTAGCACATGTCCGCTAACTTACCATGCTTCGTAGCGGACGTCTAGCGGTCAATAGGATAAATCACCTTATCCGCCAAACGCCCGTAATTACTGTGACCAGACTCTAACTTAAAGGTGTGGTTCCAAAAACTCTTTCAGTTGAGTTTTTGACAGAGCGCCCACTTTTACTGCAACCTTCTCACCATCTTTAAACAAAATCAGTGTTGGAATACCACGAATACCGAATTTTGGCGCGGTTTCAGTGTGATCATCAACGTTTAGCTTGGCAACTGTCAGTTTTCCTGCATACTCGACAGAGATTTCATCCAAAATAGGCGAAATCATTTTGCAAGGACCGCACCATTCGGCCCAGAACTCGACGAGGGCGGCACCACTTACATTCAGCTTATCTTCGTTGAAGTCACCGTCAGTCAGATGAATGATACCGGCATTCACAGCCTCATCGTTCACAATCTTTTCATTCATTTTGTTGCTCCAAAAATAAAATCTTTTACAGTGTCAGTGTACATTAACCCACATTAGGGTGTCTTTATTTCAGCGGATACACTTTCTTAAAGCAATAGTTAACTGATATTCTACCATACTATGAGCAAAACACATTTGACAGAAAAGAAGTTTTCCGACTTCGCATTACACCCCAAAGTCTTAGAAGCCCTTGATAAAAATGGGTTTTACAACTGCACGCCGATACAGGCGCTGACATTGCCTTTAACTGTCGAAGGCCGAGATGTTGCGGGGCAAGCACAAACCGGAACGGGCAAAACGCTGGCATTTTTGGCGTCTACTTTTAATTATTTATTGACCCATCCTGCGGCCAGAGAGCGTAAAACGAATCAGCCAAGAGCGCTGATCATGGCGCCTACCCGTGAATTGGCTGTTCAGATATACTCTGACGCAGAAGAATTGGCGAAAGCCACTGGGTTAAGAATGGGCCTTGCCTACGGCGGCGATGGCTATGATAAACAGCTTAAGGTGCTGGAAGCGGGTGTCGATATCGTCATTGGCACCACAGGGCGTTTGATCGATTACGCTAAACAGGGCCATGTCCATCTTGGCGCTATTCAGGTTGTTGTGCTTGATGAAGCCGATCGCATGTATGATCTGGGCTTTATCAAAGATATTCGCTGGTTGTTCCGCCGACTGCCTGCGGCGGCCGAAAGAATGAACTTGCTGTTTTCCGCAACGCTCTCTTACCGAGTACGTGAACTCGCTTTTGAGCAGATGAATAACCCTGAGTATGTGGAAGTGGAACCTCTGCAAAAAACGGGTCACCGCATTAAGGAAGAACTATTTTACCCTTCCAATGAAGAAAAAATGCGTCTGCTACAGACTCTGCTGGAAGAAGAGTGGCCTGATCGCTGCATCATTTTTGCCAATACCAAACATCGCTGTGAAGATATTTGGGCACATCTGGCTGCTGATGGTCATCGGGTTGGCTTGTTGACCGGTGATGTTGCACAGAAAAAACGCCTGCATATTCTTGAAGAATTCAGTCTGGGCAATCTGGACATTCTGGTTGCCACCGATGTTGCCGCCCGTGGCCTGCATATCCCATTGGTGACACATGTATTTAACTATGATCTACCGGATGACTGTGAAGATTATGTTCACCGGATTGGCCGGACAGGCCGTGCTGGAGAAAGCGGTCATTCCATCAGTCTGGCATGTGAAGAGTATGCGCTGAACTTACCGGGCATTGAAGAGTATATTCAGCACCAGATACCTGTCAGCAAATATAACAGTGATGCGTTGCTAAAAGAGCTGCCAGTCCCTAAGCGCCGTCATCGGACCCGCTCAGGGGGACACCCCCGGCGTACCAACATGGCGCGCCGTGGCAATGCAACACGCAACCGTAAGCGCCCAAGTTAACATGGCACAATGCTGAAATAATACGACATTGAAATAATGCAACATTGAGATAACACGATACTGAAACAACACAGGCTGGAATAAATACTATGCTGAGGGCTTCTTCGCTTTATGCAGCTATCGATTTAGGCTCAAACAGTTTTCATATGCTGGTTGTCCGTGAAGTATCCGGCAGCATTCAAGTCGTCACCCGCATCAAGCGAAAAGTCAGGCTGGCTGCCGGATTGGATAAAAAGAATCATTTATCACAACAGGCAATGGAACGGGGATGGCAGTGCTTGCGCCTCTTTTCCGAATATTTGCAGGATATTCCAGCCTCGCAGATCCGCGTTGTTGCTACAGCAACCTTGAGGCTTGCAGAGAATTCGGGTGAATTTGTCAGGAAAGCCTCAGAAATATTGGGCACCCCGGTTAATGTGATCAGTGGCGAAGAAGAAGCCCAGCTAATTTATCAAGGTGTTGCTCACACGACGGGCGGGTCTGAAAAGCGACTTGTCGTCGATATTGGCGGAGCCAGTACCGAATTGGTCACCGGTGTCGGTGCCAAGGCCAGCCAGCTTTTCAGCCTTGAAATGGGCTGTGTTACTTGGCTGGAACGCTATTTCAATGATCGCAGCCTGACAGAAGAAAACTTTGCCAACGCAGAAGCGGCTGCCCATGATATGCTCAACGCTGTCGCCACTGGGCTGCTTGAGCAAGGCTGGAAAATTTGCGTGGGGGCTTCCGGTACGGTGCAAGCCTTGCAGGAAATTATGATTGCCCAAGGTATGGATGAACTGATCACCCTGCCTAAACTCCAGCAACTCAAACAGCAGGCGATTGAATGCGGCAAACTGGAAGAGTTGGAAATCGACGGCTTAACACTGGAACGGGCACTGGTTTTTCCAAGTGGATTAGCGATTTTAATCGCCATTTTTCAAGCATTGCATATCGAAAGTATGATACTGGCTGGCGGCGCACTTCGTGAAGGTCTGGTTTACGGCATGTTGGATTTGCCGATTGAACAGGATATTCGGGCAAGAACCCTGTGCAATGTTCAGCATCGTTTCCGACTGGATATCGGGCAGGCACAGCGTGTCAAACAGTTGGCTGAAAATTTTTGCCAACAAGTTACCCCGTCATGGAAATTGGATGAACGTTGTCGCGAGTTATTGGCCAGTGCCTGTTTGCTCCATGAAATCGGTCTGTTTATTGATTTTCACCAGGGGCCTGCCCACTCTGCTTATTTGATCAATCATTTGGATCTGCCCGGTTATACGCCTTCTCAAAAGCGACTTTTAGCCACGCTGTTGAAAAATCAAAGCGGCCCCGTGGATTTAACCTCGCTCAGCCAACAAAACGCTGTGTCGCTGCTACAGGCACAACGGTTATGTCGCTTATTGCGACTGGCCATTATTTTCGCCAGTCGCCGGCGGGATGACACGTTACCGGCTTTACGGTTACAAGCGGAAAATGAAACTCTCACTATCACCTTGCCCCATCAATGGCAGGTAAATCATCCACTCAGGACTGAAGCATTACAGCAAGAAATGAAGTGGCAAAGTTATGTCCAGTGGTTGTTGTTCCTTGAGGAGCAAAATCACGCTCGTCTAGGCTGAAACGTTTCCCTTGCCCCTGCATTTATCCACAAATGCAGGGTTTTCATCGTGCTATTCATTGCCTATTTATTATTGCTGCTTTTCTGCCCAAGCCCTAAACGGGATTTAAGGTCGGCAAGTCGCGATTGCCCCTGTTTCATCCTTTCTTCTGCACTTATCACCTGCTTACCCCGCGGCCAATTCAAATCATCCTGTGGCAATTCAAGCAAGAAGCGGCTCGGTTCCGGACGGATAAGTTCACCAAACTGGCGACGCTCTTTGCTGAAAGTGAAAAAAAGCGCTTTCTGCGCGCGCGTAATGCCCACATAAGCCAAGCGGCGTTCTTCCTCAATATTGTCTTCATCAATGCTGCTCTGGTGTGGCAACAAACCTTCTTCCATACCAACCAAAAAAACATAGGGAAACTCCAACCCCTTGGAAGCATGTAACGTCATTAACTGAACCTGATCCAACTCTTCATCTTCCTCGCCTCTCTCCAGCATATCCCGCAAGGTAAAACGCGCCACAACTTGGGTGAGGGTCATGGGTTCATTCAGGTCATCTCCTTCAAGCATTTCACTCATCCAAGTGAAGAGTTGATTGACATTTTTCATTCTCATTTCAGCCGCTTTGGGACTGGGCGCGGTTTCATATAACCAGCTTTCGTAATCCATGCCACGCAGTAAGTCCCTCACCGCCAGCAAGGGTTCCCGCTCCGCCTGACGGGAGATGTCATCCATCCAGTGGGTAAAGCGCTGCAATGCAGCCAAACCCCGTCCGGCCAAATGCTGTTCCAGACCCAGATCAAAACTGGCCTGATATAAGCTCTTATTACGCTGATTCGCCCATTCTCCCAATTTTTGGATTGTCACTGCACCGATTTCTCGCCGTGGTGTATTGACGATACGTAAAAACGCACTGTCATCCTCAGGATTAGTCAGAACACGCAAGTAAGAGAGCAGATCTTTGATTTCAGGCCGGGAAAAGAACGAGGTTCCCCCCGAAATTCGGTAAGGGATGCGGTTTTGCATCAACATTTTTTCGAAGATACGCGACTGGTGATTACCACGATATAAGATCGCGTAATCTTTATATTCCGTTTTATTAATAAAGTGATGCGCGATCAACTCCCCCACCACACGTTCAGCTTCGTGATCTTCATTGCTCGCTTCGATGACCCTGAGCGGTTCACCATACCCCAACTCTGAAAAGAGCTTTTTCTCAAAGACATGGGGGTTATTGGCTATCAGAATATTCGCCGCTTTCAAGATCCGCCCTGATGAACGGTAATTTTGTTCCAGCTTTATCACATTTAGCTGTGGAAAATCGTCTTTCAATAAGATCAGATTTTGTGGGCGAGCACCGCGCCATGAATAAATAGATTGGTCATCATCACCCACCACGGTAAAACGTGCACGATGACCTACCAGCAGTTTCACCAAGTGATATTGGCTGGTATTCGTATCCTGATATTCATCCACCAGCAAATAACGAACTTTATTCTGCCAACGCTCCCTGACTTCCTCATCGTGCATTAACAACAATGTTGGCTTGGTGATCAAATCATCAAAATCAAGAATATGACAACTCTTCAGATGCTGGTCATAGCGACGGTAACACTCTGCGAATTGGTGCTCCTGTGCTGAATGTGCCATGCTCATCACCCGCTCTGGTGAGATTAAGTCATTCTTCCAGTTAGAAATGTCCGAAATCAGTTTTTGCAGCAGATCTTTGTCTTCTTGCAACAAATCTGCGGTGAGCTCTTTCAACAAGGCCATCTGATCGTGATCGTCAAACAATGAGAAGTTGCTTTTTATTCCCAGCGCCTTGTATTCATGCTTAATGATCTCCAACCCCAAAGTATGGAAAGTCGAGATCAGCAATCCCCGGGTTTCCTTACGGCCCAATGTTTGTGCAACACGCTCTTTCATCTCACGCGCCGCCTTATTGGTAAAAGTGACAGCCGCAATATGGCGAGCCTGATAACCACAGGTACGGATCAGGTGGGCAATTTTATTGGTGATCACGCGGGTTTTACCGGAACCGGCACCCGCCAGAACCAGACAAGGCCCTGTGACAAATTCAACCGCGTGTTGTTGGCTTGGATTTAATCGCATACTTGTTTCAAAAACTCTATCAGGATGAAAAGTCGGGGGAGCGGGATTGTAACAGAAAGCATTAAAATGATTTTAGCCAAATACATCAATATTGATTCTACCGTGATTGAAATACATAACACCTCTTTAGTCGCATCAATGCTATAACAATCCTGAAAGATAAACGGGATCAAAGAGGATGTAACATGCTACGTAAGACAGGCTTTTTCTTTGATGAACTCTGTTTCTGGCATCATTCTGGATTACAACATGTTTTGACATTTCCGGTTGGAGGGTGGGTACAACCTCCCACGAGTGCAGGACATGCCGAGTCACCAGAAACCAAACGCAGAATGAAAAGTTTAATCGATGTTTCAGGATTAAGCCATTCATTGCAACTGCGTGGTGCTGAACCTCTCGACGACGCCACGCTGAAACGGGTTCACACCGAAGATTATTTACAGCGTTTTAAATCGCTAAGTGATCAGGGCGGGGGAATGTTAGGCTCAGAAGCGCCAATAGGACAAGGCAGTTATGACATCGCCAAACTGTCCGCCGGGCTGACCTATGCTGCGGTGAAAGCCGTGTTACAGGGCGAACTGGATAATGCTTATAGCCTTTCCCGCCCGCCCGGGCACCACTGCCTGCCAGATCAAGCTATGGGCTTCTGCTTCCTTGCCAATATTGCCCTCGCGATTGAACACGCCAAAGCGCAGATTGGGGTGGGTCGAATCGCCGTCATTGACTGGGATGTGCACCACGGTAATGGGACACAGCATATCTTCTGGGAGCGTGACGATGTTCTGACCATTTCACTGCATCAGGATGGCTGCTATCCCGAAAGTTATAGTGGCGAAGAAGATATCGGCGCCGGCAAAGGAGAAGGTTTCAATATCAATATCCCGTTAATGGCAGGCGCCGGGCACAATAGTTATCTTTATGCGATGGATAGTATTGTGATCCCTGCATTGCAACGTTACCAACCTGAATTGATCATCGTTGCTTGCGGCTATGATGCCAATGCGTTTGATCCGCTGGCAAGAATGCAGTTACACAGTGACAGCTTCCGTGAAATGACCCGCAAGGTACAGCAAGCCGCCGATGCGCTGTGTCAGGGCAAATTAGTCATCGTTCACGAAGGGGGCTATTCCGAAGCCTATGTGCCTTTCTGTGGGTTAGCGGTCATGGAGGAATTAAGCGGCGTGCGTACTAAGGTCAACGATCCCGCGCTGAACATGATCCAATCGCAGCAACCGAAGGAACGATTTGAAGCATTTCAGCGACAAGCCATTGATGAACTGAAACGGAAATTCGATCTGTAAAGGGGCAAGATCTCCCTGCCCGATAAAATAACGTCGGGCAGGGTAACATATAAGGTTAGCCACCGACGGCAATGCGTTTCATGTCTGTCATATAACCACGCAGGGTGCGGCCGATAACTTCAATCGGATGGTTACGGATTGCTTCATTCACATCACGCAACTGCGCATTATCGAAGCTACGATCGACAACGGCTTTACCTAAATCCCCGGCTTGCAGGGTTGCCATGAATTTCGCTTTCAGCAACGGAACCGCGACGTATGAGAATAAGTAGTTACCATATTCCGCGGTATCAGAAATGACCACGTTCATTTCATACAGGCGCTTGCGGGCAATGGTATTCGCAATCAACGGCAGTTCATGCAACGATTCATAATAAGCAGATTCTTCAATGATGCCGGTATCAACCATCGTTTCAAATGCCAGTTCTACCCCGGCCTTGACCATGGCAATCATCAAAACGCCATGATCAAAGTATTCTTGTTCACTGATATGCCCGGTATAATCTGGATAATTTTCAAAGGATGTTTTACCGGTTTCTTCACGCCAAGCCAGCAAGTTCTTATCATCATTCGCCCAGTCTGCCATCATTGTGGCCGAGAATTCACCCGAAATGATGTCATCCATATGTTTCCGGAACAACGGGGCCAAAATGGTTTTCAGTTGTTCAGACAGGGCATAAGCCCGCAATTTCGCTGGATTGGAAAGACGATCCATCATCAATGTAATGCCGCCCTGCTTCAGCGCTTCGGTGATCGTTTCCCAGCCAAACTGGATTAATTTTCCGGCATAGCCGGGTTCGATACCCTCAGCAACCAGTTGGTCATAGCACAACAGAGAACCCGCCTGTAACATGCCACACAGAATAGTCTGTTCTCCCATCAGGTCAGATTTCACTTCTGCAACGAAAGAAGATCCCAGCACACCTGCCCGATGCCCCCCTGTCGCGGCGGCCCACGCTTTTGCGATCGCCATCCCTTCACCTTTTGCATCATTTTCCGGGTGTACCGCAATCAGGGTAGGCACACCGAATCCACGCTTATACTCTTCGCGCACTTCCGTACCCGGGCATTTAGGGGCAACCATCACGACGGTGATATCTTTGCGGATCTGCTCACCCACTTCGACGATATTGAAACCGTGGGAATAGCCTAACGCTGCGCCTTCTTTCATCAGGGGTTGAACCGCCTGAACCACCACTGAATGCTGTTTGTCTGGTGTCAGGTTGATAACCAAATCGGCCTGTGGGACTAACGCTTCATAAGTGCCAACCCTGAAACCATTTTCGGTTGCCTTACGCCATGAGGGTCGTTTTTCATCAATGGCTTCTTGACGCAGCGCATAGGCAATATCTAAACCAGAATCACGCATATTCAGGCCTTGGTTCAGCCCTTGGGCACCACAACCGATGATCACCACTTTCTTGCCTTTTAAATACCCCGCTTCGTCAGCAAATTCTTCCCGCGCCATAAACCGGCATTTGCCTAACTGCGCCAATTTTTGGCGCAGATTCAACGTATCAAAATAATTAGCCATGGTGACTCCGATATAATTAGAGATGTGAGGTCGTTTGCATAGAGACAATATATGAAGACAATATATGACATGAAAGCCATTGCTGAAATTGATATATTAACAAGACTACATTGCAATTTATGCAACATGCTTTCTTACGGCAAAAATCCTCTGGATAAAGGGCCAAGACCATGGATCTACGTGATTTAAAACTGTTTTTACACTTGGCGGAAAGTTGTCACTTTGGGCGTTCAGCCAAGGCCATGTATGTCAGTCCCTCCACCCTTTCACGCCAGATCCAGCGCCTTGAAGAATTATTGGGGCACCCGCTTTTTCTGCGGGATAACCGAACGGTAAAATTGACCCCGGCCGGTGAACAACTCAAACAATTTGCCCAACAAACGCTTCTGCAATATAAACAGCTACAGCATTCATTAAACCGTCAAAGTCCATCACTGACGGGCGAGTTGCGTCTATTCTGTTCCGTCACGGCAGCATATAGCCATCTTCCACAAGTATTGGATAAATTTCGGGCAGAACATCCCTTGGTAGAAATCAAGCTGACAACAGGCGATGCGGCTGATGCGGTTGATCGGGTTCAATCCGGTGCTGCGGATTTGGGAATTGCAGGCAAGCCGGAGAAACTACCAGATAATGTCAGCTTCACCAAAATAGGCGAAATACCGCTGGTGCTGATTGCTCCTTCCCTGCCTTGCACCGTGAGAAAGCTCGCCACACAGACGCACCCTGACTGGGATCGCATTCCTTTTATCCTGCCCGAACACGGCCCTTCCCGTAAGCGCATTGAACTTTGGTTCCGGCGGCATAAGATCCTGCATCCCGTCATTTACGCGACGGTTTCCGGTCATGAAGCAATTGTTTCTATGGTGGCATTAGGTTGCGGCATTGCGCTGATCCCGGCGGTTGTGGTCGAAAACAGCCCCGAGCCGGTACGTAACCGCATCTCATTACTGGAAAATATTTCTCTGGTCGAACCGTTTGAATTGGGTGTCTGCGCGTTAAGTAAGCGTTTAAATGAACCGCTGATTAAGGCATTCTGGGCGCTATTGTAATTTGGCAATCGTTATAATCTGAGTGTAGGTCATTTTATATGCGACGCAAAATAGACAGATATCTTGAGGCCGTCAGGTTATATCAATATCACAAACAGTATTTGGTGCTTTCTCATCATATGAAAACAGAATGGCACCGACATCCTTGTATCCAATTAAGTGTTTCTTATGATTTGTCAAAGATACAAATTGATACTGAACAGGGTTCACAGCAATTATACGGTTTTATTATCGCCGGCAATATTAATCATCGATTATGAGAATATGCAACAACTGGGCTTATCGCATACCCAAATCAGTCATCAGTTGGCATATGAAATCACTCACCAAGGGCTCATTATGGCCGCCAATGAAATTTATTGGTTATTCGCTTTTCTTTTCCTGGTGATGTTATTTTTAATCGGGATGGCGAATTCCACCATGACAAAGCAAGGCGAAATGAAATAAGGAATAAAATCAGCAAAATACCCCCAAAAAAAGGAGGTTATTTTGCTATTTTTTATTTAAGTTAAAAATAATTTAAACGAGGGATTGTCAGTTTCATCATGATATTCGTAGCCCAGTGCATCCAAATAACGATCGAAACGCACTTCTGGCCCTGAAAGCTCAAACGCGGCCAATACCCGCCCATAATCGGTGCCGTAGCTACGGTAATGAAACAGCGTGATATTCCAGTGAGTCCCCAGAGTCTGCAAAAACTTCAGCAAAGCACCCGACGATTCAGGAAAGGCAAAACTAAACAACCGTTCCTGCAATGGCTTGGATGGCCTGCCGCCGATCATGTAACGAACATGCAGTTTCGCCATTTCATCATCGGTCAAATCGGTGACTTGATATCCCGATGCTTTTAACTCTTCAATGATTTCATGACGTTCGGCATTCCCCCGACTCAATCTGATCCCCACAAAAATGCAGGCTTGGTTTGAGTCCGTTGCATCCGAATAACGATAGCTGAATTCAGTCACAACACGCGTGCCCAATATCTGGCAAAACTGCAAGAAACTCCCCTTCTGTTCGGGAATAGTCACTGCCAGCAAGGCTTCGCGTTGTTCCCCAAGCTCACAGCGTTCTGAAACGTAACGCAACCCATGAAAATTCATATTGGCACCCGAGAGAATATGCGCCAATCGTTCTCCCTGAATCTGATGTTGCTGGACATATTTCTTCAAGCCGGCCAGCGCCAGCGCACCGGAAGGTTCTGCAACGGCCCTGACATCTTCAAAAATATCTTTCATGGCAGCGCAGATAGCATCACTGTCTACAGTAATGACATCATCGACATATTGCTGGCATAAACGAAACGTTTCGTCGCCAATGCGTTTAACAGCCACGCCTTCTGCAAATAATCCAACGCGTGGCAAATCCACCGGATGCCCTGCTTCCAGCGCCGCTTTCAAACAGGCAGAGTCTTCGGCTTCCACACCAATCACTTTCATTTCAGGAACAAGCTGTTTGATGAGCACTGCCACGCCGGCAATCAATCCACCACCACCCACCGGAACGAAGATGCGATCAAGATGAGCATCCTGCTGGAGCAGTTCCATCGCCAACGTGGCCTGCCCGGCAATCACGACAGGGTGGTCAAAGGGCGGAACGAAGGTGTAACCGTGCTCCTTTGCTATCTCAATGGCTTTTTCTTTCGCTTCATCAAAATTCGCACCGTGCAACAAAACCTCGCCACCAAAACTGCGAACGGCATCGACTTTAATATCGGCTGTCGCTATCGGCATGACAATGGTGGCTTTTATGCCAACCTTACTGGCTGATAAGGCAACACCTTGGGCATGGTTGCCTGCGGAAGCGGTGATCACCCCTTTGCTTTTTTGCTCTTCCGCCAACCCCGCGATCATCGCGTACGCACCGCGCAATTTGAAACTATGCACCAACTGGCGATCTTCTCGTTTCACCAAAATCGTATTGCCTAAACGCGCAGAGATTTTTTTCATTTCCTGTAAGGGCGTGATCTGCGCAACATCATAAACCGGTGCACTCAATGCAGCCTTGAGATATTCTGCGCCCTTGGGTTCGGTATTATTAAGAGGATAAACCGCCACAATCAGCTCCCCAGTTTGGTTTTGTCACGCACAGCACCTTTGTCTGCACTCGTTGCCAATGATGCGTAAGCACGTAATGCCAAGGAAACCTGACGCTCACGGGATTTAGGTGTCCACGCTTTATCCCCACGGGATAATTCAGCTTGTGTGCGTTCTGCAAGTTCTGTTTCCGGCACATCCAACTGAATTTTACGGTTTGGAATATCAATATTGATGATATCGCCGTCATAAATCAGGCCAATCACGCCTCCATTTGCTGCCTCCGGAGAGACGTGACCGATAGATAATCCCGATGTTCCTCCTGAGAAACGCCCATCCGTAATCAACGCACAACTTTTTCCCAACCCCATGGATTTCAAATAAGTGGTGGGATAGAGCATTTCTTGCATACCTGGGCCGCCCTTCGGCCCTTCATAGCGAATAACAACCACGTCGCCTGCCACCACTTTTCCACCGAGAATGGCTTCTACGGCATCTTCCTGACTTTCGTAAACTTTAGCTGGCCCACGGAAGGACAGGATTTCTTCATCAACGCCTGCTGTTTTCACAATGCAGCCATCGATGGCAATGTTGCCAAATAAAACGGCCAGACCACCATCCTGACTGTAAGCATGGGTGCGTTTACGAATACATCCTGCTTCGCGATCCGCATCCAGCGATGGCCAACGACAATCCTGTGAGAAGGCCCGCGTGGTACGAATGCCCGCCGGCCCAGCTGAATACATGCTTTTAATACTTTCATCTTCTGTCAGCATGATGTCGTACTGGGCCAACGTTTGTGGCAAATCCAAACCCAAAATATTTTTCACTTCGCGATGCAAAAGCCCTGCGCGATCAAGCTCACCCAGTATCCCAATCACACCACCGGCACGATGTACGTCTTCCATATGGTATTTCTGCGTGCTTGGGGCAACTTTACATAAATGAGGCACCTGACGGGACAGGCGATCAATATCCGTCATCGTGAAGTCAACTTCCGCTTCCTGTGCTGCGGCCAACAAATGCAGAACGGTGTTAGTCGAACCGCCCATCGCAATATCCAGTATCATGGCATTTTCAAACGCAGCCTTGGTCGCAATATTGCGCGGGAGAACACTGTCGTCATTTTGTTCATAATAACGTTTAGTCAATGCGACAATGCGTTTACCCGCATTGATAAACAGGGTTTTACGATCGGCGTGTGTCGCGAGCAATGAACCATTACCCGGCTGTGAAAGCCCAAGCGCTTCGGTCAGGCAATTCATCGAATTCGCTGTAAACATACCAGAGCAAGAACCACACGTCGGGCACGCTGAGCGTTCGATTTGATCGCTTTGTTCATCACTGACATTTGGGTTGGCCCCCTGAATCATGGCATCGACCAAATCCAGCTTGATCAGTTGTTCAGATAATTGCGTCTTACCTGCTTCCATTGGGCCACCGGAAACAAAAATAACCGGAATATTTAAGCGCAGAGAGGCCATCAACATGCCTGGCGTGATTTTGTCGCAGTTGGAAATACACACCATGGCATCAGCACAGTGGGCATTGACCATGTATTCCACCGAATCTGCGATCAACTCACGCGAAGGTAATGAATAGAGCATTCCGCCATGCCCCATCGCAATACCGTCATCAACCGCGATGGTATTAAACTCTTTCGCCACACCGCCTGACGCTTCAATCTGCTCTGCCACCAGCTTGCCGAGATCACGCAGATGTACATGCCCCGGCACGAACTGCGTGAATGAGTTAACAACCGCAATGATCGGCTTTCCAAAATCTGCATCAGTCATACCTGTGGCTCGCCATAAGGCGCGGGCTCCCGCCATATTGCGCCCATGAGTCGTTGTGGCAGAACGGTATTTAGGCATTGTCTTCACTCCCATGTCAGTCTTGTCAATGAATCTCTAATTTCAGCAATCAAAACAGGCGGGGAACGACCGCCTGTTGGGTTTTATATTTTTTATTAAGGGTTAACCGGGTCCAACCAGCCCCATTTATCTTCTGTCGTCCCATTAAATAAGCCAAAGAACGCGCTTTGGATTTTTTTCGTGACTGGGCCACATTTGCCAATACCAACCTGAATACCATCTACGCTACGAACAGGGGTGATCTCCGCCGCCGTTCCTGTCATAAACACTTCATCCGCTAAATACAGCGATTCGCGAGAAAGTGCCTGTTCACGAACTTCCAGACCAAGATCCTGTGCCAACTTGATGATGGCATCACGGGTGATCCCCGGCAGGGCCGATGACGTAAATGGCGGCGTGAATAAAATACCATTCTTCACTTCAAACAGGTTTTCGCCCGCACCTTCTGAAATATAACCATGAACATCCAGTGCAATACCTTCCTGATAACCATGACGTCGTGCTTCACTTCCCACCAGCAAAGAGGAGAGATAATTGCCTCCCGCTTTTGCGCCTGTCGGGATCGTATTTGCAGCCACGCGATTCCATGAAGAAACCATCGCATCAATGCCCTGATCCAAGGCGTCTTCACCGAGATAAGCTCCCCATGGGAAAGCGGCTATAATAACGTCTGTTTTATAACCAGCGGGTGGGTTGACGCCCATTCCGACATCCCCCACAAATACCAATGGGCGAACGTAAGCACTGACTAATTTATTTTTACGCAGAGTTTCACGGCAAGCCGCCATCAATTCATCAACACTTTGGCTTACGGGAAAGCGGTAAATCTTGGCTGAGTCATGCAAACGCTGCATATGTTCACGGTGACGAAAAACAACGGGTCCTTTGTGGGAGTCATAGCAACGAATCCCTTCAAATACCGAGGTCCCATAATGTAAGGCATGGGACATAACGTGAACTTTCGCCTCTGCCCAAGGCACCATTTCCCCATTGAACCAAATATAATCGGCTTGCTTTGTCATTCTCAGTTTTCCTTCAATGGCGCATTATGCGCTTATTAATCGTGATTTTTTGTCTTTGATCTCAACACCAGCTACATCCACCAATTTCATTAATTGAGAAAAAAGTAAATTAATGGGACGCTGGCTGGTGACGGTAAGCTCAATACTTACATTATCACTATCTGCTGTATGATCCATATTCAATGCACATATCTGAAATCCGCGGTGACGGGTCACCCTGAGTATCCGTTCCAAAATCTCAGGACAAGACCGCGCCTCAATAGCAAGTTGATGCTGTATCATAATGATTTCTCCAACATGGTTTCGTTGCTTGCGCCTGGTGGAACCAGCGGCCAGACATTCTCTAATGCCTCAATAGACACATGTAATAGATACGGGCCTTCGCTATTGAACAACGCATCTAATGCTTCATCCACTTGTGTTTTATCAGTTATTCGCTGTCCCGGAATACCAAAGGCCTGCGCTAATGTAAGAAAATCAGGGTTATCCGTTAAGATTGTTTCGCTATAACGTTTGTCAAAAAACAACTCTTGCCACTGACGAACCATACCCAGCCTTTGGTTATCCAATAAGATCAGTTTGACCGGCAATTTCTGGCGTTTAATGGTGCCCAATTCCTGAACGTTCATCATGAAAGAGCCATCACCAGATATGCAGATAACCCTATCTTCCGGACGCGCCATCTGAGCGCCAATCGCGGCCGGAATACCAAATCCCATCGTGCCTAATCCACTTGATGTGATGAAATTCTCTGGTTGACTAAAAGTCATGTGTTGGGCAGCCCACATCTGATGCTGCCCAACATCCGTGGTAATAACTGTACTGGGCGATGCTCGTTCAGAAACTTGCTTCAACAGCAAAGGAGCATAAATACTTTCGCCCTGATGGTCATAACGCCATGCATGTTCGTTTTTTAATTGTTTGATTTCTTGCTGCCAGACTTGGATCGATAAAGGCTGTTGTAAATGAGGTAGCAAGGCTTTTAAATCACCCAATAATGAAACATAGGCCTGGCGTAATTTATTGAATTCAACGGGGTCAATATCCAAATGAATAACGTTGGCATGAGGTGCAAAAGTATTCAGCTTCCCGGTAACACGGTCATCAAAACGCGCCCCCACCGCAATTAACAAATCACAGGATTGAACGGCAAGATTGGCGGCTTTAGTGCCATGCATCCCTAACATTCCCAGATAGCATTCATGTTCAAAATCTGCCGCGCCCAAACCTTTCAATGTGGAAACAACGGGAATGCCGGTTTCAGCGACAAAATGGCGCAACTCGGGAACAGCCCCGGATATGCCAACCCCTCCCCCTACGTACAAAATAGGTTTCTGAGATGAAGCCAACATTTGACGAGCCAGCTCAATCTCTTGTTTTGGTAAGGAAAGCGTAGGGGGAGTCGGTATCAAATAGGGGGTAAAATCCCCTTGGGCCAACTGAATATCTTTCGGTAAATCAATCAGAACAGGGCCGGGACGACCACTCATGGCAATGCTAAAAGCATCAGCCATGACTTGAGGTAATTTTTCCAGTGAGTCAACAAGAAAGCTATGCTTTGTACAAGAAAGAGACATTCCCAGTATATCGACTTCCTGAAAGGCATCCGTCCCTATAAATGCAGAACTGACTTGGCCGGTAATGGCGATAACAGGAACAGAATCCACTAATGCGTCGGCCAATCCCGTGATTAAGTTTGTCGCTCCTGGCCCTGATGTCGCGATGCAAACGCCGGGTTTACCACTTGCTCTCGCATAGCCAATCGCCGCCATCGCTGCGCCTTGTTCATGGCGACATAAGATGTGCTCAACACCTCCGTCATACAACGCATCATAAACTGGCATGATGGCTCCACCCGGATAACCAAAAACTTTTTCAATTCCCTGTGTTCGTAGTGCTTCTACAACCCATTTTGCCCCGTTCATTGCCGCCTCCCCTGTTATGTTTACCTTGCCATTGGCTGTTATGATGTTTTGTTTTATTCGTGTCTACGTGTTGATCTATATGTTGGGCTTAAAAAAAACCCCCGCGCCTTTCGGTGCGGGGGTTTTTCGGAATCTGGCTAATTTGCTATCTAAACCATTCTTCGTCCAAGTGCAGCCCCGCACGGTGGAATAATCACCACCACGCTCACAATAATTAGGCTAATCACTAGGACAAATGCGTTCATAATTTTATTCGTTTTTGATTCGTATGCTTAACGTATATTTAAGAGTTAACACTTTCTATGATAATTGACAACGATTATTTTTATTTTTTCATAATAAATTTATTTTATTTATATTTTTCATTTAGATAACTAAAAATAGATAAATTCACTGGTATTTACTCATTTTTCTCTCAGAAATAATCGTCATTTGATTGTTTAATAACATAATTGATAAACAAAACAATAAAAAAACCAGTTAATCTTCTAAGTTTCTATAACATGGCAAAAAGACAATCCAAACCCAAATATATTTACGAGCCTTTTCGCAAAATAACGAAAGATGACTTTTCATTATTTTTTATCGATTCATGATAACAGCTTTCTTGCTAAGGAGAGCATCATGGCACTTGCCGTTATTCATACACGGGCAACGATTGGTATTGATTCACCTATCGTCACGATAGAAGCACATATCAGCAATGGCTTACCCGGTCTTACCCTTGTTGGTTTACCTGAAACTACCGTAAAGGAAGCCAGAGATCGTGTCCGAAGTGCTCTGATCAATAGTGGTTTTACTTATCCGCCTAAAAGGATCACCGTCAATTTAGCGCCAGCGGATCTGCCCAAAGAAGGAGGAAGATATGATTTACCCATCGCGATCGCAATTTTGGCTGCATCGGAGCAAATCTCGACAAATAAGCTACATAATTACGAATTTTTGGGTGAGTTAGCCCTTTCAGGTGAAATCCGGCGAGTCACGGGAGCAATTCCTGCGGCCTTGAGCGCAAAAAAAGCAGAAAGACAACTGATCCTTTCTTCAGAGAATCAAGCTGAACTGGCAATTTTGTCCCAGAACGAAACACTACTAGCAAACCATTTGCTCCAAGTCTGCCATTTTTTACAGGGAGAACAGGGAAAACTGGGAAAACAGGGAGAAAAAGTCACTTTATCTTCCCCTCCCCCTGTTGAACCACAGACAGAATCCTTTACTTTGGATATACAAGATATTATTGGTCAGGAGCAAGCCAAACGAGCACTGGAAATTACCGCCGCTGGCGGACATAATCTTCTGTTACTCGGCCCCCCAGGAACCGGCAAGACCATGCTTGCCAGTCGATTATGTAGTTTGCTACCCCCATTGACGCATCAGGAAGCTCTGGACGTCGCGGCAATCAATAGCTTATCCGGACATCCAATTAATCCTCAAAAATGGCATACACGCCCATTTAGGGCTCCTCATCATAGTGCTTCAATGGCGGCTCTTGTTGGCGGGGGTTCAATACCTAAACCAGGCGAAATTTCTCTTGCCCATAATGGTGTGTTATTTTTAGATGAGTTGCCTGAATTTAATCGTAGTGTCCTTGACGCCCTGCGTGAGCCGTTGGAATCTGGCGAAATAGTGATTTCCCGCGCCAAGGCAAAAGTCTGTTTTCCTGCTCAAGTTCAACTGATTGCAGCCATGAACCCTAGCCCGACCGGCTATCATCAGGGGATGCATAACCGAAGTAGTCCACACCAAGTATTACGCTACCTTTCCAAACTTTCAGGCCCTTTTCTAGATCGTTTTGACCTTTCCATTGAAGTTCCTCTACTTCCGCCAGGAATTTTAAGTCAATCATCAACAAAACATGGCGAAAACAGTCAGGAAGTTAAAAAACGCGTAGCAATAGCAAGAAAAATACAAATAGAGCGGTGTGGACACATCAATGCTCATCTCAGTAGCAAACAAACCGAAGATATTTGCAAAATTAGCATGGAAAATGCCGTTTTTCTGGAAAATACTTTATTGAAATTAGGGCTGTCTATACGTGCCTGGCATAGAATACTCAGGGTTTCCCGCACAATTGCAGACTTAAAAGAACAAAAAAGTATAGAAAAACCGGATATTATGGAAGCATTGAGCTACCGAAGCATGGATAGGTTACTTATTCAATTACAAAAACAGGCTGGATAAGTTATCGGCTACAAGAGGAGCAATTTGCCCCTCTTGCATAGATCATTAATATCAATGATGGTATTAATCATCAGTATCGGTATAGTCCTCTGCAGGATCAACCTGAGGTTTTCCGCCGGAAAGAGTATGAAAACGTTTTGGACGCCTAATTTTAGCCAAATACTTAGTCCATACATTTTCCTCTGTCGTTGCCGGGGCACGTTCACCACGGCAAACTGCAACAAACAGTTTTTCTTCTTCTGTTTGGGGTTCGCGTTTACCAAGGTCCAATTCATTGAACGCATGACCATGACGTTCTAGCAATTGAGCCTCTTTGATGGTGAAATCACCATGACGGGAAAATCCACGTGGATAATGTTTATTATCAAAAAAACGATTAGTCGTGATGAAGCTTTCAGCCATCTGACACACTCCTAACTCTAATGTCATACTAATTATGGCGCGGAGTATTAGGGAGGCTTGACATTCTGTAAAACAAAATATTTGAATCTTAACGACAAAAACTATTGGAGATGCATGTGGACACTGAATTACTGAAAACCTTTTTGGAAGTCAGTAAGACTCGTCACTTTGGTCGGGCAGCTGAATCGCTTTATTTAACACAATCCGCTGTTAGCTTTCGGATCCGACAACTAGAAAATCAGTTGGGTGCCAATTTATTCACACGACATCGCAATAATATTCGCCTGACAGCAGCCGGAGAACGGCTAGTACCCTATGCAGAATCACTAATGAGTACCTGGCAATTGGCAAAGAAAGAGATCAATTATGTCGCCCAGCACACTAAACTTTCTATCGGCGCTACCGCATCCTTATGGGAAAGTTATCTAACATCTTGGTTAAATACATTTTATCAACACCATCGGGAAACACGGGTTGAGTCTCTGGTTTCGACACGCCAGTCACTCGTCAAGCAATTGCATTCTCGCGAATTGGATCTCTTAATTACCACTGAACCCCCTAAAATGGATGAGTTTCAAAGTCAGTTAATAGGTAATATCCAGCTTGTCTTATTAACAACCCGGCATAATCTTGACAGAGGAGTAGAAAATTATATTAAGTTAGAGTGGGGAGCAGATTTTCATCAGCAAGAACAACAAATCTTAAAGAGTGATTTTCCACCTATTATTACAACCACATCAGCACATATTGCCAGAGAATTATTGGATAGTGTTAATGCCGCTACTTTTCTTCCTATACATTGGCAAGAAGAATATCCAACACTCGTTGCCTCACCTAATAATGAGTTAATAAAACGCCCGTTGTATGCTGTATGGCTGCAAAACAGTGACCAACAAGCCCTTATCCAACATTTATTAAAAATTCCTGTCGAAAAAGCGCCTGTAGCTATCCCAGTAACTACCCAATAGCAACTTTTATAACAAAAAGTAAGGATTGATATACGGTATAGTGCGCAAAGGAGCCGCGCCTACAAAGAAATGAGAATGACACGAGACTAGAGATTAAAACTATATAAGAACAATATATAAGAACAACAATACGTTAAAACGATGAGGCATTAGGCATTAGGCATTAGGCATTAGGCATTAGGCATAACATTTAGAACCGCATAAAAAACAACCACAAAAAGAAAAAACCCAGCTAAAACTAGCTGGGCTATTAATCTGAAAGCTATATCAATTATTACTTAGTTGTTAACTGGCAGGGGCGGAGAGACTCGAACTCCCAACACCCGGTTTTGGAGACCGGTGCTCTACCAATTGAACTACGCCCCTAAATACGGTGGCGGTGCGGACGGGACTCGAACCCGCGACCCCCGGCGTGACAGGCCGGTATTCTAACCAACTGAACTACCGCACCACCGAATT